>NZ_JBJNMH010000017.1:0-121841 GCF_052168635.1 Serratia sp. CY47444
CCGGTGGAGCAGCTGGCGAGCCTGCGCGTGACCCCGAACATGAGCACCTGGCGCCCGTGTGACCAGGTGGAATCGGCGGTGGCGTGGCAGTACGGTATCGAGCGCAACGACGGCCCGACCACGCTGGTGTTCTCGCGCCAGAACCTGACCCAGCAGCCGCGCACCGCAGAGCAGCTGGCGAACGTGTACCGCGGCGGCTACGTGCTGAAAGACTGCGCGGGCACGCCGGACGTCATCCTGATTGCCACCGGCTCCGAAGTGGGTATCACGGTGGAAGCGGCGGACACGCTGACCGCAGCGGGCCGCAAGGTGCGCGTGGTGTCGATGCCGTCGACCGACGCGTTCGACAAGCAGGATGCGGCGTACCGCGAGTCGGTGCTGCCGGCGGCGGTAACGGCGCGCGTGGCGGTGGAAGCGGGTATCGCGGACTACTGGTACAAGTACGTGGGCCTGAACGGCGCCATCGTGGGCATGACCACCTTCGGTGAGTCGGCGCCGGCGGAGCAGCTGTTCGCCGAGTTCGGCTTCACCGTGGACAACGTGGTGGCCAAGGCGCAGGCGCTGCTGAAGTAAGCGGCCGGGCGCAAGCCGATAAAAAAGCCGGTCATCATGACCGGCTTTTTTTATTCCATCACCCGATGAATCTGCAAATACTGCAGCAGCATGATGGTCTTGCCGTCTTTAATCCGGCCGTCGGCGATCATCGCCACCGCGTCGCGAAACGGCAGTTCGATCACCTCAATATCTTCATCTTCAATGCCGCCGCCGGCCGCGCGCCGCTCATCATCATGGTATTCGGCGATAAAGAAGTGCACGATTTCGGTCACGCCGCCCGGCGACATGTACGCTTCGAAGATTTTCTTCACCTCGCTGACCTGAAAACCGGTCTCCTCCACCGCTTCGCGGCGCGCGCATTGCTCCGGAGAGTCGGCGTCCAGCAGGCCGGCGCAGGCCTCGAGCAGCATGCCGCTCTCGTTGCCGTTGACGTAGGTCGGCATGCGGAACTGATTGGTCAGCACCACCGTGCCCTTGGCGCGGTTGTACAGCAAAATGGTAGCGCCGTTGCCACGATCGTAGACCTCGCGCACCTGTTGCACCGAACCGCCGTTTTTGCGTTTCAGATCGAACGTGTACTTGTGCAGCACATACCAGTTGTCAGACAGCAGCTCTTTCTTCACATTCTCAATTTTCGACGACATAACCCTTTTCCCTTGCGTGACAACGTGCAGATCATACCGCGATTAGGCCGCGCCGCGGCAGACGATTTGCAACAAAAATCACATCGCCTCTCCGGGTAAACCAGGATTTAAAATACATCGTGGGCAGACGCAGACTCTGACAGACGAGTCAGGACGAATCGCATCCACAAAGGCAAATCATCAGTGGAAACCGGGCTGCGGCTGAAAATCGGTGGGCATTTCGCTATTCATTTGATTACACAACGACAATTGTTCCCGTTTTGTTGACAACTTGATACAAATCGCGGTGCAATTTAGTTGCAAAAGTTATAGTTTTGCTTTCGAATGAAACTGGCGAAGCGCCTCACCTGAGAGAAAAGGATTCCGTGATTGCTTGTTAAACGTTCCGTGACCGGCAGCCTGGCCAGAGCGCTGTTCGGCATCGTGATCCTGTCGGTGCTCGCCACCGGGTTGGCGTTGACGACCGTCGCCGGCAGCCAGAGCGATGCCGAGGCGATCAACATCGCCGGTTCGCTGCGCATGCAAAGCTACCGCTTGGCCTTTGACCTCGACCGGCAGAACCCGGAGCTGGAGCTGCACCTGCAGCAATACCGGCAATCTTTGCAGGCACCCGCGCTGCAAAAGCTGGCGCGTTTTTACGTCCCGGCCGAGGTACGCAACCACTATCTGGCGTTGCAACGAACATGGCAAACGATGGAGCAGCAGATCCGCGACGGGCAGGCGGCCGCCTACCGGGCAGAGGTTGCCGGCTACGTCAACCGCGTCGATCATTTCGTTTCCGCTCTGCAGCGTTATTCAGAGTTGAAACTCACCCTGGTGGCCGCCATCAGCGTACTGGGCTACGCCGCCATCATCGGTCTGGTGCTGTTCTGCATCCGTTTTATGCGCCGCCAGGTGGTCACGCCGCTGCAGCATCTGGTCGACGCCAGCCAGCGCGTGCAACAGCGCGACTTTCGCCACCCGCAGCTGGACGTGGCGCTGCCGAACGAACTCGGCGTGCTGTCGCAAACCTTCAGCGCCATGTCGGACGAGCTGGCCCGGCTCTATCAGTCGCTGGAGCTGAAAGTGCAGGAAAAGACCCAGCGCCTGCAGCAGGCCAACGAAACGCTGGAGGTGCTGTATCGCTGCTCGCAGGCGCTGAGCGTGCGCCAGATCGATCAGCAGGCGTTTGAAAATGTGCTGCGCATCGTGCGCCAAAGTGAACGACTGCGCTGCATCCGGTTGAACGTGGCGGACGACCATGGCCAGTGGCAACTGAACGAAGGAGAGCCGGCGCCGGCGCAAGCCTGGAGCGCGCTGTCGATCACTCAAGGCGATAAACTGCTGGGCGAATTGCGTTGGCAGCCCGAGGCGCAGCCGCCGCATCCTCACCTGATGCAGAGCCTGGCCAATATGTTGGGCCGCGGCGTCTACTTCAACCGCGCGCAAAAGCAGCACCAATATCTGTTGCTGATGGAAGAGCGTGGGACCATCGCCCGCGAGCTGCACGATTCGCTGGCGCAGACGCTGTCGTTCCTGCGCATCCAGCTGACGCTGCTCCGGCGCGCCGCCGACGATCCGGCGGCGCAGACGATTATCGATGATTTCGATCGCACGCTGGCCGATGCCTATCGCCAGCTGAGAGAATTACTGGCCACCTTCCGCCTCAACATTCAGGAGGCGGATCTGAATGCCGCGCTGGAGCAACTGTTGCAGCCATTAAAGGCGCTAACCCCCGCGCGGATTCAGTTACACTGTCGGCTGCCCTCGCAGGCGCTCAACGCCCAACAGCAGGTGCACGCGCTGCAGATCGTGCGCGAAGCGGTACTCAATGCCGTCAAGCACGCCGGAGCGAACGAGATCGCGGTGTGTTGCGAGGTCAATGCCGCAGGCGACAACGTATTCAGCATTACCGACGACGGTTGCGGCATCGCCAGTCTGGAAGAACCGGAAGGGCATTACGGCTTGACCATCATGAGCGAACGCGCGGCGCGACTGGGAGGAACGCTGCGCATCCGGCGCAGAAGCGGCGGCGGCACGGCGGTCTGCCTGACATTCTCGCCCTGACCTTGCGGCTGTTCACTCGGCGTTACGGTTGCCGCCGGGCAGAAGGCTGCCCAGAGAGGTTTGCGGTGCAGAATGCCGCTATTTTTGAAGAGACAGTCCCACTGTGAAGCACGCCTCCGGGCGCGTTTGAGTGGCTTTACTTGCTACAGGGAGCATATTTCATGGTGATGAAGCAATACCGAGTCATGATCGTTGACGATCATCCGTTGATGCGGCGCGGCATCAAACAGCTGCTGGGACTGGATGCGCGATTTGGCGTGGTAGCGGAGGCCGGCAACGGCAGCGAGGCGGTTGCGCTGGCACTGCAGCACGCGCCGGACGTGATCTTGTTGGATCTGAACATGAAGGGCATGTCCGGGCTGGATACGCTGCGGGCCCTGCGCGACGAAGGCGTGGACGCGCGCATCATCGTGCTGACGGTCTCCGACGCGCGCAGCGATCTGTATGCGCTGATCGACGCCGGCGCCGACGGCTATCTGCTGAAAGACAGTGAACCGGAACAGCTGCTGGAACACATCAGCGCCGCCGCCGAAGGGCAGAACGTGATCAGCGACGCCATGGCCGACTATTTGCTGGCGCGCGGCGAGCAACGCGATCCCTTCGCCGCCTTGACCGAACGCGAACTGGACGTCTTGCAAGAGGTGGCGCGCGGCCTGTCCAACAAACAGGTGGCGGCGCAGCTGCATATCTCTGAAGAAACCGTGAAGGTGCACATCCGCAATATACTGCGCAAGCTGGACGTGCGTTCTCGCGTGGCGGCGACGGTGATGTACCTGGAGTACAAAAGCCACTGATCGCCCCGCCCCGGCCAATACGCCGGGGCCGCTTACTCGATGGCGCTGAGCAGCGCCTGATGGTGCTGATGCACCCAGCTCTTGTTGAACGGCCCCCAGCTTTCCAACTGATAGAAACCGTCGTTGTTGCGCACGCCCTGCTGCACGAACTGCAGCTCGACGCCCATGCCGGGCAGCGCCTTCAGCACATCCTGCAACGTGCGGCGCGGCCAACCGGTCAGCGCCATCAACCGCGGCACATTGGGCCGCTCACTGTGGCTGATCAGCCAGCATAAATAAAGCCGACGGGCAAATACCGGGTTAATTCCCATGCCAAGCTCCTGCTGTAAGGTGAGTCCAGTTTTTACTTTCGGTTGCCTGCGGCGAAGACATGCGCAAGGCCTTTGATAGTAATAAAAATGTCTTAATAGCGTACAATTATCGGCGTCGGTGCATCCACGCCGTTTTCCGCTACCGTTATTTACACTATCTCCTTTTTTTCTCCACGCTTTCCTCGACTATCCCGAGTAAAGTGCAATAGCGCCGGAATCCTTCCCTGCCGCTGAAATGCATATTTCCGATGCGTTTTAAAGATAGAACAAGTCATAACGAGGTTCGCGCTGCATGGCCAATTTTTTTATTGATCGCCCGATTTTCGCCTGGGTGCTGGCAATTATTCTTTGCCTCACCGGGGCATTGGCGATTTTTTCTTTACCGGTAGAACAATACCCGAATCTGGCGCCGCCGAACGTGCGCATTAGCGCAACTTACCCAGGTGCTTCGGCGCAAACGCTGGAAAACACCGTCACGCAGATCATTGAACAGAATATGACCGGCCTCGACAACATGATGTATATGTCGTCGCAGAGCACCAATACCGGCCAGGCAACCGTCACGCTGACGTTCGAAGCCGGCACCGATCCCAACGAAGCGATGCAGCAGGTGCAAAACCAGCTGCAGGCGGCGATCAAACGTTTGCCGCAGGCGGTGCAGAATCAGGGGGTCACGGTGTCGAAATCCGGCGACACCACGCTGATGATGGTGGCGTTCGTCTCCACCGACAACAGCATGGACAAGCAGGACATCGCCGATTACATCGTCTCCAACCTGCAGGATCCGCTCAGCCGCATCAACGGCGTCGGCAGCATGGACGTGTACGGCTCGCAATACGCCATGCGTATCTGGCTCGATCCCAACAAGCTCAACAGTTACCAGCTCACGACCCAGGACGTGGTCAAGGCCATTCAATCGCAGAACGCCCAGGTGGCGGTCGGCCAGTTGGGCGGCACGCCATCGGTCGATAAACAGGCGTTGAACGCCACCATCAACGCCCAGTCGCAGCTCCAGACGCCAGAACAATTCCGCCAGATCACCCTGCGGGTCAATCAGGACGGATCGCTGGTGACGCTGGGCAACGTCGCCACCGTCGAACTGGGCGGCGAGAACTACAACTACCTCAGCCGCTACAACGGGATGCAGGCCGCGGGCATGAACATCAAGCTGGCCTCCGGCGCCAACGAACTGCAGACCGACCAGTTGGTGAAGGACAAGATCGCCGAACTGTCGCAGTACTTCCCGCGCGGGCTGGAGGCCAAAGTGGCCTATGAAACCACCCCGTTCGTCAAAGCCTCGATCAAGGACGTGGTGAAAACGCTGCTGGAAGCCATCCTGCTGGTGTTCCTGGTGATGTACCTGTTCCTGCAGAATTTCCGCGCCACGCTGATCCCCACCATCGCCGTGCCGGTGGTGCTAATGGGCACCTTCGCCATCCTGTCCGCCTGCGGCTTCAGCATCAACACCCTCACCATGTTCGCCATGGTGTTGGCGATCGGCCTGCTGGTGGACGACGCCATCGTGGTGGTGGAAAACGTCGAACGCGTGATGAGCGAAGAAGGCCTGCCGCCGCGTGAAGCCACGCGCAAATCCATGGGGCAAATCCAGAGCGCGCTGGTTGGCATCGCCCTGGTGCTGTCGGCGGTGTTCGTGCCGATGGCGTTCTTCGGCGGCACCACTGGCGCCATCTATCGACAGTTCTCCATCACCATCGTCTCCGCCATGGTGCTGTCGGTGCTGGTGGCGATGATCCTGACCCCTGCCCTGTGCGCCACGCTGCTCAAACCGATCGCCAAGGGCCACCACCACGGTAAGCGCGGCTTCTTCGGCTGGTTCAACCGCATGTTCAACCGCAACACCGAACGCTATGAGCGCGGCGTGGGGCGCATCCTGCACGCCAGCGGCCGCTACATGGTGATTTATCTGCTGTTGCTCGGCGGCATGGCGTTGCTGTTCATCAAGCTGCCGACCTCCTTCCTGCCGCAGGAAGACCGTGGCATCTTCACCGTACAGGTGCAGCTGCCGGCAGGTTCGACCCTGCAACAAACGTCCAAAGTGGTGGAAAAGGTTGAGCGGTACTTCCTCACCGAAGAGAAACAGGATGTGTTGTCGGTGTTCGCCATCATCGGCTCCGGGCCGGGGGGGAACGGCCAAAACGTGGCGCGTCTGTTCATTCGGCTAAAAGACTGGGATCTGCGCACCTCGGGCGCCAACAGCTCGTTCGACATCATCGATCGCGCCACCCTGGCGTTCAACAAGATTAACGAAGCGCGGGTGATCGCCAGCAGCCCGCCGGCTATCACCGGCCTCGGCAACTCTTCCGGCTTCGATATGGAGTTGGAAGACCACGCCGGCCTCGGCCACGCCAAGCTGATGGCGGCGCGCGATCAGCTGCTACAGCTGGCCGGGCAAAACCCGCTGCTGTCGCGCGTGCGCCACAACGGACTGGACGACAGCCCGCAGTTGCAAATCGATATCGATCAACGCAAGGCTCAGGCACTGGGCGTGTCTATCGACGACATCAACAATACCCTCTCCACCGCCTGGGGCTCGACCTACGTCAACGACTTCGTCGACCGCGGCCGGGTGAAAAAAGTCTACGTGCAGGCCGCAGCGCCGTTCCGCATGCTGCCGGCTGACATTAACAAATGGTATGTACGCAACAGCGCGGGCGGCATGGTGCCGTTCTCGGCCTTCGCCAGCTCGCACTGGGAGTACGGTTCGCCGCGGCTGGAGCGCTATAACGGCAGCTCGGCGCTGGAGATCGTCGGCGAAGCGGCCAACGGCGTCAGCACCGGCACCGCGATGGCGGAAATGGAAAAACTGGTCAGCCAACTGCCGACCGGCTTCGGGCTGGAATGGACGGCGATGTCCTATCAGGAACGGCTGTCCGGCTCGCAGGCGCCGGCGCTGTACGCCATCTCGCTGCTGGTAGTGTTCCTGTGCCTGGCGGCGCTGTACGAGAGCTGGTCGATACCGTTCTCTGTGATGCTGGTGGTGCCACTGGGGGTGATCGGCGCGGTCGCCGCCACCTGGCTGCGCGGTCTGGAGAACGACGTCTATTTCCAGGTTGGCCTGTTGACCATCATTGGGCTGTCGGCGAAAAACGCCATTCTTATCGTCGAGTTCGCTAATGAGCTGAACCATAAAGGCCAGGATCTGATGTCGGCGACGCTCGACGCGTCCCGCATGCGTCTGCGGCCGATCCTGATGACCTCGCTGGCGTTCATCTTCGGCGTGCTGCCGATGGCCACCAGCAGCGGCGCCGGTTCCGGTAGCCAGCATGCGGTCGGCACCGGGGTGATGGGCGGCATGATCTCCGCCACCCTGCTGGCGATTTTCTTCGTGCCGCTGTTCTTCGTGCTGGTGCGGCGCCGTTTCCCGGGTAAAGCGCATCCGGCAACCACGCCGACCACTGAGGAGTAACAGGCAGCGCATAAAAAAAGCAGCGTCGGGTAACCGATGCTGCTTTTTTTCGAACGATAATCTCGTTCCCAAGGTGTTTCAGTGACGTTCCAATGACTCAACCTTGCCATCTGCTTCAACGCTGTGTCAGTTGCCCAACATCTCATCAATGAAGTCTTTCCAGTTTCCTAATTCACGATCAACCATAATACTTTACAACCTCAATTATTTGACGAAGCGGATTCTACGCTTGTTTTTTGACCATGTGAAGGGAAACGGGAACGATGCCGGGCCCGGAAATCGGGCTTAGCGCACATTTTCGTATTTATCTGATCAATGTGCAGTACAGCTATTCCCTTGTGATATCAATTTCTCCACGGTAGCGTGTAAAAGGTATAAAAATACGCCAAGGGAGCGCCGATCATGTCCACTTCTTTGTCTCTCTCGCAGTTGAAAACGCAGGGCCGCTATCAGGAAGCGACTGCGCTGGCGTTACGGCAACTGGCGGCCGAGCCGGAAGCGGCGATGTTACACTTTCAGCTGGCCTGCCTGTATGACGTTCAGGGCCTGGAGCAACAGGCCATTCCCTGCTACCTCGCGGCATTGGCTCGCGATTTGCCGCCCGCCCAGCGCCGTGAAGCCTGGCTGGGCCTCGGCAGCACTTACCGCGCCCTGGGGAAATACCCGGCTTCGCTGCGCGCTTTCGACGATGGCCTGACCGAATTCCCGCAGGCCAACGAACTAATGCTGTTTCGCGCCATGACGCTGTACAACCTGGGTGAAAATAAACGCGCCGTGGCCGATCTGTTATTGTTGCTGGCGGACACCTCGTCAGACCCCGGCATCCACGGCTATCAGCGCGCCATTCGGCACTATGCCGCCGATCTCAATCATATTGATTAGAGGAAAACCATGGAAATCATCACCGATATGAGCCGCCGCGCCATAGACTGGCAGCGGCTGTGTGAATTGCTGCAGGCCGCCGGGCTGGGCGAACGCGATCCGCATACGCTGCAACGCGTTTACCAACACAGCCAGTTTTGCTATTGGGGGTTTATCGGCGATGAGCTGATCGCCACCGCGCATGCCATCAGCGATTTGACCTCGGTTGCCTACCTGGCCGACGTGGCGATCGATCCGCGCTTTCAGGGACAGGGGTTGGGGCGCAGGTTGATGGACCGGGTGATGCAAGATCTGGCGCCGCTCGGCAAGATTTTCATCTATTCGGTGCCGGAAAAACTGGCCTTCTATAAAAAGTACGGCTTTCACGATTTGACCACCGGCATGGTGTTCGCTGAGGGCGCCGCCCTGCGGCGTTTGCAACAGGGAGGCTACGTACGTTAATCGCGCATTACAAGGTTTTGCTCATAAAGATACGGCAGGTCCCCGGCGGCAGGCACGGCACCTCCCCCATACGCTGCCAGCCATGTCGTTGATAAAAGTCCGGCGCCTGAAAACTGATGGTGTACAACACGGCGGAAAGGCAACCGCGCCGGCGGCCTTCCTGCTCGAAACGGCGCAACAATTCGCTGCCCAGCCCCGCCCCGCGCAACGCTT
This sequence comes from Serratia sp. CY47444, assembly GCF_052168635.1. Lineage (NCBI taxonomy): Bacteria > Pseudomonadati > Pseudomonadota > Gammaproteobacteria > Enterobacterales > Yersiniaceae > Serratia > Serratia sp. CY47444. The sequence goes on from NZ_JBJNMH010000017.1 coordinate 9,314, forward strand.
CCGGCAGATAAAAGAGATCGAGAAACAGCAGCCCTAATGATGAGCGCCCGGTAATCCCCCCGAGAACCTCCCCACTATCGGGATCTTTTACCACCACGGCCAACGGCAGACGATCGCCGTAGCCGATATGTTGATCATTAAAACGGTCCAACCCCTCCGCGATACAGGACGTTATTTCCTGCGTTACCCGATCGGAAATTTCGATATGACATTCTTTCACGCCAGCTCTCCGTATCAATCATCCACGTTCGCACTCTGCTCACAGCTTAAAACATCGCATTTTCTTTGTTTAGAATTATCTTTGTCTCAATTTCCACGTTAATTTTCGCATGACTTCAGCGCCGACTTTACTGTCGCTCCAAGTAAAGCTTCTCATCGTGATAAAACCAAGAAAAATCTTAGTTTTTAACTCGTTAAACGCAATCTTCCGTCATTTAATGATCGTCAAAAACGATCGTTTTGATAATTTTGATAGTCAATATCTATGTTAATTCCTTTCAATTACCGAGGTATTAATAGAAGATGTCTATTCTATTAGCCTTACCTTGCTTAAAAATTCGGTTGAAAAAAAGATTTACTCTTTATAAATCATGCTAGTATATAACCTTCCCTTCAAAGCTCGCGCCCAGATAACGCTCATTCGTTTGCGGTGCAAGATAAGTTCAACATGAAATTATTTAGATTATTTCTTTTTTTATGTTTTAAGATATCAATCCTCACCGGGAAATAGAAAGTAAAGGACTATAATAAAATGGAAATTGATATTTTCAGCGAGTGTGCCTATACCACCGTCGGCATTCGACAACTCATTAACCAAACATGGGCGGAAAAACGCGCGCCGGCCGGCTTTAGCCGTAAAAGGGTCTGCTTTATCGATGTCACTATCGCCAATTTTGAAGCACGTTACCGCGATGAATATGCCAACCCCAATACCTACAAAATAATCATTATCACCGACTGCCTGCATGAGGTGGTGATTGTCGACAATAAGACCATTATATTATCAAACCTTATATCATTGAGCCGCTTCAGCCACCTGATCGGTGACTTATATAAGCGTTACAGTCACTATACCGAACCGCCGCAACTCTCCCAGCGCGAGTCCCTTTTCCTTTCGGAGTGGTCGACGGGAAAATCGCTGGCCGATATCAGCAATGCCATGAATATCAGAAATAAAACCGCCAATCATTACAAGTCGCGAATAATGAAAAAGCTCGGCGCCAGCAGGATAAAACCGCTGTTGCATATTACCCGCGTACGGTGTTTGACCGATCGTTTAAACATAAGAACCAATAAAGAGTAGTGACCGCCCCCCAGCTCCGCATTGGCGGCTGAATGCGTTCGCCGGCGTCTTTTAAAAGCACCGCTGGCGAAGGTCGCCGTTTCATCGCTTTGCCAACCTCTCTCTCCCTGGCGCCCAATCGTCTCTCGCGCGCATCGTTGTCTGGATCTCGCCGCCGCTTTACTGGCATTATCTCTGCTATCGCCGGGCGGCGAGAAGGCCTAAGACCGCGCCCGCCGCTCAGTATCGACTCGACGAGACAGGTAGCTTTACGCCATGGCAAATAAACCGCAACAGACAACGCTGACGATGTACGGCATCAAAAACTGCGACACCATCAAAAAAGCCCGCCGCTGGCTGGAAGATCAGGGCATAGCCTATCATTTTCACGACTACCGCGCCGACGGCCTGACCGAACAGCAACTGCGCGGTTTCGTCGCGCAACTGGGTTGGGAGCCGCTGCTCAATACCCGCGGTACCACCTGGCGCAAGCTGGATGAAGCGCAGCGCAACGCCTGTGATAATGCCGACGCCGCCATCGCGCTGATGTTGGCGCAGCCGGCAATCATTAAACGTCCGCTGCTGGACGACGGCAACGGCCACGCCCTGCTCGGTTTTAACGCCGACACTTACCAACAATTTATCACCGAGGTTGCCGTATGACTTGCCCGGTTATCGAACTGGCCCAGCAGTTGATCAAACGCCCTTCCCTCAGCCCGAATGACGAAGGCTGCCAGCAGCTGATGATCGATCGCCTGCAGGCGATCGGCTTCACCGTCGAAGCAATGGACTTCGAAGATACCCAAAACTTCTGGGCCTGGCGCGGTGAAGGGCAAACCCTGGCGTTTGCCGGGCACACCGACGTGGTGCCGACCGGTGATGAAAAACGCTGGGACAACCCGCCGTTTGAACCGGCAATCCGTGACGGCATGCTCTATGGCCGCGGCGCGGCGGACATGAAAGGCTCATTGGCCGCGATGGTGGTGGCCGCGGAACGCTTTGTCGCCGCCAACCCGAATCACCGGGGCCGTCTGGCATTCCTGATCACTTCGGATGAAGAAGCCAGCGCCACTCACGGCACGGTTAAAGTGGTCGAAGCGCTGATGGCGCGCAACGAGCGGCTGGATTACTGCCTGGTCGGCGAGCCGTCCAGCACCGAGCGCGTCGGCGACGTGGTGAAAAACGGCCGTCGTGGCTCCATCACCGCCAACCTGCATATCCACGGCGTACAGGGGCACGTTGCCTATCCGCATCTGGCGGACAATCCGGTGCACCGCGCCATGCCGGCACTGAATGAACTGGTGGCGATCGAATGGGATCGCGGCAACGAGTTCTTCCCGCCGACCAGTATGCAGATCGCCAACGTGCAGGCCGGCACCGGCAGCAACAACGTGATCCCGGGCGATCTCTACGTGCAGTTCAACTTCCGTTTCAGCACCGAACTGACCGACGCGATGATCAAGCAGCGCGTGGAAGAGCTGCTGGAACGCCATCAGTTGAATTACAGCATCGAATGGCGGCTGTCCGGTCAACCGTTCCTCACCTCGCGCGGCGCGCTGGTGGATGCGGTGGTCAACGCGGTCGAGCACTATTCTGAATTGACGCCGCAGTTGCTGACCACCGGCGGCACCTCCGACGGCCGCTTCATCGCGCAGATGGGCGCGCAGGTGGTGGAACTGGGGCCGGTCAACGCCACCATCCACAAGGTCAACGAATGTGTCAACGCCGCGGATCTGCAGCTGCTGAGCCGCATGTATCAACGCATCATGGAGCAATTGGTCGCATGATCAACGCAGAGATGCTCACCGGCCGCTCAACCGAACACCTCGCGCCGCTGAGCGGGAACCACCGCCTGCAGCCGCAGGCGGTCAACGCCTTCCTGGCGATGCAGCAGGCGGCGCATGAGGCGGGATTCGATCTCCAGCCCGCCAGCACCTTCCGCGATTTCGACCGCCAGTTGGCGATTTGGAATGGCAAATTCTGCGGCCAGCGGCCAGTATTAGATAAGGACAGCCGCCCGATCGACGTCGCGACGCTATCGGCCGCCGAGCGCTGTGAGGCGATCCTGCGCTGGTCGGCCCTGCCGGGCGCCAGCCGCCATCACTGGGGCAGCGATCTGGACGTGTACGATCCGTCGCTGTTGCCGGAAGGGCAAAAGCTGCAGCTGGAGCCGTGGGAATATGAGGAAGGCGGTTACTTTGCGCCGCTCAACCAGTGGCTGACGGCGCATATGGCCGAATTCGGTTTCTACCGCCCCTTTACCGAAGACTGCGGCGGCGTGGCGGTGGAGCCGTGGCATCTGAGCTACCGGCCGCTGGCGCAAGAGGCCGAACATTTGCTGACCCCGGCGCTGTTGCTGGCGGCCTGGCATGATAAGGAGGTCGCCGGTGCCGAATGGCTCGAACGCCATCTGCCCTCGATTTTTTCGCGTTTTATACGCAGTGAAGGAAAGGAGTAGCTATGCAATGGTTAGCTGATTACTGGTGGATTATCCTGCTGGTTCTGGTGGGGATGGTCGTCAGCGGCATCAAGGAACTGCGCCGCGTCGACGTTAAAAGCTATTTGGCCAACAAGCCGGAGATACCGCCGCACCGCGACAATAATGCCCAGTGGGATGACGAAGACGACTGGCCGAAAAAGAAATGACATCAGGGCGCTCATCGGCGCCCTGAATTTTTAGCGAAAGGCGATCAGCTCGCCGCGCTTGCCGGACAAGGCTTCGTCCCAGTAGCGCTGCGGCACATAATAATGCAGCCTTTCCAACGCGGCGTTCATCATGCCCTGGTTGATTGCGTGCCCGACGTTTTCCTCCACGTCCAGCGTGAAATCGGCGCCGTTGGTCCGCAACGCCGCCGCCGCCGCGTGAGCGTGTTGCACCGCGATCACCGCATCCTCTTCACCGTGGATCAAATGCACCACGCTGTCGCCGAAAGCCCGCTCAGGCAGTTGCGCGAAACGCCCGCTGAACGCGACCACGCGCCCGGCCAGCCGGGTTTCTGCTTTCAACGCTTCCAGCGCCATGATCGCCCCCTGCGAGAACCCCACCAGCGCCGTGCCGGCATAGCCTACGCCGCTCAACTGCTGCCAATGACGCACCACGGCCACAAACTGCGGCATCACGTCTGCGATGCGGGCCGCGCGGTTCTCTTCGGTCACGTCCTGCACCGAAAACCACTGACGCCCTGCACCGTTGCCGAACGCTTCGGGGCCACCGATGCTCACCACCTGTGCCTGAGGAAAGTCTTTGGCGAAGTAGCTGCCGATCTCCCCCATCGCCACCGGGTTGTCGCCGACACCGTGAAACAGCAAGATCAGCTGCGCCGCCGGGGTCGCCGGGGTTTGGACAACGAAATGCTCATGTTTCATCGATGACTCCTTAATAGTAACCAAACCTGGTGCGGCGACAGTCGCCGCCGCACCGCTGACAGTGACTATACGCCGTTGAGAAATCGGGAAAATCGGGTTTTATTGAGCGAGTTATTCAATTTATTGCAACGACTGCGTCCAGTCGCGCCAGTAACGGCAGTGCTGCGCATTCAACTGTTCCAGCGCCTGCGCCGTTTCGTGCCGCCAGTGCCGCAGCAAGGCTTTCTGGCCACTTACGCCCGCCTGCTCCGCGCACGCCGCCGGGGATTGTCGCCGTTGCAGATGGCCGCGCAGCGCGGGCAGCGGCAAATTGCTGGCCAACAGCAAACGCTGCAATGCCCCCAGGCTGGCCTCCAGCGGCCGATGGGCGAAAGCGAATCCGGCCAGCTCGCGCCAGTCCTCTTCGCCAAGCGGCGTGTCGCCGTCGTCGCCCGGGATCGCCAGCGCGAGTTCAATACGCTGCCGCAGCCAGGGCCAGTCGCGCGCCAGATGCTTGTGCGCCGCGTGCCGCAGCGCTTCTCCTTGCTCGCTCAGGGGCAAGATAGCCATCGCGGTATAGCAGCCGCTGCTGGCCTCCGGCTTGTTGCCGATGCGCACCAGCTCGAAACCGCAGGATTGCCAAAAGCGCCACAGCGGCTCGGTATAGCCGAAGCTGACCGACAGGAAGTCCAGACCCTGCGCCTGGCGGTGTTGCCGCTCGACCAGCTGACGCGCGATACCCTGCCGCCGCAACGCCGGCAGCGTCGCGATGCGGGTAATGCGCCGTGAATGCAGCGTCGGCGCCCACCACTGGCCGCCATGCGCCGCCAGCGACTGCGCCACCAGGTTGCCGCGCGGTCGGCGGCGGCCGGCCCACACGTCGTGCGCCAACTCGGCGCTCAACCCGCCTTCGTCCACCAGCCACACGGCGCCCACCACTTCCTGTTCGGCCTGCGCCAGCCCGAAATGCATACCGGGCGCATCCATCAACCTGCGCAAATCTAGCGGCGAGGTGCGGTAATGCGCGCTGCTTAGCAGAGCATAGAAACGCGCCAGCCGCTGCGGATCGGCGCACAGTTCACGCTGCTCCGCCTGGCTGTAATCGATCGCCTGGCCGTCCGCCGGCCAGGCGGGCAGCTCGTTGAACAACAGCGCATTGTCCGTTATCCGTTCCAACGCGTCCCCCTGTGCCCAACGCATCGGCTGTTGCAGGCTCAGCGCCTGATAGGACGGCAGCCCGGCGCAAAACTTCAGTAGAAAACCGCGGCCGGTGCCTTCATAGCCCTGCACCGTGGTGGTCAACAGCACACGAGGAAAATAACCGATCAACTGCTGCAACAGTGGCGCGGGGATCGCCGCCGCCTCATCCACCAGCAGCCACCCCACGGCGCTGACGTCACCCTCACGACACTGCGCCAGCAAGGCATCGGGCGCCCAAAACTGCGCGCGCCCCTGCGCCCATTCCCCGGCCACCTCAGTGGCGGCGCGGCTCGGCCCGGTGATCCAGCAGGTCAGCGGCGACTGCGCCACCAGCATACCCGCCAACGTCGATTTGCCGCAGCCACGGGCGGCGGTCAGCACCCACACGCCGGACTCGGCCTGCAGCAGCGCCGTCAAGATCGCCTGTTGTTCCTCGGTCGGGCGGCCATCCGGCGGCTGCCACCCTTCACGCGCCGGCAGCGCGGCCAGCGTCAGGGGCTCTCCCTGCCGCCAGATCGTCACTTCGCTGTCATCGGCCAGATGCTGCTGCAGATGATGAATGAAATGCGGCGTGGTGATCGGCTGCGGACAATCGCTCCAGCGCAGGCTGTCGCCGTCCGGCTGCTGAGGCCATTGTCGCCAGGGGGGCGTCAACAGCAGCAGCCAGCTGCCGGCGCGCAAGGCGCCACTCAACGCCGCCAGCGCCTCTACGTCCAGCGAGTGACCGGCGTCGAACACCGCGTGCAGCCGCTCCTGCCCCAGCAATTGGCGCATCGCGCCGCTTGCTAAAGCCACCTCGCCGGGCGGCGGATTTTCCCCGACCCACGGCCAGTCGCCTGGCAACGTAGCCGCCAGCCGCTGCGCCTGTTCGCGGCACCAGTCAGGTTCACCGCTGAGCACCAGCAGGCGTCGGATGCCCTGCCGCCGCATAAGTTGTTGCGCTGCCTGTAACATAACGCTGTGTCTCAATCCGAAAAAAATGCCGGAGTCAGGCTCCGGCACTTGAGGCGTTAACGGGATGCAAAGGTGTTGCAGGTATTGGGATCGCCGCTGTCGAAGCCCTGTTTAAACCAGGTATAGCGCTGCTGCGAGGTGCCGTGAGTGAAGCTGTCCGGCACAACGCGGCCCTGGCTCTGCTGCTGCAACCGATCGTCGCCAATCGCCTGTGCAGCGTTCAGCGCCGCCTGCAGGTCGCCCTCTTCCAGCATCTGCTGCTTCTCAGCGTATTTGCCCCACACGCCGGCAAAGCAGTCCGCCTGCAGCTCCATTTTCACCGACAGGCGGTTTACTTCCGCTTGGCTGGCGCCCTGCTGCATCTGGCGGACCTTCGGCTCGATGCCCAACAGGTTCTGCACGTGGTGGCCGACTTCGTGCGCCACCACATAGGCCTGAGCGAAATCACCGCCGGCGCCCAGCTTGGTTTTCATATCCTGGTAGAAAGACAAATCGATATACACCGTTCTGTCACCCGGGCAGTAGAACGGCCCCATAGCCGCCTGACCGGTGCCGCAGCTGGTGCGCGTCACGCCGCGATACATCACCAGCTTCGGCGGTTGATAGGTTTTGCCCATGCGCTGGAAAATCTCTTTCCAGTTATCCTCGGTTGAGGCCAGCACCACCGAGGTAAATTTGGCCAATTCATCGTCTTTCGGGCTGATGTTAGCGCTCTGCTGTTGACCCTGCGGTGCGACGTTACCGCCGTTCAATAGCGGCGACAGATCGATACCGTAATAGCCGGCCACCAGCACCACCACCAGAATGACAATGCCGCCCTTGCCGCGCGGCACACGGAAGCCGCCGCCACCACCGCCCAAACCTGAAGATTGCCCGCGACGATCCTCAACATTGTCACTTTCCCGACGCCCTTGCCAACGCATAAATACACTCCAGATATTTCCCCTGCTCGTTGAAGTTGCACCGCGATCGTAAGCGCAAAGGCAGCTTCAAGCCTGAGTGGGATAGGTTTTAGTCATCTCGCATCCATCATTATAAATGGTCTGCCGCGGAGGAAATGTAGAAATTTTCTGGAAAAACGCAGAATAGCGGGACGATCCGGCCGGATCGCCCCGAATGGCGGTGCCAACGCTTAGTCGAGCTTCACGCCGATGCGGCGCGCCACTTCTTCGTAGGCTTCGATCAGGCCGCCCAGGCTTTGACGGAAACGGTCTTTGTCCATCTTGTCCAGGGTGTTTTTGTCCCACAGGCGGCTGCCGTCCGGCGAAAACTCATCGCCCAGCACCACTTCGCCGTTGAACAGGCCGAACTCCAGCTTGAAGTCGACCAGGATCAGGCCGGCGTCGTCGAACAGCTGGGTCAAGACCTCGTTGGCGCGGTAGCTCAGCTCACGCATGCGCGCCAGATGTTCCTTGCTCACCCAGCCGAAGGTTTCGCAGTAGGATTCGTTCACCATCGGATCGTGCATGGCGTCGTTTTTCAGGAACAGATCGAACAGCGGCGGGTTCAGCACCAGACCTTCTTCGATGCCCAGACGCTTCACCAGCGAACCGGCGGCGCGGTTGCGGATCACGCATTCCACCGGCACCATGTCCAGCTTCTTCACCAGCACTTCGTTGTCGGACAGCAGACGCTCCATCTGGGTCGGGATGCCGGCTTCTTCCAGTTTGCTCATGATGAAATGGTTGAACTTGTTGTTCACCATGCCTTTGCGATCGAACTGCTCAATGCGCTGACCATCCAGTGCTGACGTATCGTTGCGGAACTCCAACACCAACAGATCGGGATTCTCGGTGGTGTAAACGGTTTTTGCCTTTCCGCGATACAGCTCAGCTAGCTTTTGCATCTTACTTACTCCAGTGATGTATCCCCGTTGTCTCCCGAGCGCGGCCCGAAATTAGGGGGTATAGAATTGACCTAATGAATTCTTTGGCGTGCCGGACACTATTGTGCCAAACCTGCGACGCAAACGATACCGTATAGACAAAACAAAAAGGGGCCGAGGCCCCTTTTTGATTAGTTAACGCTGGTTTTACTGAAGGCAGACTGGAATGCCGCCACCAGTGCATCGTTTTTCGACTGGGTGAGCGGTTTGCCTTTCGGATCGATGAATTGCAGGCTGGTGCGGTTGTTGAGATCGCCGACCTGCAGCTTGTAATCCCCTTCCGCCAGTTCAGGATCCTTAACGCCCAACGCATCCCAATCGCTGCTGCTCAAGGACTTGTAGGTCACGGCGACGGTGCCCTGCGGACGGCTGCGGTCACCCACTTTCATCCCCAGTTTTTCGAGCGCCGGCGGCAGGCGATCCCACACAACGGTGTACGGGCCACGCACGACCAGCATCGGCAGGCCGGTGTCATCGGCGCCGCTCTGCACGTCCAGTGCGCCGAAGCGGCTGGCGGTCTGGCTGCTCGCCAGGTTGTCCTGCTTGTCCAGGCCTTCGATCAGGGTGTTGATCATCATGCCGTTGTAGCGCTGAATCTCAGATTGGTCGGTCACCTGCTCGCTCTTGCCCTGCTGCTGCAGGCCAACGCTTTTCACCACCAGCGCCTGCTGGTAGCCCTGCTGCTGCACGCTGATCTGATAACGGCCTTCGTACTGGTTGTCTTCGTCCAGACGGTTCCACTTCACCCAGTCGGTGGTCAGGGTCTGACCGGCGTCCTGGCGGGAAGCGATCGCGATGTTCTTCGCCTGCAGCAGGCTGACGACGCGCGACCACAGGTTCTGGTTCTGCGGGCTGTTTTCCAGCAGCAGCGTGCCGCTGTCGCCGGCGTATTGCGCGCGTGAACCGCTCAGCAGCGCCAACGGCTGCACCGGCGGACGAATGTCCAGCTGCTTGCCGACGTTGCCTTGCAGCGTCGTGGCGGGAACGTCATAGTTGCCGCTCTGCACCGGCAGGATCATGCCGGACGGCGCGTTCAGCGCCTTGAGCGGAGCCGCGTCGAGGTAGGCCTCGTCGCCGCTGACCTGGCGCTTGTAGCGCTGATCGCTGCTGCAGGCTGCCAGCATCATCACCAAAGAGATGCCCACTACTTTTGCTACCGTCGACTTTTGCAATGAATAAGCCATCAAATTTCCCTTAGAGTTACAGCAAACCGACGCTTTTCAGCGCGCGCTCCACCACCGGGCGGGCGGTTTCACTCAACGGCGTCATCGGCAGACGCAGCGTATCGGTTGCCATCAATCCCAACGCCTTACAGGCCCACTTCACCGGAATTGGGTTTGCTTCTACAAATAGATCCTGATGCAACGGCATCAAGCGCTGATTTAAGCGGCGCGCTTCGGCAAACTTGCCCTGCTCCGCCAGCGCGCAAAGTTCCGCCATCTCGCGCGCGGCCACGTTGGCCGTCACGGAAATCACCCCTTTGCCGCCCAGTTGCATGAAGTCCAGCCCGCTGGCGTCGTCGCCGCTCAGCAAAATGAAATCTTCATCGTCAACCAGCACTTGGATCTGACTAACGCGACTTAAGTTCCCCGTCGCTTCTTTTACAGCAACAATATTCTTGATTTTCGCCAGCCGAGCGATGGTCGGCGGCAGCATGTCGCAACCGGTGCGCGAAGGCACGTTGTACAGGATCTGCGGCAGCTCGGTGCTCTCGGCGATCGCCTTGAAGTGCTGGTACAGCCCTTCCTGCGTCGGCTTATTGTAGTACGGCGTCACCGTCAGGCAGCCCACTACGCCGGTATTGGCGAAGCGGGTGGTGAGCGCGATGGCTTCGGCGGTGGCGTTGGCGCCGGTGCCGGCGATCACCGGGATGCGGCCGTCGGCCAACTCCAGCGTCTGCAGCACCACGTCAACGTGCTCGTCATGGGCAAGCGTTGCGGACTCGCCGGTGGTCCCTACGGAAACGATCGCCGCGGTGCCACTGGCTACATGATAATCGATCAATTTTTTCAGGCTCGCGCGATCGACAGCACCTTTGTCGTCCATCGGCGTAACCAGTGCAACAATACTTCCCGTAAACATTGGCCGTCCCCTCCACAAACAAGTCACTCATGGTACTTTTGCTGCCTATCCAAAAGCAAGCGCACAACCGCGTTGTAAGCGCTTGGCAGGCGGTTTTTTTTATGTTTACCATGGTAACCCCATTAAGCACGACAGGAAGCGCTATTTTGCCTCAGTCAGACGAACACTATCTCGTGATTACCGCGCTCGGCGCCGACCGCCCCGGAATCGTCAATACCATCACCCGCCACGTCAGCAGTTGCGGATGCAATATCGAAGATAGCCGTCTGGCCATGCTGGGGGAGGAGTTCACGTTCATCATGCTGCTGTCCGGCAGCTGGAACGCCATCACCCTGATCGAATCCACCCTGCCGCAAAAAGGCGCGGAGCTGGATCTGCTGATCGTGATGAAGCGCACAAACTCGCACGAAAGGCCGCCGATGCCGGCCACGGTATGGGTGCAGGTGGAAGTCAAGGACTCGCCACATATCATCGAACGCTTTACCGATTTGTTCGACTCCAGCCAGATGAATATCGCCGAGCTGGTCTCGCGCACGCAGCCGGCGGACGGCGACCTGCCACCGCAGCTGTATATCCAAATCACCGCCCACAGCTCCGGCGATCGGGATGCCTCAAATATTGAGCAAGCCTTCCATCGCCTATGTACAGAACTGAACGCGCAAGGCAGTATTAGCGTGGTGAACTATCCACAGCATGATGAGAAAGATGGAGAGTAGTGATGAGCCCATTGAAAGCCGGTGACACAGCGCCGAAATTTAGTTTGCCTGACCAGGACGGTGAGGAAATTAATTTGGCCGACTTCCAGGGACAGCGAGTATTGGTCTATTTCTATCCGAAGGCGATGACGCCGGGCTGCACCGTGCAAGCCTGCGGCCTGCGGGACAACATGGACGAATTGAAAAAGGTCGGCGTCGAAGTGCTGGGCATCAGCACCGACAAACCGGAAAAACTGTCGCGCTTCGCCGAAAAGGAGCTGCTCAACTTCACGCTGTTGTCTGATGAAGATCATCAGGTATCGCAACAGTTTGGCGTGTGGGGCGAGAAAACCTTCATGGGCAAGACCTACGACGGTATTCACCGCATCAGCTTCCTGATCGACGCCAACGGCAAGATTGAAAAAGTGTTTGATGATTTCAAAACCACCAATCACCACGACATCGTTCTGAGCTACCTGCAGCAGTAATTCTCACGAAGCGCAGCGGCCTGCTGCGCTTCGTTTCTTCCCTGTCAGCCGGCCTTGTCTTCCACCTCGACCCGCAGTTCATCGGGCCAGGCGTGAATCACCGCCTTCACCAGCGTCGCCAGCGGTATGGCGAAAAACACGCCCCAAAAGCCCCACATCCCGCCGAACACGATCACCGCCAGGATAATCACTAGCGGATGCAGGTTGACCGCTTCGGAGAACAAAATGGGCACCAACAGGTTGCCGTCCAACCCCTGTACCACCAGATAGGCGACGATCAGCGTCCAGAAATCGGCGCCGACGCCCCACTGGAACAGCGCCACCACCACCACCGGTATGGTGACCAGCACCGCGCCGATGTAGGGGATCAGCACCGAAAAGCCCACCAGCACCGCCAGCAGCAGCGAGTAGCGCATGTCCAGCACGGCGAACACCAGGTAGGTCGCCACACCGACAATCACCATCTCCAGCACCTTGCCGCGGATATAGTTGGTGATCTGCTGATTCATTTCGTTCCAGACCTGCCCCGCCAGGCCGCGATTGCGCGGCAGCACGCGGCGCACCGCGTTCAACAGTTGATCTTTGTCCTTCAGCAGGAAGAACATCATCATCGGCACCAGGATCAGGTAGATAGCCAACGTCAGCAGGCCGACCAGCGACGCCAGCGAGAATTTCACCACCGATTCGCCCATGCCGGACAGCCGGCTGCGCAGGTTTTCCGCCATCATGTCGATGATGCCGGCATCCACCAGCGCTGGATAACGCTTCGGCAGCGTCGCGGCGAAGTTATAGAACTGGTTGAGCATGCCCGGCAGATCGCTCATCAGATTGATGCCCTGCTGCCAAGCGGTCGGCGCGACGACAAACACCAGCAGCATGGCAACGCCCGCGAACACCAACAGCATGATGCTCGCCGCCCAGGTGCGCGAACAGCCGATGCGCTGCAGGCGCGCGGTCGGCCACTCCAGCAGGTACGCCAGCACGATGGCGACCAGCAACGGGGTCAGAATGCCGTGCAGAAAATAGAGAATGAGGAACCCGGCGACCAGGATCACCAGCAGCGCGATAGCCTGCGGATCGGTGAAGCGGCGGCGGTACCACTGTAATAACATCTCCAGCATCAGAGCGGGCTCCTCGAGATTTGGCGGGCGGGCATGGCGATTCCTGTGATGGGCCTGATTAAAGCATAGATAGAACGGGCGCACGCGAGGTGTGCAAAGCACTCAGAGTACTCAAAGTTCACCATACATCAACAGCGATTTGGCTGATTTTATCGCGCGGGCAGGCGATCGGCGCAAAAATCCGCAGACGCGGCGACAGGTTCGGTGAGCGGCCCCGAACGGGGCCGCGGAAGATTACAGCGAGGTACCGATAGAAAGGGGCGAACCGACTGCCAATGCGAACAACAACACACAGCCAATCGCGATCGCCGCCGCCAGATCATTTTTCATAGTCCCGTCCCCTGATACTTAAACTGGTTATCGTCACGAACTCTGTCGGTTCTTGCGTTGCGGCCTTTTCTGATGCACGTCATTAAAAACCCCCGCCGCAGCGGGGGAGAAAACGTTCTGGTGCATCAAGTGTTACAAGGAGGTCATGAGGGATTGCTAACCCTAAATGACTATTTCAAGCTAGGATTATTCTCAGAGCATGGCAAGCGATCGCGTCGAGGTTATCCGCACTTTGAGATAAACCTCATAAAAAAATCCCGCACGGCAGCGGGATGAAGGGATGATAACGTCATGAATTTTTTATGCGGACAATGAGGCGGTATTGTCGTCATTTGGCGACAATACCGCGCCGGCACGGTGGTCACAAGGGAAATTTGACCACGGTGAGGAAATCAGAATTTCGCCAATGCCCGCGGTCGTGCGCCAGTCAGCATCAACGAAAAAATGGGATTTTCATCAGACAGCCGTCGGGAAAAAACCGGTAGCATGGCCGATATCATCCCAAACGCCGTAGGGGGAAAGATGAACAGCAAACCGTGTGAATTTGATGAAGCCATCTGTCTGGCGATCGGGCGTGGCGTTTGCGAAGTCGTGAAGATAGGGGATGAAATCAGCGTCTTCTCCCTGTTGGAAGCTATCGAGTGTTTCATCGAACGACAGGCGCTCAGCGAAAGCGAAATCGCGGCGGCGGACGACGCGCTGGATTTGATCAGCGTCCTCACCCATCGGTCATGCTGACCCCCCCCCCGGTGGTGAAGGAGCCGGCGCCCCATCGCATGTGGGCCGCCGTCGTTTCCGTTTCGATTAGAAGTCGTAAGTTACCGACGCTTTCAGCGTCCTCGCCTGTCCCTGGAAGACGTAAGTGCCATTGCTTTCTACGCCGGACCAATACTTCTCATTCGTGACGTTGTCCAACCCCACACGCCATACCAGCGTATTTTGATCCTCATTCAAACGCATGCGATAGCGAAGGCCGAGATCCAGGGTCGTGAAACTATCGAGCTTTTTGGTATTGGCGGAGTCGGCATATTGCGAACCGGTATGCCGCACTTTCGCCGTTGCAGTCAGGCCATCGACCGGCTTGATGTCGTACTCCGCTCCCAGCACCGCGTAGAAATGCGCTACGCCGATCGCGTCTTTGCCATCGTTACGACCGCCCTGGGTTTTGGTCAACTCGGGCGAAAGCCAGGTAGCACTGCCGTTGAGGCGCAGGCCGAATGCCGGTTCGCCGAACACATTCAACTCCACGCCGCGGTTGCGTTGTTCGCCGTTCAAGGTGTAGTAGTTGTTGCTGTCGATCATGGTGGCCGGCTTTTTGATTTCAAACAGCGCCAACGAGCCACCCACGCGTTCGAAATCAACTTTCACGCCCACTTCATTTTGCTTGGAACGGGCGATACCGGTACTCTGCCCGAAGTTAGCCGCCTCTTTCGGCGCAATGCCGCCAGGCTGCAACGCCTCGGTATGGTTGGCATAAAGCGACACCGTTTCCCACGGCTTATAGACCAGCCCGAACGTCGGCATCCAGCGGCTTTGCGTATAACGGGAGGCGGTATCCTCCAGGCCGGTGGCATTGCTGTAATTACGCACCACCACTTTCTGATGACGCGCGGCCGCCGTTAACAACACCCGGTCGCCGAAAAAGCCCAGCGTATCGCTGAACAACCAGCCCTGCGTCCGGTTGCGCGCCGTGGTCAGCGGATCGCTGTAGTTGCCGCCGAAATAGGCGTTGTCCGGTATTGCGACATCATGGTTATCGTAGATATTGGTCGTCGGATTGTTGGCAGACATGCGCCACGCGGTTTTGTCGCGTTTAATCTGCGCGGAATAGCCGACGTTGACCCGGTGCGAAACCGCCCAGGTCGTGAACTTGCCCTCAAGCCCCGCCATGCCGCTGAAAGCGTCGATGATGCGATTGGTGTCCAGGCGCCCAACCGTGGCGTCGCCGTTGGCGTTGATGAGCTTCGGTGCGCTGTAAACGCCGGTTTCATGGCCGTGCTGCGCGCCCAATCCGGCATAGGCCTTCCAGTCGCGGGTTAAATCATATTCCGCTTTCGCCATGCCAAATTCGTTCTCGATATCACTGTAGCCCCACTTCTGACTGTAATTTTTACGGGTGTCAGGCACCGCGGGTACCACATCGATGCCGCTGATGTTGACTCCCATCGTTCCGCCATGGAAGGTCTTTTTCTGATAACCGAAGTCCAACGATGAACGGAAACGATCGCCGCGATAGTCCAGCCCGACCGATGCCAGCGTAGTGCGCCGCTTATCATCCTCAACCGCCGTTTCCCCCTCTCGGTGTACCAGGTTGACGCGAGCGCCAAACTGGTTGTCGTCACCGAAACGGCGGCCCAGATCCAGCTTGCCGCCCACCTGAGAATCGGAGGTGTAGTCGAGGCCGATCTGAGTGGTCGGCGTTTCTTCCGCCCGCTTCGGTTCAAGATTGATCATGCCGCCAACGCCGCTGGAAGCCAGGCCGTTCAGCAAGGCGTTCGCCCCTTTGAAGATCTCTACCCGCTCCAGCATCTGGGTATCCATCACCTGACGCGGTACCACGCCCGGCAGCCCGCCCATCGTCATGTCGTCACCGTCCAGTGAGAAACCGCGGATGCGATAGGTTTCGGCGAAGTTACCGTATCCCTGCACCGCCTGCACACCCGCGTCGTTGCTGACCACGTCGGCGATGGTCTTCGCCTGCTGATCCTGTACCAGCTTCGCGGTATATCCTATGACGTTGAACGGAACATCCATTGCTTTCTGTTCTCCCAACATCCCCAGGCGGCCGCCGTGGGCAACCTGTCCATCCAGGTAGGCGGGAACCAAATCATTGCCGCCGGAGTTGAAATCGGCATGTTTTTCGGCCCGGACGACCAGGGTGTCCTCCCGGTTTTTCTTGGCGTCGCCGTCTGCGGCCAGCGCTCCCTGGCTCATCGCGCCGATGGCCAGCGCCAACAGCGTTTTACGTAAAGGGGAATTCGTTGTACTGGTGTTGTGCATAATTCACTCATGAATGAGGATAAAAGTTAAATGGCCCTTTGCCGGGCCGATAGGGCTTATTTATTCAATGCGATGCGAACCACGCTGTCCGGCCCCTGAGTGGAATGATCTTTGTTAAACGGTTGTTTGACAGTAACGAACAATGTCTGACCGTCTGCCGACAACAGCAAGCTGTTTGGATTCGGCGGCAGCGCCCAGCGCTGTTTCACCGCATAGGTCGTCGCATCCAGGCTCAGTACATTGCCGGATTCACGCTGCGAGATATAAATTTCGTTGCGCCGTGAATTGAAAACGACAGCCAAAGAGTCGCCCACATCAAGCCGCTTCAATAACTTCCCGGTGTGAATATCCAAGACCAGCGTGGTCTTCGCCTTGGAGTTGTCAGTGACGAACAAACGGCCGGTAGCCTCGTCCTCCGCCATATTGAGCAGCAGTGCGGGTTGGTCTCCCAACGGTTTCCAGCGTTTTTCGATGCGATTGGAACGCGGGTTGATCACCAGGATCTCGCCGCTGCCATTGGCGGCATACACGCGTTGGGTCTGTTCGGAGTAATGCAGGCCGGTCATCCATTTGCCGGTATTTTTAATGCGCGTTTTCAGCTTGAGCGATTCGGCGTCAACCACCCAAATTTGCGCCGGATCGGCGACCGCCCCCACATACAGCGTGTTGTTGTGAGCCAGAATTTGGCGCGCACCATACGGTAACCCTTTCTCATTGCGCTCGCTGAACAGCAAACGCCCTTTCACCTTACCATCGGCGGCGCCGATTGCGCTGATACCGCCATCCAGCGAATTGCTGACGTAAAGGGTTTTCCCATCCGCAGAGGCCTGCATGGCGAAATTTTTCAGATCGGTATGCGTTGTGCCAAGGGTTTTCAGAGTATTGGCGTCCAACTTATAGACCACGCCGCCCTGCACATCTTTAAAACTTTCGGCGCTGGCGACGTACAGCGCATCTCCCCCTGGCGTCAGCGCCATTTCATACAAGCCATAAGCCAGTTGGCGTTTGACGACGCTGTCGGATTGCGCCGCTGGCGCGAGAGGTTGCACAGCAGGAGAAGAGGAAGTGGTTTGATGCGGCGCGCAGCCGCTTAGCGCCATACCCGTCAGCAGGGCGAGCACAGAGACTTTCATTTTCATCGGGGAAATCCTTGACCATTTAAAACGTCGTTAACGGGGGCTCTGCAGTTTAGTTTTAAGCTTTCTCATAACGAGAAATGAGCGCCACCGCGCGTCTCAGTGTTTCCCTGTGAATCAACTATCACGCTAATGCAGGCTAATAACTCCTTCATGTGCCCGCGAACAACAAAGAGAATGAGAAACATACTCATTATTATTTACGCAATCAAGCGTAATTATTTTCCTTCGCTCTCTAAAAGTCATGTCGGTATCTCGTATTATCAAAGCCAATACGTCAGCTATCGATCGCGGTGCGGGCATGATTCTCTCGCCTTACACCGTCGAGAGACTGCCTCACCCTGCGTACAGACACTTAACAGCAAACAAGCAGACAACAGGAGAAGCCCCCTCATGACAACCCCTGCCCCACGGGAGTGGCGGCGTGCGGACTATCTCGTCAGCACCGAGCCCGCCCTGCTGGATCTCGATGCCATCCATGCATTTCTGACCCGTTCGTCGTGGGCGGAGGGCATTGATAAGGAGACCGTTCGCCAGTCCCTCACCCACAGCCTGTGCTTCGGTTTGTATCACGGCACCAGACAAATCGGTTTCGCCCGGCTGGTCACCGATTACGCCACTTTCGGCTATCTGTGCGACGTGTACGTGTTGGAGACGCATCAAAAAAGCGGACTGGGTTTGTGGCTGGCGGAATGTTGCCAGGCCCATCCGTTGATGGCGACGCTGCGGCGAGTCATGCTGGTCACCAGCACCGCCCCCTGGCTCTATGAAAAAGTGGGGTATAGCGCCATCAACCGACCCGATTTTGTTTGGCAGATCGCCCGGCCGGACATCTACCGACGTTAATTTTTCAGCAAGGCCGCCCCGGTTCACACTCTTTCTGCGTAACATTGGCAATCGCGGCGGTTAAAGCCCATGCTGGCGACAAATTTTACCGTTTGCCCCTTTCAAGGAGAATCTATGCCCGTTTCAGCCCGTAACCAGTTAGCCGGTACCGTGTCCGCCGTCGCCAAAGGCGCCGTCAATGACGAAGTGGAGATCGCATTGCAGGGCGGTGAAAAACTGGTGGCCATCGTCACGGTTCAAAGCCAGCAGTCGTTGGGATTAACCGTCGGCAAAGAGGCCGTCGCGCTGATTAAAGCGCCGTGGGTGATCCTGGCGACAGAGGATTGCGGTTTGCGTTTTTCCGCCCGCAACCAGTTTGCCGGGGAAGTGACTGCGGTTGAGCACGGCGCAGTCAACAGCACCGTACACCTCAAAGCGGATGCCGGTTTTGTGCTGACGTCGGTGATCACCAATGAAAGCCTGCAGGAGATGGCGCTGAAGAACGGTTCGCGCGCCATTGCCCTGATCAAAGCCTCATCGGTGCTGCTCGCCGTCAGAGCCTGATACCGCCTGGCCCGCGCCAGCGGGCCTTTCGAACCACTATTTCAGCGCCTGCTCGGCCAGCAGCCCGAGGGCGATGACGATCATCGCCGCGCCGGAGATGCGCCCCACCACCTTCGCAGCCTGCGGGCGCGTGCGCAGCACCGACTGCGAACCGAATCCCACCAGCAGATACACCAGGCCGCAGCTGATCAAATGCACGACGCCCAACGCCAGCATCTGCATCGGCACCGACCATTCGGCTCGGGCGTCGGTAAACTGCGGCAGCAGCGCCAGAAACAGCAGAAACACCTTGGGGTTCAAGCCGCTGACGCACACGCCCTTGCCGGCCCAGCGCAGCCAGGAATCGGAACGCTGATCTTCACCGGCGCCGGGCACTGGCGGGTGCAGCAGCATGTTGAAACCGATCCACAACAGATAAGCCGCCCCCAACAGGGTGAGCGCCGTCAGCGCCAGCGGGTTGCCGACCAGCAGCGCGCCGACGCCCGCCACCACAATCGCAATCATCAGCAGATGGCCGAACAGCAAGCCGGCGACGGCGGGCACCACCACCCGGCCGCGAATGCCCGCCGAGATCACATAGGCCCAATCCATACCCGGCGTGATCACCAATAAAATCGACACCGCCCAAAAAGCGGCGAACAGAGCGAGCGTCATGCCGGCGCCCTCTCAGACGCGCCACGCCACACCAAACAGAGAACCATTGCCTTTCCTCGTGGAAGAAGAACGGCCTCCGCCTGCCGCGGTGGCCGTCAAAACCGTTCAACAGATGGCAAGAATATCCTCAAGGCGTTAAAATGTGCTTTCAATTACTTGCCTGAAATCGGCATAAGCGGGGAAATTTTTCCAAATGGATAAGATTGATCGCAAGATTCTTGCTGAACTGCAGGTCGATGGCCGTTTGTCGGTAACCGAGCTGGCCGAGCGGATCGGTTTGAGCGTGTCTCCCTGCCACCGCCGGGTACGGGCATTAGAGGAGTCCGGGGTGATCAGGGGTTACCGCGCCCAGCTCGACCCCGGCAGCCTGGGCTATAACTTTTCCGCCCTGGTGTTCGTCACCATGCGCGAAGGCGATCGCCGCGCCGTTGAAACCTTCGAAAACGCCATGGTGGACATTCCGCAGGTGGTGCAGGCACAGCGGCTGTTTGGCGATCCCGACTATCTGCTGCACGTGATCGCCCGCGATCTGCCCGCCTTCCAGCAGCTTTACGACGAGAAACTCTCCGCTCTGCCGGGCGTGCAGCGCCTGAGCTCCACGCTGGTGATGAAAACCGTGGTGCCGGAGCGCTCGTTCCTGCCGCTGGGCAAATGACGACGGGAGCGTTACCGCTCCCGTTTTCTCTTTTCTTTAAGGCACAATCACGAAATCCGGATTGGCGACGGCAAACAGCGCCTCGCGATCCGCCGCCGGTGGGTAAATCCACTGCGTGTTGATCTCCCGCTTAATCTTTTTGCCTTCCTCACGGGTAAAGCGCACCTGGCGCTCCCAGCCTTCGGTATACAGCGCGCCCCAGGGGCCCAGATCCAGACAGGTCACATACTTCGGCTGGCTGTAAGGGTGCGTCGGCAAGCCCGTCAGCTCCGCCGCCGCATTGTGGCCGGCCACGCGCCCAAGGCTCAGCGCATGCTGGCAGGTCATCAGGTTGTGGTTACCGAGATCGTCGGTCGCCGCCTTCACCGTATCGCCGGTCACGAAAATGCCCGCCGCCGCCGGCGCGCGCAGGAAGGCGTCGCCGATCACCCGGCCGCTGCCGTCGCGCTCGCCGGGGATCTGCTCGGTCAGCGGATGCGCCCGCACGCCCGCCGCCAGGATCACCGTGTTGGCGGCGATGCGCTCACCGTTCGACAGCATCACCCCCTCGGCGTCGATGGCCGAGACGCGCAGGCCGGCCCGCGCTTCCACGCCGCATTCCGCCAACGCCTGGCGTATCACCGCCCCCGGCTCCGCCCCCATCCCGGCGCCCACTTCCGGCGCGGTATCGACGATCACCACGCGCACGTTCTCGTCTTTGCCCAGCGCATCGCGTAACCGCTGCGGCATCTCCGCCGCGCTCTCCAGCCCGGTCAGCCCCGCCCCCACCACCACGGCGGTGTTGCGCGCCGGCGTCGAGGGTTTGGCCGCCAGCGCGTTGATATGGGCGCCCAAACGCTGTGCGCTTTCCAGCGTATCGACGTTGAAGCCGTATTCGGCAAAGCCCGGCACCGCAGGCACGGACAGCCGGCTGCCGGTGGCCCACACCAAACGATCGTAGGCCAACTCAAGGGGTTCCCCCGTCGCCTGCGCCACCGTGAGCGTTTTAGCAGCGGCATCGATACGCTCTACCGTCCCGGCCAGGTGGCGCACACCGACGACAGCGAGCTGCGCGGAAATGTCCGGGTTCATGTTTTCCAGCACGGCCTCATACAGGCGTGGCCGGATGGTAACGGTTGGCGTCGGTGAAACCATGAGCACCTCGATATCGCCATGCTTACCGGCAAGGGTAATGGCGCGCATGGCGGACACGGCGGCCCAAAAACCGGCAAAACCGGAACCGGCAATCACTATTTTCTGCGTCATGGGATGACTCCTTCATACAGGGTTAACCGGGCGACAAGGCTGCCCGCAGTTTTTTCGGATGAACGATGCCGTCCCGCTCCCGTAACAGGGTGCAGAAGGCCCGCCCGCCCCTTCCGAAGAGGCGGGAAAAAGTGTGTTTCGTTTTAAGGAAAGGCGGTGGTTAGGTCTTGGCGCGCGCCGTTTTGCCGCTGCGCGCGGTGCGTTCCGTCATGCGCTCGTCGAGCCAGAGGTTGACCTCGCCGAAGAAGCCTTGCGGCGCTTTGCGGCCAAAACGGGCGGCGACGGCACCGAGAGTCTGCGCCGCCAGCGCATCGCGCATCGCCTTCTCCGCCTGCAGCATCACCGCATGGATAGCGCATTTGCCGGAGACCGCCCAATCCGGCGGGGAGTCATCGAACACCGCGCAGCGCCCGCGCACCTCCTGGCAATCGAACAGCGGCTTGTGCCCCTCGATGGCGTCGATGATTGCCAGAAAGCTGATCTCGTCCGCCGGGCGGGCCAGCCGGTAGCCGCCACGCACCCCTTCGCTGGCGGCGACGATCCCCGCCTTTTCCAGCTTGGGGAAAATCTTGGCCAGAAAGCTGGGGGAGATGCCCTGCAACTCGGCGAGTTCGCGGCTGCTGAGCGCCCGCTGGTTATCGCCGACCAGCCACAGCAGGCAGTGGATGCCATATTCAACGCTGGTTGTGATGTACGCCATATGTCCGTTTTCGACCGTCAATGAACCTTCAATAACGCAGACTATATGAGTCTGCGTTTATCTTGTCAATAAAACGCGGATCAACTTTGTCTGTGTTTTATTGACAATGCAGGCCGCCGGCGACGCAGAAAGCGCCCTTCAAAATGAAAAATAAAACTTTTTTGCCCGATCCGCGCCCGGCTAACGTTTCCTTGTCGCCTGAGGCTGACTATGATGTGATGGGTGCCGCCGCCGCGGTTTGTGAGCCGCCGCACTTTCACGCGGATTGCGCCGTGGGAATAAAGAACTCTTGTCTGCTGCTGACGTCTTAGAAATGATTATTTAAGGGAAACGCCTGACTATGACCAACCGGTTGACCAAAACCGCGTTAGCGGTGCTGCTGCTCGGCACGCTGAACGCCACCGCCCTGGCGCCAGCACAGGCGGAAAGCCAGGACCAGTTGCCGGACATGGGCACCTCCGCCGGCGGCACCCTGAGCATCGGACAAGAACTGGCGATGGGCGATTTTTACGTGCGCCAACTGCGCGCCAGCGCCCCGCTGATCAACGATCCGCTGCTAATCCAATACATCAATCAGCTGGGCAACCGGCTGGTGGCCAGCGCCTATTCGGTGCGCACGCCGTTCCATTTCTATCTGGTGCGCAACGACGAAATCAACGCCTTCGCCTTCTTCGGCGGCAACGTGGTGCTGCATTCCGCCCTGTTCCGCGTCAGCGACAACGAAAGCCAGCTGGCTTCGGTGCTAGCGCACGAAATCTCGCACGTCACCCAGCGCCACCTGGCGCGCGCCATGGAAGATCAGCAGCGCAACGCCCCGTTGACCTGGGTGGGCGCGCTTGGTTCCATCCTGCTGGCGATGGCCAACCCGACCATGGGCATGGCGGCGCTGAGCGGCACCATGGCCGGCACCCAGCAAGGCATGATCAGCTTTACCCAATCGAACGAACAGGAAGCCGATCGCATCGGCATTCAGGTGCTGCAGCGCGCCGGTTTCGATCCGGAAGCGATGCCCGACTTCCTGCAGAAACTCTCGGATCAGTCGCGCTACGCCTCCAAACCGCCGGAAATGCTGCTAACGCACCCGTTGCCGGACAGCCGCCTCTCCGACGCACGCAACCGCGCCAACCAGATGCCGAAACACATCGTGCAGTCCTCGCAGGATTACCTGATGGCCAAAGTGCGCGCACTGGGCATGTACAGTTCGGAAGGCTATGGCCTGAACGAAGAACTGCTCGGCTCGCTTAGCAAGGGCAACGTGCGCGAACAGGCGGCCGCCAAATACGGCCGCGCCATCCTGTTCTATGAAGCGAAAAAATACGACGACGCGCGCAACATCATTCAACCGATGCTGGCGCAGGATGCGAAAAACGTCTGGCTGATCGACCTGATGACCGACATCGATCTCGGCCAGAAACGCGCGCCGCAGGCCATCGCCCGCCTGCAGGCGGCCAACGCCGCCCAAAGCAACAATCCGGTGCTGCAGCTCAACCTGGCCAACGCCTATGTCGAAGGCAACCAGCCGGCGCAGGCGTCGAAGATCCTGAACCGCTACACTTTTGCCCATCCGGACGATCCGAACGGCTGGGATCTGCTGGCGCAGGCCAGCGCCGCACAAGGGCTGCGCGATGAAGAGCTGTCGGCCCGTGCCGAAAGCCTGGCGCTGAACGGCCGGCTCGATCAGGCTATCGGCCTGCTCAGCAATGCCAGTTCGCTGCAAAAACTCGGCAGCCTGAAACAGGCGCGCTACGATGCGCGCATCGACCAGCTGCGCCAACTGCAACAGCGCTTCCGCCAATACCAGCGCAGCTGATTCAACAAGGAATGAACGCCATGAAAAACGTCACGATTTACCACAACCCGCGCTGCTCCAAGAGCCGTGAAACCCTGGCGCTGCTGGAGCAGCACGGTGTCGAGCCCAAGGTGGTGCTGTATCTTGAAACGCCCCCGTCGGCCGATGAGCTGAAAAAACTGTTGAAAGAACTGGGCTTCACATCGGCGCGCGATCTGATGCGCAAGAAAGAAGATCTGTACAAGGAATTGAAGCTGGCGGACGACAGCTTGAGCGAAGAGCAGCTGCTGGCGGCGATGACGGCGAACCCGAAACTGATCGAACGCCCGATCGTGGTGAAAGGCAGCAAGGCGCGCATCGGCCGGCCGCCGGAGCAGGTGCTGGAGATTTTATAGATTCGAATTCGGGCGCGGACTGTCGCGCCCTTTCTTTTACTCAGGCTATTACAGCCCCAGGATCTCTTTAACGAACGGGATGGTCAGCTTGCGCTGGGCGGTGATCGAGGCGTGATCGAGTTGATCGAGGGTCATAAACAGCGTGCGCATCTCGCGATCCAGCCGTTTCAACAGGAAGCGGCCCACGTCTTCCGGCAGCTCGAAGCCGCGCAGTTTGCCGCGCAGCTGCAGCGCCAGCAGTTTCTCTTCGTCCGACAGTGGCTGCAGCTTGTAGATCTGCCCCCAGTCCAGGCGCGAAGCCAGATCCGGCAAACGCAGGTTCAGCTGACGCGGCGGGCGATCCCCGGTGATGAACAACCGGGTGCGGCCGGTTTCCAGGATGCGGTTGTAGAGGTTGAAGATCGCCATCTCCCACTCTTCGTCGCCGGCGATGCATTCGATATTGTCGATGCAGACCAGCGCCAGCTGCTCCATGCCGTCCAACACTTCAGGCACGAAGTAAGCGCGCTTGTCGAGCGGCACATAGCCCACCGCTTCGCCTTTCTGCGAAAGCTCGGCGCAGGCCGCATGCAGCAGATGGCTGCGCCCGCCGCCTTCACGCGACCAGAAATAGATATAGCTGCCATGTTCCTGACGGACGGCGGATTGGATCGCGGCTAATAGGGATGGGTTCTCGCCCGGATAAAAACTGGCGAAAGTTTCATCATCGGGAAGATAAAGTGGCAGTGAAAGCTGTGCCGGCGTATTCAGAGAAGCACCTCAACCAAAACTGGCAGAAAAACGTGAGCAGTTTAACACAGAAAACGGGCGCTGTTGAACCGGCAGGATCTTATGCCGCAATAGTGAACAATGCCTAAGCGCCGCTTGATCGGCGGCGGCACCCGTCGAGGCAAGAATTATCCGATATCATTCCCTAACTCCATGCCTGCGCAGGTTAAATTTGTAATTTAAGTAAAATCTGACCTAGTATAGGTAGGCTAAATGCAATCACCATCAACAAGGTTTCTGCAAGGATATAGACGATGAAAGTATGGAATAAAGTGCTGTTGGCCTCCTTTATCGGGTTGTTGGTTGCCGGCTGTGATGACTCGTCCAAGGTTGACGCCAACCTGGATAAAGCCAAAGACAGCGCCGAGCAGATGAAAGACGCCGCCCAGAAAAAAGCGGACGATCTGACGGACAAAGCGAAAGCGACGGCGGATGAAATCAAAAAAGAGGCCGCCACTCAGGCGGATCAGCTGAAAGACAAAGCTTCGGCGATTAAAGAAGACGCCGCCAAGCAGGCGGACGCCATCACCAACGACGCCAAGGCCAAAGCCGCCGCGATCAAAGACGACGCAGGTAAACAGAGCCAGCAGTTGGTGGATCAGGCCAAGGCCATCAAAAACGACGCCATCAACGGCGCCAACGATCTGACCGAGCAGGCCAAGGCGAAGACCGAAGCCATCAAGAACAGCGCCGAAAACAAAGCGCAAGAGTTGAAACAAGAGACCGATGCGGCGGTGAACGGCAATACTCAGCCGGCCACCCAGCAGTAAGCTATTCTCAGCCACCAAAGAAAGGAGCAGTAAATGGGGATTATTTCCTGGATTATCTTCGGCCTGATCGCCGGTATTTTGGCTAAGTGGATCATGCCCGGCAAAGACGGCGGCGGCTTTATTCTGACCGTCGTGCTGGGGATCATCGGCGCCGTGGTCGGCGGCTATATCAGCACCTTCTTCGGCTACGGCAAGGTTGACGGCTTCAACTTCGGCAGCTTCGTGGTGGCGGTTATCGGCGCCATCGTGGTGCTGTTCGTGTACCGCAAAATTCGCAGCTAAGGCGAATGCCATAAGTCAAAAGGGCAGCCCCTGGGCTGCCCTTTTCGTTACTTCTGCTCCGCCGATTCGTCCGGCGCGTCAAGCACCTCTTCTTCCTTGCGGAACAGGCTGATGACCTTGAACAGCAGGCTCAGGCCGATCCCCACGATGGTCGCCAGCGCCATGCCTTTCAGCTCCGCCGCGCCGATGTGCACCTTGGCGCCGCTCACGCCGATGATCAGGATCACCGAGGTTAAAATCAGGTTTTGCGCTTTGTTGTAATCCACTTTGGACTCGATCAGCACGCGAATGCCCGAAGCGCCGATCACACCGTACAGCAGCAGGGAAACGCCGCCCATCACCGGCACCGGCACCGCCTGGATCGCCGCCGCCAGCTTACCGATGCAGGACAACAGGATCGCCAGC
This sequence comes from Serratia sp. CY47444, assembly GCF_052168635.1. Classification (NCBI taxonomy): domain Bacteria; kingdom Pseudomonadati; phylum Pseudomonadota; class Gammaproteobacteria; order Enterobacterales; family Yersiniaceae; genus Serratia; species Serratia sp. CY47444. Next base: position 35,884 of record NZ_JBJNMH010000017.1, read on the forward strand.
ACCGCCGCGCCGCCGATCACCCAGGTGCTGTAGACCTTGGTGATGGCCATCACGCCGATGTTCTCGCCATAGGTGGTGTTCGGCGTGGAGCCGAAGAAGCCGGAGAACACCGTCGAGATGCCGTTTGCGAACATCGAGCGGTGCAGGCCCGGATCGCGGATCAGGTCTTTTTTCACGATGTTGGCGGTCACCACCAGGTGGCCGACGTGCTCGGCGATCACCACCAGCGCCGCCGGCAGAATGGTGAAGATGGCGAACCACTCAAAGCGCGGGGTGTAGAAGGTCGGCAGCGCGAACCAGTGCGCCTCGCGGATCGGGGTCAAATCCACCACGCCCATGAAGAACGACAGCGCATAGCCCACCAGCACGCCGATCAGGATCGGGATAATCGCCAGGAAGCCGCGGAACAGCACTGAACCGAGCACCGTGACCGCCAGCGTCACCAGCGAAATGGTGATGGTGGTCGAGTCGGCGCTGGTGCCTTCCGCCGGCAGCAGCCCCGCCATGTTGGCCGCTACGCCCGCCAGCTCCAGCCCGATGACGGCGACGATCGCCCCCATCGCCGCCGGCGGGAACATCACGTCCAGCCAGCCGGTGCCGGCCTTTTTCACGATCAGCGCCACCAGGCAGAACAGCACGCCGCACATGATGAAACCGCCCAACGCCACTTCGTAACCGAGCGGCAACAGCAGCAGCACCGGCGAGATAAACGCGAAGCTGGAGCCGAGGTAGGCCGGGATCTTGCCTTTACAGATGAACAGATACAGCAGCGTGCCGATGCCGTTGAACAACAGCACGGTCGCCGGGTTGATCTTGAACAGGATAGGCACCAGCACGGTGGCGCCGAACATGGCGAACAGGTGCTGGAAGCTGAGCGGAATGGTCTGGAGCAGCGGCGGGCGCTCGCTGACGCCGATGGCGCGACGGGTCATGTGTGCTTTTCCTCGGTTTATTGGTTTTATAGGTTTTAGTCAAAAAAAAGCCGACTCGTTAAGTCGGCTCAAATGTTTACTTAGTACCAAATATCTTGTCGCCCGCATCGCCCAGGCCAGGCACGATGTAGCCCTTGTCGTTCAGACACTGATCGATGGAGGCGGTGTACAGCTCAACGTCCGGATGCGCTTTCTCCAGCGCGGCGATGCCTTCCGGCGCTGCGACCAGGACCAGCACCTTGATGCTGTGGCAGCCGGCTTTCTTCAGCAGATCGATAGTGGCGATCATCGAACCGCCGGTGGCCAGCATCGGGTCGACGACCAACGCCATGCGCTCTTCGATGTTGGAAACCAGCTTCTGGAAGTACGGCACCGGCTCCAGGGTTTCTTCGTCGCGGTATACGCCCACCACGCTAATGCGCGCGCTCGGCACGTGCTCCAGCACCCCTTCCATCATGCCCAGACCTGCGCGCAGGATTGGCACTACGGTAATCTTTTTCCCTTTGATCTGATCCACTTCAACTGGCCCGCACCAGCCTTCGATGGTGACTTTTTCCGTCTCCAGATCGGCGGTCGCTTCATAGGTCAGTAAACTACCCACTTCTGAGGCCAGCTCACGGAAGCGTTTGGTGCTGATGTCATTTTCACGCATCAGGCCAAGCTTGTGTTTTACCAGCGGGTGTTTCACCTCAACGATCTTCATCATTTTTCTCCTATTAAGGTGGTTGCGGCCAAAAAAATCGCGGGATTATACCTCCTTTTTTTCGCCGCGCCACCCACAATAGCCCGATCGGGATCAACAAAAGTTTGAATATCAGTATAGATGACGAAAAAGCGGAGCCGGTTCACAAGCCGCTCGCAAACGTTTGCCTGCGCTGTTAGAATTGCCGCGCCTTATTCCGGAATCAACATCGGAAGCACAGTTTTCAAACCGCAAATCGTCGTGGGGAATCGCGCAGTGACCGACAAAACCTCTCTCAGCTATAAAGACGCAGGTGTCGATATCGATGCAGGCAACGCATTGGTAGATCGCATCAAAGGTGTAGTTAAACAGACCCGTCGCCCGGAAGTGATGGGCGGTCTGGGCGGGTTTGGCGCCCTGTGTGCGTTGCCGCAGAAATACCGCGAGCCGGTGCTGGTTTCCGGTACCGACGGCGTGGGCACCAAGCTGCGTCTGGCGATGGATCTGAAACGCCACGACACCATCGGCATCGATCTGGTGGCGATGTGCGTCAACGATCTGGTGGTTCAGGGCGCCGAGCCACTGTTCTTCCTCGACTACTACGCGACCGGCAAGCTGGACGTGGACACCGCGGCCAGCGTGATCACCGGCATCGCCGAGGGCTGCAAACAGTCTGGCTGTGCGCTGGTGGGCGGCGAAACCGCTGAAATGCCGGGCATGTACCACGGCGAAGACTACGACGTGGCCGGTTTCTGCGTCGGCGTGGTCGAAAAATCCGAGATCATCGACGGCAGCAAAGTGCAGTCCGGCGACGCGCTGATCGCCCTGGGCGCTTCCGGCCCACACTCCAACGGCTACTCGCTGGTGCGCAAAATCCTGGAAGTGAGCAACACCGATCCGACCGCCACTCAGTTGGAAGGCAAGCCGCTGGCCGACCACCTGCTGGCGCCGACCAAAATTTACGTGAAGTCCGTGCTGGAGCTGATCGAGAAGGCGGACGTACACGCCATCGCTCACCTCACCGGCGGCGGCTTCTGGGAAAATATTCCACGCGTGCTGCCGGAAGGCATGCAGGCAGTGATCGACGAAGCCAGCTGGCAGTGGCCGGCGGTGTTCACCTGGCTACAGCAGGCCGGTAACGTCAGCCGTCATGAAATGTACCGCACCTTCAACTGCGGCGTAGGCATGGTCATCGCCCTACCGGAAGCCGAAGTGGAAGCGGCCATCGCGCTGTTGACCGCAGCAGGTGAAAAAGCGTGGAAAATCGGTAAACTGACCGCCTCTTCCGACGAACAACAAGTGGTCATCAACTGATGAAAAAGATCGTGGTGTTGGTCTCCGGCCAGGGGAGCAATCTCCAGGCGCTGATTGACGCCTGCCAGCAGGGCCGCATCGCCGCTGAAATCGTGGCGGTGTTCAGCAACAAGGCGCAGGCTTATGGCCTGCAACGCGCCGAAGCGGCGGGCATCGCCGCCCAGGCGCTGGATGCCAAGGCCTACGCCGATCGCACGGCGTTCGACGCCGCGTTGGCGGACGCCATCGACCAGCACCAGCCCGATCTGGTGGTGCTGGCCGGCTACATGCGCATCCTCAGCCCGCAGTTCGTGCAGCGTTATGCCGGCCGCATGCTGAACATCCACCCTTCCCTGCTGCCGAAATACCCGGGTCTGCATACCCACCGTCAGGCCATCGACAACGGCGACAGCGAACACGGCACCTCGGTGCACTTCGTGACCGAACAGCTCGACGGCGGCCCGGTGATTTTACAGGCCAAGGTGCCGATTTTCGCTGACGACGGAGAGGATGACGTGGTTGAACGGGTGCAAACCCAGGAACACACGATCTATCCGCTGGTGGTGAGCTGGTTCGTCGACGGTCGCCTGGCGATGCGCGATGGCGCCGCCTGGCTGGACGGCGAACGCCTGCCTGAGCAGGGTCACGCCGCCGACTGATGCGCGCAGCCTGAACCTTGCCTAAACGGCGCCCACGCGGCGCCGTTTTTTTTCGCCTTCATCCATTCTGTGAAGTTATACTTTGCACAATTTCACGGCACAGAGGAGCCCACATGTCCAGCACTGCCAGCGTCAGGTTACGCCCATTGGAACGGGACGATCTGTCGTTCGTCCACCAGATGGACAACAACGCCAGCGTCATGCGCTATTGGTTTGAAGAACCCTACGAAGCCTTTGTCGAGCTTTCCGATCTCTACGACAAACACATCCACGATCAGAGCGAGCGCCGCTTTATCATCGAGCACGAAGGCGCCAAGGTCGGCCTGGTAGAGCTGGTGGAGATCGATCACATCCACCGCCGCGCTGAGTTCCAGATCATCATCGATCCTGCCCACCAGGGCAAAGGCTACGCCAGCACCGCCGCCCGTCTGGCGATGGACTACGGTTTCTCGGTGCTGAACCTGTACAAGCTGTACCTGATCGTCGACAAGGAGAACCCGAAGGCGATCCACATCTACAGCAAGCTGGGCTTCAACGTGGAAGGCGAACTGATCGACGAGTTCTTCGTCAACGGCGAATACCGCACCGTGCTGCGCATGTGCATCTTCCAGCCGCAATACCTGGCGAAGTTCAAAACGCCCAATGATAAGCCGCTGGTGAAGTGACAATTTGCGAGAAAAAAGAGAAAACCCGCCCAGGCGGGTTTTTTATTGGGAAATAAGCGGCTAGTATTAAGGCATATTATTTTATCGTCAGGAAATAGCCAGATGAATACGAAAATAAATAATATTTCCCGAGATAATTAATCGAACAATAATTAATAGTAAGAATTACCCTCTGCCTCTACAAAGGAAAAATGCCATGACAACCGTCTCAAACCTGCTGCTTTTTATCGGCCTGGCGATGCTCGCCATCGCCGCCGGCCTGAATACCTATAGCGGCTACGCCTCCGCAGATCCCAATAGCACCCCGCTGTTTTCCTCACTCTGGTGGACGCGTTGGTTCCCGCTCTATGCCTCGGGAGCTGCGTTGCTGCTGGTGGGGGTCGTGTTGCGGGTTTCGGGGCGGGGACGTTAAAAACAGAAAACGGCTCCGAAGAGCCGTTTCCATACGTGGGTCAACAGCCTTCATAAACGGTATCAGGTGCCTATTTTATGATGCATAGCATGTTGCGGAAATAGGGGGTTAATCCATGTCCTAACTTATTGCCTTGATAATATTCTGCACGATAGGTTTGACAGCTGCTGTCAATTTTTCATTGTCAATAGTGAAGATTAAAAGCTCAATGTCGCTTTCCGCATCAAGTAGCATCTGTCGTAACCATTTTTCCTCTATCGCTACAATACTGTCACCTGCGTTATTTATTTCTGATTGAATTTCAGCCACAGGTAGTTTTCCTTCTAAAAAGGCCACACAGGAAAAACTAAGCTTTTTAATTACATCGGGATAAATCCACCCACTCATTTTTCACTCCTGCGAAGGATTGTGATTATTATGTTACCATGGTTTTCAGTAACCACACCAATGTCACCAGCCCGATAAATTGTCCTTTGAATATCATTAGATATGCTTGTTTCAGTAACACCTATTTTAATTACATACTCAACTATATTGGACGAAACGGTTTTTCCAGGTCCAATGGTTCCTGCCGAAGAGCCTAAGCTTGTTGCTTACATTCGGTCAACGGCATGTTGAGAGTAAAGACGATCACCTATACGTGCATATTGATGTCCATCAACTGTTTTTATCGAGAACCTGACCGTTATCCCCAATCAGGTTGGCGCCCTCGGCCTGAACCTGGCTGCCGATGTTCGCCAGCAGCGCATTGGTCAGGTTGTCTTTGAAGCTGCCGCCATTGATGGCGGTATTCAGGCTGGAGCTGATGACCGATTGCCCGGCCACCCGCTGCGCCACCTTGCTCCAGCCGCCGTTGCTCAGCTGCGGCAGTTTGACGTTGTTCGGGTTAAGCGGTTTGCCCGCCGCGACCTATCGGCGTTTATATGGGATACAACATCAAGAGAAAACGGCTCCGAAGAGCCGTTTCTGTGTGTGGGTTAGATCCAATCTTCATAGCCGCTGTCATGGATCCAGACGATAGACAAAACACATCAATCCACACGAGCATCCTTTTATTCAGGCTTATCGATCAAGCCAAGCAATCGAAGATCGTTTAAAATTTCGTTTTTTTCATCTTCAGTTACATCCTTAAGCATTTCGAATAAATCATTTTCCGATAATATTTTTAATATGATATCTGTGTGGAACTTTACTGTTTGATCACTACATCTACCAGCCATAAAGATGAGCGTCACTAGCTCAAGCATGAGGCATTCTATTGGTTCTTCAAACGAACCTTCTAATGACTCATACGCAAACGCCTGATCAGATGTAGCACAAACAGAATGATTACCATCACGTTTCAGTAGGTTAAGTATATTTCTGCAATAAGCGTAACTTGAATAGGCAAAGCTACTCCTTATTTCATCATAACTCATCACATTCATTGTTATTTACCTCTTCCTGGAATCAAACGCACACCATTATTGTCCAAAACGTCAATTTTCACCCCTGGATATCTACTTTCGAACTGCTTAACAACGCCTAAACAGCTTTCGCAGGCAGGCTTTTCGGTGAAAATAGTAACAGAGCCATTGGCGGAATAGTTTTTACCCAATCTATCGGCTAAGTTATCCAATATTTTATATTCGGAGTCTATATTTCTTGCTACATGTCTACCATCATCAGTAAGAATAGTCTCATATTTAAAATTTTCTTTTCCCATCCCAACAAAACCCTTACCTGCAACGTCTATGAGATTATGGCTTGCAAGTGTCTTTGGCATTCCAGATATATCAATACTGGCCACTGCAACGTTACCACTGCGTTTCGGGGCTGATGTCAAACCGGCCCTCAGTTCTGTAACCTGGTTTTTGAATGTAGCAGCCTGCTGAACGGTCTTCTCATTGACCAGATACCCTTTCCAGGCGCTGGTTGGCCCTACCAGTTTGGATGACAGGTATTGGTTGCCGACGTTTGCTTTACCCATACCGGCAAACGTACTGGCGATAGAGACCGCCATCACCGAGGCATTCACCCAGTCCGGCGACCACCCGGTCAACTTGCTGATTTGTTCTATCTGCTGGTTGCGTGCAAACAGCTGGCCGTCGGTTATCTGGTCGCCCAAATCATACGTGAATAACTTTTCGCTGTCATAGCCGGCAAACGCCGGATAGTTGCCGAAGCGCTGACGCTCTTTTTGTACCCAGTAGTTGGCAATGAGGCCGTCTTCATCCCGCGTTGACGGGTACTGATTCATCAGGGCTTCAAACTGCTTGCGCTCATCTGAGTTTAGCGCTTCCTGCGTGGTGCAGGCGACTTTTCGGCAGGATGCGGCCATCAGACGCGCTTCTTTTTCCTTGTCGCCCTTAGCCAACGCTTTAATGGCGTTGAGTTCTTCCTGGTGCAGCTGTCGATTGAAACGCTCGACAAACTCACCCGCATTTGCACCGCTGGTGGCACCTGCGGCTTTGGCGGTTACGATGGCCCCTGCAAAGGCGCCCGCTACGCGGCTGATTTGAGCCTGACGCTCTTGCCAGCCTTCACTTCTGACCAGATTATCATTGATGATCACCCCGGCCAGCTCCGCCGCCAGCGCCCCTGCCGCCGCGCCTTTGGCATTCCCCTTGCCGATTTCCGCGCTGATGCCCGCCAGAACGGCATGGCTTACGGCCCGGCCCGGTATATCAAGAACCTGACCGTTATCCCCAATCAGGTTGGCGCCCTCGGCCTGCACCTGGCTGCCGATGTTCGCCAGCAGCGCATTGGTCAGGTTGTCCTTGAAGCTGCCGCCATTGATGGCGGTATTCAGGCTGGAGTTGATGACCGATTGCCCGGCCACCCGCTGCGCCACCTTGCTCCAGTCCCCGTTGCTCAGCTGCGGCAGTTTGACGTTGCGTGGATTGAGCGGTTTGCCCGCCGCGTCCTATCGGCGTTTATATGGAATACAACATCAAGAGAAAACGGCTCCGAAGAGCCGTTCGTATGGGCGTTAGATTTCCGTCAATCTTGATCTATAGTGGTACTTTTTACCTTGGCTAGCCCCCCGCATGAGAAAAACGTGCTTAGTCTCAAACTGTTAGGAGCTGGAAGGTTACTCGGGCTTATCAAGCAATCCAAGCAACTCCATATCATAAAGCAAATCGCTTTTTTCTTTTTCAGAGATATCTTCAGTCAAAACACCCAGAGGATATTCATTTATAATCTGTTTAATAACACTCCGAATGTTATTTTCCACCTCTCCCGGTTCTCTTCCGGCCATTAAAATTAGGAGAAAAACCTTGAACATTAACTTTTCTATTGGCGAAAAAGGAGTATTTTCATATTGATAGGCTGCATACCCAATTTCTAAACCATCATAAGATGATTTTTCACCCGTTTTTTGGTTAATGTCAAGAATGTTTCTACAGCAATCATAGAAACACCCCAGTACCATTTCTCTTATTTCACCGTAAGTCATACGCTCATCATCCATTATTTCAACCTCCTAGGAATTAGCATTACATCGTTATTATCAAGGACATCCACTTTAATCCCTGGGTATTTTTTCTGAAATTGGTCCACAACACCCAAGCAGCTCTCACAGGCAGCACGTTCAGTGAAAATAGTGACTTTACCTTTGATAGACACATTGCCACCCAACTTATCAGCCAGGTTGTCCAGAATTTTGTATTCCGAGTCTGTATTTCTTGGTATTGGTTTACCATCCCCGCTATTGATGGTTTTAAATTTAAAATTGCCGCTACCTTTTCCTATAAAACTATTCTCTGCTTTATCGATCCCACTGTGCGCCGCAAGTGTCTTTGGCATACCGGGGATATCAATTTGCGCTACGGCGGCATTCCCACCTTTCCTGATCTTTTGTGAGAACGGTGCCCTGGCATCCAATACCTGCTGCCTGAACGTTGCTGCCTGCTGAACCGTCTTCTCATTGACCAGATACCCTTTCCAGGCACTGGTTGGCCCTACCAGTTTGGATGACAGATACTGGTTGCCGACGTTCGCTTTACCCATACCGGCAAACGTACTGGCGATAGAAACCGCCATCACCGAGGCATTCACCCAGTCCGGCGACCAACCGGTCAACTTGCTGATTTGTTCTATCTGCTGGTTGCGAGCAAACAGCTGGCCGTCGGTTATCTGGTCGCCCAAATCATACGTGAATAACTTTTCGCTGTCATAACCGGCAAACGCCGGATAGTTGCCGAAACGCTGGCGCTCTTTTTGTACCCAGTAGTTGGCAATAAGGCCGTCTTCATCCCGCGTTGACGGATACTTATTCATCAGGGCTTCAAACTGCTTGCGCTCATCTGAGTTTAGCGCTTCCTGCGTGGTGCAGGCGACTTTTCGGCAGGATGCGGCCATCAGACGCGCTTCTTTTTCCTTGTCGCCCTTAGCCAACGCTTTAATGGCGTTGAGTTCTTCCTGGTGCAGCTGTCGATTGAAACGCTCGACAAACTCACCCGCATTTGCACCGCTGGTGGCACCTGCGGCTTTGGCGGTTACGATGGCCCCTGCAAAGGCGCCCGCTACGCGGCTGATTTGAGCCTGACGCTCTTGCCAGCCTTCACTTCTGACCAGATTATCATTGATGATCACCCCGGCCAGCTCCGCCGCCAGCGCCCCTGCCGCCGCGCCTTTGGCATTCCCCTTGCCGATTTCCGCGCTGATGCCCGCCAGAACGGCATGGCTTACGGCCCGGCCCGGTATATCAAGAACCTGACCGTTATCCCCAATCAGGTTGGCGCCCTCGGCCTGCACCTGGCTGCCGATGTTCGCCAGCAGCGCATTGGTCAGGTTGTCCTTGAAGCTGCCGCCATTGATGGCGGTATTCAGGCTGGAGCTGATGACCGATTGCCCGGCCACCCGCTGCGCCACTTTGCTCCAGTCGCCGTTGCTCAGCTGCGGCAGTTTGACGTTATTTGGATTGAGCGGTTTGCCCGCCGCATCCTTGCTCCAGCCCATCGCGCTGTCGAAGCCGTTGAGCGCTCCGCCGATCGCCATCGCCGTGGCGGTCGCCCTGACGTTTTCATTGCTGCCCAGCGCCTGCAGCGTTTTCGACAGGTTGCCTTGATTCTCAACCAGCGCGACCGCCGCCTGGGAGGCCAGAGAAGACATCCCGGCCGTGACCGCGCCGCTGGTTACCACCCCGCCGCCCACGGCGCCGGAAACGCTGGAGGCCGCCGTGGCCGCCAGTGAACTGCCTGCGGTCACCGCCGCGGCCGCAATGGCGATCACCGCCGCCACCGCCGGGTTCAGGTGCTGGCTCTTGTAATCCCAGCTGTCGTAAGCGTCTTTGACCTTGCTCCACTGCACGTCGTTGCGCTTGTTCAGATCTTTGACCCAGGTGGTGCCCGGCGTATTGCCCAGGGCATCGATGGCGCTTTGCAGCGCCTGGCCGTTTTTCACCTTCACATCGGCGTTAACACCCTTGGCGGCCTCTACGGTCAAGGCGCCACCGGTATGGATGCTCGGCAGCACCCACTTATTGTCTTCGTACCCTTTATTGGCCTGCTTGATAAAGAAGCCTTTCGAATTGCTGACGGTCTGTTCGAAAGAGGTGTTTTTCACCGCGCGGAAGTTAACCTGTCCACGGGAGCTGGTCAGGCGCGCGTTTTGCCCGGCGGCGATTTTGCTGGCTTCATAGGTGCTGTCGTCGCGGCTCATCAGCGTGATATTGCCGGCGGCGGTAAACTCGGTAACCTTGTTGGTCACGTCATGGCGGGTCTGCTTAACCTCGGTTTTCTTGCCCCACCATTTGCGCTTGGTTTCCTTTTTCTCGTAGTGGCTGGACTCTTCCATCGCCTGGGCGTAGAGATAGCCGCCCTTGGCGGCGATATCCAAGGAACCGGTGCGGATCGCCAGTTCACGATTTCGAGCATCTTCCTGCTCTTTACGTTGTCTTTCCGCATCATGTTGGCGCTGTTTTGCTGCCAGAGCCACGTTAAGTTGATTTTCGGCATCATTTTTTTCTTTCGTCTGTTGTAGAGTCTGCTGCTGGGCCTGGTCAAATGCATGTTGGGATGCATTTAGCGCACTTTGCGCGTTATTTATCGCATTCTGGCGGTCTATTAAACGCTGACGAATCTTGTCATATTCTTCTATGGTCGCTTCTTTTATCGCGTTACCGACTTTGACGCCGTCTTGAGTCGGTGCAGTGACATCTCCCCATTGAAGGACATTATTAACAAACGCCCGGCCCCCTTCTCGTAATAACCGCTCGAGGTGTGCCTGATTATCAATCAATGCCGAAGCGTCAAAGTGAACGCCCCCTCCGCTATAAACCGGCACTGAAACGAACCGGGATGATGATGACGTAATTGGATGTGCGGCAGCATCAAATAACGACAAGGTATCAGGGTGCTGACGTGCGCTACCCAATGCGTGTTTACTTGCATTTAGTTGGTTTTCGGTCTTAGACCTATTATTTATCGTCTGTTCAAGTCGCTGCCTAGCCTCCTGAACCCGGCGTTCAGCCATTGAAAATGCAGAGTCAACCCCAGAAAGGTCAATAGAAATACCTATCTGTCCAAGTTGTCCCTTAGACAGGAGTTTGGTGGCCTGAAAGAGAATGCTGCCGCCGGAAATCACCGCCATAAGGCCGCCGGCATTCAGCTCGGTCCCTTGCTGGGTGCGAGTTTCGGTAAATTCGTTGCCACCTTCTCGGTAAGTGTGGTTTTGCACCGCCTCGAAGCGCATATCACCGCCGGAGGATAGCGTCATATTGGCGCCCGAAGTCAACCTGGCGCCGTAAGTCAGCAGTTGGTTATTCGCCGCCGCGGTCAGGTTTTTCCCGGCGCTGAGAGTAGTGACCACATGGCGGTCGTCTTTATTGTTGTCGTTGGCGGCATCAATGGCGGAATAGGCCAGATTCGATAACCATAGATTCTGCCCGGCCAGCAACGTGATGTTGCCGTTAGCGGAAAGCGCGCCGCCCTGGGTGCCGATGTCGCGAGCCGAGTTAATCAGCAAATTGCCGCCGGCGTGTACCCGGCTGCCCAGTTCAGGCGTGCGGGACACAGGGAAAAGCGCATTGAATCGGCCGTCAAGTTCACGGTAATTAAGATCGGCGTTATGGGCGGCTAACAGCGTAACGTCCTTGTCCGCATTAATCTTGGTGCCGCGTAGCGCCAGATAGCCACCGCTATTAAGCAGCACCGAACCCGTTGCCCTCATTTGGCCACTGGCCAACAGTTGGTTGAAATATTCTTGCCGTTTAGCCGGAGAAACCGGCCCCCCTAATAGCGGCCCCTCCAACAACGCGCTGTTTTTGACGATGGCAATGCTGCCGTTAGCCGTCATAGCGATATTGCGGCTTTGCGGCGCCAACAGCGTATTCAGCAACGTAATGGTGCTGCCAGCCGTGAGAGACAAATCGCGTGAAGCCTCAAGGCTGCCCAACCAGCGAGAGCCGTCAGGGCGGAAGTAATGAGGTTTCTCACTGGAATGTATTTTTATCTCACCGTTTTTGGCGTTTAACGTGACGTCCTGCCCTTTCAGCTCACTTTGCCATGCGTCGATAGCGTTGACTGCCGTCAGAGACAGTTCTTTTCCGGCGGCCAAAATGCCTTGCCCAAGAACAATCCGATCTTCGGCAATCGCGGTGATATTGCCGTCAGCACGAATTATGTCAGTATTGATGATATTCGCAGCATGCAGAAAAATGTTCTGCGCCTTTAAGGTTTCAGGACGTTGTAATGCTCTCACTTCATAGGGTTTATTTTCTTCTGGCGTTTGGTTTTTTATCTCTATTTTATCTTTGAAATCCGCCACCAAACTTTTTCCAGCACTTAAACTGATACGCTGTAAAACGTAGCCTACAGAATGCCAAGCTTGAACACTATCACCTCGGGTAAAGTAATTGGTTATACGTAACTCTTTTGCCGTTAATGGATTAAATGTCACTCCCCCATTTTCTTTATTGGCTTTTTCATCAGGAATATAGCGAATGTAATTCAATAACGTGCCTGTGGAAGTTTGCGTATTGACAAAGCGCTGACCCGTCAAAATAAGGTCTAAATTAGCACTCAACACACTGTTATTATTATCTAATTCATCTCCATAGATATAAAGGTGCTTACCAGAAGAGATCTCTGCAGGTGCTGAACTTCCCTCCACATCAAACCGAGTCTGCTGGTCGTTAACCAATACCCCCCGCTCAATATTGCTAAAATCCGCTTTTCCAAACCATTTTTCAGGTAATGGCGACGTCAACTCAGCGGTAATAATTACCGGATAATCACCGGTTTCTGCCATGACATTCGCCACTTGCATATTTTTATCAGTTGATGTCGGTATTAGCTTGGTTTTACTAATACTCTCGACATCTCTTTTATTGCGAACCTGTTCGGCACGTATCACCAAATCGCCGCTGTTGGTCAGGATTTTCGCCGAACGGTTCTCGACGGATTTAGCCTTGTTGCCCTGCGCATCCTTTTGGATCCACATATTTTTATTGGCGTGCAGCTTGGCATTTTCCCCGGCGTTGCGGATATGGTCGCCAAAGATACGCATATCGCCACTGGTGCTGGTTTGCCCGTCATTCACTAGCGTCGTTGCTGCCAGCGTGGCGTTGCCGTCCGCCTGCACGACAGCGCCTGGCGTAATGTGCAATTCCTTGGCGCTGACATTGAGGTCACCTTTGCTGTGCGTGGTGCCGTTAAGCATCAGGTTACCGTTAACGCTCAGCGTAATATCCCGCTGTTTGCTGGTGAGGTCTTTCAGGTTCACCCCCACCCCATCCTCGTTGGCCACCAGGCGGATTTTGTTGGCGTACATGCCGCCCAGCGCTTTGGTATCCACGGCCAGTTGGGGCTTAGCGCCTTCACCGGCGATCGGTTTGATGCTGCCGTCCTTGAAGCTAATGCGGTTGGCGCCCTGGGTCAGCGACAGATTTTGTGCGTTGATTTTGCCGTTCAGCTCGGTGGCGCGGCTGATGATATCGACATAGTCGGCGCCGCTGCCGTCCAGCCCTTTGCCGCCGATGGTGACGCCGCCTTTTTTCACCTCCAGCGCTTCCAGCGCGCCCTGCTTGTCGAACTGCGGTTTGCCGGTGGTCAGCGTCACGCCCGGCGCGTTGATAAAGCCGCAGCCGTCGCAGGTGATGCCATTCGGGTTGGCGATCATCACATTGGCCTTGTTGCCGAACACCTCGAGCTTGCCCTGCAGCTCGGAACGACTGCCGCCGATCACCTCGTTGATGATCAACTCCGCCGGTTTTCCCTTCAGGTAGGTGTTGCCCTGCGCGCTGTAGATCTCCACGCCCAGCTGCGTTTTGCCGCCGTGAGTGGCGTTATTCAACACGGCGCCCTGTGGCCCAACGTTGAAATCTTTATAGGTGTTGTGCGAAATGCCTGCACCGTTCGGCGTGGCAATATTCACCACCGGCACGTCGCCCGGCTTGATAACCACCTGCGTATTGCCGTTGGCGGCGGTAATGCCGGCGGCAAACGCCGGGTGCAACGGCTGGAAAGCCGTCAGGTAGATCAGCAAATAGCTGGCGCCCCGCGCCAAAGGGGGAGTGGACTTATCCATATTCATTCCTTCGAAAGGATGTTGTTTTGAACGCCGAGGCGCTCCTGCTGTGTGCTGGCGTTATAACGTGACGGTGGCCTGCCAGTAGGCCACCCAACGATCCGGTTGCAGGCTGTCTGGGTGCGTCAGCGGTTTACCGACGGTGACCGCCTGATTGAACCAGCGGCCGCTTAGCGTGGTGCCCAGCGCCGCACCAACGACGCTGCCGCCGTCTATCTGCCCGGCGCGCCCCTGCAGCCAGCCGGCGTCTAACGCGCCGGTCAAAGAAAGCGCCCCCAGCCCCGGCAACGTCCGCCATTGCCAGTTGAGTTCATTGCGCCAGTAGGCGCCGCGATTGCCGGTCAGGTACTGCTCTTTAAAGCCACGCACCGAGTATTGCCCGCCGATGGAAATGCGTTCCCCGGCATACAGGTTGTCTGCGCTGGTTTGCCCGTAGGCCGAGGTCAGGTAGTAGAGAGAGGGGGCGAGCGGATAGAAATAGCTGGCGCTGAGACCAAGCTTGCGGAACTCGCTGCGCGGCGCCCCGTTGCGCTCAGGATCGTCGGCGGTGGCGCCCAGCATGCGCAGCCCACGGCTTACCGTCGGGTTCAGCGTCATATAGCCGCCGCCCGCGACCGCACTGTAATTGAGGCCCAGGCTGGCAATGCTGAGCGTCGGGCTGCTGACGCCCAACCGTTCCCCCGCCAGCTTGTTTTCCGTGGTGCGCCGCGCCAGCCCGATATCGACGGCCAGCTTACGTTTGCCATCCCGCAGCAACGTGCGGTTGGCGCCCAAACGCTGAGTCTGGTTGTTGCCCTGATAGCGGTAAGCCGTGCCGTTGAATGGCACCTGCTGGAAAAAATCGTTCCAGGTATACTGGTAGCTGAACAGCCAATAGCCATAGGGTAAGGTAACGCTGCCGTTCAGGCTGCGGCTGCGATAATGCGGGCTGAAATCGTTATTGCGCGCTGCGGAAAGCGACCATTGATCGGCAAGATGCAGCGGATTATCCAGCGAGAAGGCGGCGTTCATCTGCCCGGTGCCGGTGCTTTTCTGGCCGCTGTTATCGGCGCCGAAAGAGAAAGAGACCGGTGCGCGCGTGGCACCGCGCAGCAAAACCACGTTGGAAAAGCCGGGTTGCTCGCCAGGTTGAATATCGATAGTCACCTGTTGCGACGGCAGGCGGTTGAGCTGCTCCATGCCCTGCTCGATATCGCGCAGATTCAATACGTCACCAACCAGACCGGGGAACGCCATCTTCAACGCCAGCGTCTGCTCACCGTTTTGCGTGATGGACTCGATTCGCCCTTCGCTGGCGCTGACGGTCAACACGCCGCGGGAGATATCCTGCTCCTGCAGCCAGGCCTGCGAAGTGACATAGCCGCGTTGCAGATAAGCATTGGTGGTTTCGCGCACCAGACGGTTGATGTGCTCCAGCGTCAGGCAGCGCCCCTGATACGGGCGGACCAGGCTTTCTTTTACCGACCAGGAAAGATGTTCGGCGCCCTGAAAAACGATCTGCCGCACCGGTTGGCAAACCGCCCCTGCGGCGGCCGGCTCAGGCAGCGGTAACGCCGGCAGTTCAACGTTATTTTGCAGCGCCTCGCGTTGCTGCTGGGCCTGTTCCAGCAACGTTTTCTGCTGTTGGGTAATGCTGTCGCGATCGGCAGGGCTGGTGATTTCCGCGCACCACGCCGAGCTGCAAAACGCTAATAATAGCGACCAGGCGCCAAGCCTCCATGCACACATTCAAACACATCCATTTACACTGATTTACACAGATTGGCGAATTATAAACAATTCGCTGGCTCCGTCCATGCAAATGAGAATTATTTTTATTAATGTAGCCAGTGAAAAGACGTGCTTGGCGTGTTAGCGAGAATAATCGGAGGAAACACAAAGACGGGAAAAGGGGCGCCGTATGCAACGCCCCCCAGAACTCACCCATACCGCCCGGTAATATAATCCTCGGTGCGGCGCTGGCGCGGCGACGTGAAAATGGCGTCGGTGTCGTTGTATTCCACCAGCCGCCCCTGATGAATAAAGGCGGTGTAGTCGGAGACGCGCGCCGCTTGCTGCATGTTGTGCGTCACCAGCACCACGCTATAGCGCTGCTTGAGTGCGGAAATCAGCTCTTCGATGGTCAGCGTGGAGATCGGATCGAGCGCCGAGGTCGGCTCGTCGAGCAGCAATACTTCCGGCTCGATGGCGATGGCGCGCGCGATCACCAGGCGCTGCTGCTGGCCGCTGGACAAGCGGAACGCATTTTCGCGCAGCCGGTCTTTTACCTCATGCCACAACGCGGCGGCGCGCAGTGAACGCTCCACCGCTTCATCCAGCAAGCGCCGGTCGCGCACGCCCTGCAGCCGCAGGCCGTACACCACGTTTTCATAGATCGATTTCGGGAACGGGTTCGGCCGTTGGAACACCATGCCCACCCGCCGCCGCAGCGCCGCCACGTCGATCTGCGCGCCGGAGATCGCCGCGCCGTTCAGCTGCAGATCGCCCTCAATGCGGCAGTTGTCCACCAGATCGTTCATGCGATTGAAACAGCGCAGCAGCGTCGATTTGCCGCAGCCCGAAGGGCCGATCAGGGCCGTCACCCGATGTTTCGGGATACGCAGCGAAATATCGTGCAGCACCTGTTTGTCACCATAAAACAGGTTCAGGCCGTTGACCGCCAGCGCGGTCTGTTCATCGTCGAGATGCTGGACATCCAGCCGGGGCAAACTGCCTGGCGTCATCAAACCCATTACGCACTCCCCAAAAATAGCGTCATTGTTACTGCGACCATGCTCGGTACCGCTCCCTCAACGAATGGCGGATGCCCATCGCCGCCAGATTCAAACTCACCACGATCGTCACCAGCAAGAAGGCGGTGGCGAACACCAGCGGCCGCGCCGCCTCCACGCTCGGGCTCTGGAATGCCATATCGTAGATCTGGAAGCTCAAATGCATGAACTTCCGCTCCAGGTGCAGATACGGGAAAATCTCGTCCACCGGCAGCACCGGCACCGATTTCACGACCCCCACCAGCATCAGCGGCGCGGTCTCCCCTGCGGCGCGCGCCACCGCCAGGATCAGGCCGGTCATCATCGCCGGCGCCGCCATCGGCAGCACGATGCGCCACAGCGTCTCGGCCCGGCTGGCGCCCAGCGCCATCGAGCCCTGCCGCAGCGAGGCGGGAATGCGCGACAGCCCTTCCTCGGTGGCGACGATCACCACCGGCAGCGTCAGCAGCGCCAGCGTCAGCGCCGCCCACAGCACGCCGGGCGTGCCGAAGGTCGGGTTAGGCAAAGATTCAGGATAGAACAGCTGATCGAGCGTGCCGCCGATCATATAAACAAAAAAGCCGAGGCCGAAGACGCCGTAGACGATCGAGGGCACGCCGGCCAGATTGACCACCGCGATGCGGATCACCCGCGTCAGCAGATTGTTGCCGGCATATTCGTGCAGATACAGCGCCGCGATCACGCCAAACGGCATCACCACGATCGACATCAGGATCACCATCAACACCGTACCGAAAATGGCCGGGAACACCCCGCCTTCGGTATTCGCCTCACGCGGGCTGTCGGTGAGAAACTTCTTCACCTGCTCGCCCCAGTGCATCAGCTTCTCGGTGGTGCTCATGGCGTTCGGGTACCAGGCATCGCGCACCTGGCTGAGCGGAATGGTCAACGTCTGCCCGTGCATGTCGCGCAGCAGCAACGCGTCGCGCTGGCGATCGCGGTTCAGCCCCGCCAGACGTTCGGACAACAGCTGATACTGCCGCTGCAGCTCCAGCCGTTCGGCCTTGATGGCGTCCTGTGCGCGGGCGTCCAGCTTATCGTCGCGCTGCAGGCGCTTTTCCCGCAGCCGCAGCGCGTCAAACTGCTGATTGATGCGCGCCATGTCGCGGAATTGAATGTCGTGCGCCTGGCGCGAGAGCGCGGCGATTTGCGGCAGGCGCTGCTGCAACGCCTGCCCCAGATTGCGGCCGGTCAGTGGTTGCCCGTCTTCCAGCAGCCCCGCCAGATAGCCGTAAGCGGTACCGTGGCTGTCGCGTTCCAGCACCAGCAGGCTGCGCGGCGCGCTTTGGCTGCGGATATCGCTGGCCAGCAAGGTGCGGAAATCCTGCCCCTCGCGTTCGCGGTTGCCGACCTTAATCAGATAACGTTCGACGTTCTGCGCCTCGCCCGGCGGCGTGACGCCCGCCTCGGCCAGTTGGCGCCGGGAAATGCTTTGTTGCTGGTACAACTCACCGATCACCGTCACCGGCCCAGCGCCGTTCTGATTCAGTTCGAACTGATAAACCGGGCTCGGCCAGAAATAGCGCATCCCCTGCCCGGCCAGCAGTAGCAGAATGCCGATCAGCGCCAACAGGCTGACGGCCACCGAACCGGCGGTCAGCCACACCCACGGCGACCCGCTCTTCACCCAGCTCTTCATGGCGCCTCCTGATTCGGCGTGTAACGCTTACGCAACCGCAGGCGCACCGCCTCCGCCAGCGTGTTGAACACGAAGGTGAAGACAAACAGCACCAGCGCAGTCAGGAACAGCACGCGGTAATGGCTGCTGCCGGAAACCGCCTCCGGCATTTCAATGGCGATGTTGGCCGCCAGCGCGCGCAGCCCCTGGAACAGGCTGCCGTCGATAATCGGCGTGTTGCCGGTAGCCATCAGCACGATCATGGTTTCCCCCACCGCGCGGCCAAAGCCGATCATCAGCGCGGAGAAAATGCCGGCGCTGGCGGAAGGCAGCACCACCTTGATCACCGTCTGCCATTGGGTGGCGCCCAGCGCCAAAGAGCCCTGGCTCAGGGTGGCCGGCACGCTGAACAGCGCGTCCTCCGCCAGCGAGAAGATGATCGGCACCAGCGCGAAGCCCATCGCCACGCCCACCACCAGCGCATTACGCTGGTCATAATTATCCCCCAGCCAGAAATGCAACGGCTCACCAAACAGCGCCACCTCCAGCCACGGCCCCAGGCTGAACGCCAGCCATACCGTCAATGCCAGCAGCGGCAACAGCAACAGCAGATCGACGCCCGGCCGGCAGCGCGGCATAAAACGATGGGTCAACGCGCCGCACAGCAGCACCGCCGCCGCCAGCAGCAGCGGCAACGCCAGCACCGCCAACAGATACTGCTCGATGATCGGCGCCAGCCAGATGCCGGCCACCAGCCCGATCACCACCGTCGGCAGCGCGCCCATCACTTCGATAGCCGGTTTGATCACCCGTCGTAGCCCCGCCGTCATAAAGTAAGCGGTATAGATGGCGCCGGCCAAGGCCAAGGGTATGGCGAACAGCATCGCGTAAGCCGCCGCCTTGAAGGTGCCGAAGATCACCGGCATCAGGCTGAATTTGGGTTGGTAGCTGTCTTCGCCGGAGGTGGACTGCCAGACGTAGGCCGGCTGCGGGTAGTTCTCATACCACACCTTGCCCCACAGCGAACGCCAGGTGACGTCCGGATACGGGTTGTCGAGCGCATAGCGCTGCCAGCCCTGCGCGCTCTCCAGCAGCAGACCATCGCCGCGCGGCGCGAACGCCATCTGCCGCACCTCGGCACCCAAACGGGTATTCAGCAGCGGCTGCGGTTGAATGGCGGAAAATAACGAGAAGCCGCCATCGGGCCGCAGAGTGGCGAACACACGGCGGTAAGGCTCGGCCACCGTCAGCTCCTGCCCGTCAGCACCGTGATCGAAATGCTGCACCGGCGTCAGGCGCCAGCGCCGATCTTTTTCCACCTCGAACCACTCGCGCAGATTGCCGTCGGCGCCCTTGATCAGCAGCGCGCTACCGCCGGGCAGCGCCGTCATCTGATACGGGGCGTGTTCGCCAAGGGTACGCGTTTCACGCAGCTGCAGCTGCGCGCCGTCGATCTGATAACGCGCCAGCCGGTTGCCGTTCAGCAGGTAAAGCTGGCGGCCATCCGGCGTCAGCACCAGTTGCTCCCCGTCGTGCTCCAGCGGACGCTCGCTGAACTGCGGCGGCCGGTCGGGGCTGAAGCGACCGAACACCAGGCGCCGATCGTCGGTCACCCCGGCCAACAGATACTGCCCGCGATGCGCATCCGCCAACGACAGCAGTTTCAGCGGTTTGTTCTGCGGATCCAGCGCCAACGGCTGTTGCCCAAGCGGGAACTGCCACTGCGGCCGGCCGTTTTCCGCCGTCGCGAAGTCCGCGCGTGCCACCACCAACCGGCCGTTGGCCTGCGCCAGCGCAAACAGATCGCGCTCTCCGGCAGCCTGCGCGAGCAGCGCCGGTTTGGCCAGCAGCGTCTGCTGCACCAGAGGCGTCTGGGCCTGGCCGCTCGGCGCCGGCGTCAGACGATAAAATTGCCCCGCGCCCTGCGCGTCGATGCGATAACCCACGCGCTGCTGCACGTCCATGCCCAGCGCCAGCGCCGGGGCCGACACCGCGATCGGCAGCGGCTGAGCCTGCCCAAGCGAGGCCGGTTTGAACAGCGGCAGCACCGCAAACAGCAGATAAACGAAGATCAGCATCAACGTCATCAGCACCATCAGCCCGCTGGCGGTCACTGCCGCCTGCACGCCGCGGTCGATGCGCCCGCGCATGCGATCTCGGGGATGTTGATTGGCCGTCGTCTGTGTCATGTGTCTCGCTGTCGCTGATGTAATCGGGCTTACGCCGTAAGATAACCGGGCATCTTATGTCAGTTTTATGACGTTTGCATGACAAAGTTACCCGACTCAACCCAGGTTTTTTACACTGCCAACAGACAATATGAATTTGATATATTGCTGAAAAATGACCATAAACACGCTTTATAACGCCAAGAATAAGCCTGCTAGCCGTCATTTCATGCTGATCGTTTTACTGCCGAGCATCCCGCCGCGGGGAAAATTTATTGCCGCCGAAAAACGCCGCGCGCCAACGCAATGGATATGTTGGACTTTCCTGTCAATCTCTCGCAATAATGATGAAGGACACTAGAGCGGCATCCGGGCGCTGCGTCCCGGATCCTATTCTAAATTTGAACTGGAGTGGCAATGGGTCAGGAAAAGCTCTACATCGAAAAAGAACTAAGCTGGTTATCCTTTAATGAACGCGTGTTGCAGGAAGCCGCAGATAAGAGCAATCCCCTGATTGAACGTATGCGTTTTCTGGGCATTTACTCCAACAACCTCGACGAGTTCTATAAAGTCCGCTTCGCCGATCTCAAACGGCGCATCCTGATCAGCGAAGAGCAAGGCTCCGCCGGTTCCTCGCGCCACCTGCTGAAAAAGATCCAGGCCAAGGTGCTGAAAACCGATCAGGAGTTCGACGGCCTGTACAACGATCTGCTGCTGGAAATGGCCCGCAACCAGATCTTCCTGATCAACGAACGCCAGGTGTCCGAGAACCAGCAAATCTGGCTGCGGCAATATTTCAAACAACATCTGCGCCAGCACATCACGCCGATCCTGATCAACCACGACACCAACCTGGTGCAGTTCCTGAAAGACGACTACACCTATCTGGCGGTGGAGATCATCCGCGGCGCCCGCACCGACTATGCGCTGCTGGAGATCCCGTCCGACAAGGTGCCGCGCTTCGTCAATCTGCCGCCGGAAGCGCCGCGCCGCCGTAAGCCGATGATCCTGCTGGACAACATTCTGCGTTACTGCCTAGACGATATCTTCAAGGGCTTCTTCGACTACGATGCGCTCAACGCCTATTCGATGAAAATGACCCGCGACGCGGAGTACGATCTGGTCACCGAAATGGAATCCAGCCTGCTGGAACTGATGTCCTCCAGCCTGAAACAGCGCCTGACCGCCGAGCCGGTGCGCTTTGTTTATCAGCGCGACATGCCGAACGAAATGGTGGAACTGCTGCGCGGCAAGCTGGGCATCTCCAACTACGATTCGGTGATCGCCGGCGGCCGCTACCACAACTTCAAAGATTTCATCAGTTTCCCGAACGTCGGCAAGGCCAATCTGGTCAACAAGCCGCTGCCGCGCCTGCGCCACATCTGGTTCGACGGTTTCCGCAACGGCTTCGACGCCATTCGTGAAAAAGACGTGCTGCTCTACTACCCGTACCACACCTTCGAGCACGTGCTGGAGCTGCTGCGCCAGGCGTCGTTCGATCCGAGCGTGTTGGCGATCAAAATCAACATCTACCGAGTGGCGAAAGATTCGCGCATCATCGAATCGATGATCCACGCCGCGCACAACGGCAAGAAGGTCACGGTGGTGGTCGAGCTGCAGGCGCGCTTCGACGAAGAAGCCAACATTCACTGGGCGAAGCGCCTGACCGAGGCCGGCGTACACGTGATCTTCTCCGCACCGGGCCTGAAAATCCACGCCAAGCTGTTCCTGATTTCACGCCGTGAAGGCGATGACATTGTGCGCTATGCTCATATCGGCACCGGCAACTTTAACGAAAAAACCGCGCGCATCTACACCGACTATTCGCTGTTGACCGCCGATTCACGCATCACCAACGAGGTGCGCCGGGTATTCAACTTTATCGAGAACCCCTACCGGCCGGTCACCTTCGACAACCTGATGGTGTCGCCGCAGAACTCGCGCCTGAAGCTGTATGAGCTGATCGACAACGAAATCGCCAACGCGCAGGCCGGGGAACAGGCCGGCATTATGTTGAAAATAAATAATCTGGTGGATAAAGGACTGGTAGATCGGTTATATACCGCGTCCGGCGCCGGCGTGAAGATCCGCCTGCTGGTGCGGGGCATGTGTTCCCTGATTCCCAACCTGCCGGGGATCAGCGACAATATTCAGGTGATCAGCATCGTCGATCGCTTTTTGGAACACGATCGGGTTTACGTTTTCGACAATAAAGGTGACAAACGGGTGTATCTGTCCTCCGCCGACTGGATGACCCGCAACATAGATTACCGTATCGAAGTGGCGGTATCGCTGCTGGATCCGGCGCTGAAACAGCGCGTTCTGGACATTCTGGAGATCCTGTTCAGCGATACGGTCAAGGCCCGTTATGTGGATAAAGAACTGAGCAACCAGTACGTGCCGCGCGGCAACCGCCGCAAAGTGCGCGCCCAGGTGGCTATTTACGAGTATTTAAAAGCTCTGGAACAACCAGGACAGTAGGCCAGCAACTATGCCGCTAAAAAACACTGCATCGAACAAACCGCAGGAAATCGCCGCCATCGACCTCGGGTCGAACAGCTTCCACATGGTGATCGCCCGCGTCGTCAACGGCGCTTTACAGGTATTGGGCCGTTTGAAACAACGGGTACATCTCGCCGACGGATTGGACAGCAACAACGTACTCAGTGAAGAGGCGATAGAACGCGGCCTGGCCTGCCTGGCGCTGTTTGCCGAACGGCTGCAGGGCTTCCCGGCGGATAACGTCACCATCGTCGGGACCCACACCCTGCGCCAGGCGGTGAACGCCGAAGTATTCCTCAAGCGCGCCGCCAAAGTGATCCCCTACCCGATCGAAATCATCGCCGGCCAGGAAGAGGCGCGCCTGATCTTCATGGGCGTGGAACACACCCAGCCGGAGAAAGGCCGCAAGCTGGTGATCGACATCGGCGGCGGCTCCACCGAGCTGGTGATCGGCGAAGACTTCGAGCCGCTGCTGGCGGAAAGCCGCCGCATGGGCTGCGTCAGCTTCGCCCAGCTGTTCTTCCCCGGCGGAGAGATCAGCAAAAACAACTTCCGCCGCGCGCGGCTGGCGGCGGCACAGAAGCTGGAAACGCTGGCCTGGCAGTACCGCATTCAGGGCTGGCAGTACGCGCTGGGCGCCTCGGGTACCATCAAGGCCGCCCACGAAGTGCTGGTGGCGATGGGAGAAAAAGACGGTCTCATCACCCTGGAACGCCTGGAAATGCTCGCCGAACAGGTGCTGCAGTTCAAAAGCTTCGGCTCGCTGAGCCTGCCGGGGCTGTCGGAAGACCGCCAATCGGTGTTCGTGCCGGGGTTGGCTATCCTGTGCGGCGTGTTCGACGCGCTGGCGATCCGCGATCTGCGCTTGTCCGACGGCGCGCTGCGCGAAGGCGTGCTGTATGAAATGGAAGGCCGTTTCCGCCACCAGGACATCCGCAGCCGCACCGCCAAGAGCCTGGCCGATCACTACAACATCGACCGCGAACAGGCCAAACGGGTGCTGGAA
The DNA here is from genome assembly GCF_052168635.1 of Serratia sp. CY47444. Taxonomy (NCBI): domain Bacteria; kingdom Pseudomonadati; phylum Pseudomonadota; class Gammaproteobacteria; order Enterobacterales; family Yersiniaceae; genus Serratia; species Serratia sp. CY47444. The sequence continues at coordinate 60,105 of NZ_JBJNMH010000017.1, forward strand.
ACCACCGAGTTGCTCTACTCACAGTGGATGGCGCAAAACACCAAGCTGGCGCATCCGCAGCTGGAGGCCCTGCTGAAATGGGCCGCCATGCTGCACGAGGTGGGGCTGAGCATCAACCACAGCGGCATGCACCGCCATTCGGCCTACATTCTGCAAAACTCCAACCTGCCTGGCTTCAATCAGGAACAGCAGCTGCTGCTGGCGGCGCTGGTGCGCTTCCACCGCAAGGCGATCAAGCTGGAAGAGCTGCCGCGCCTTAACCTGTTCAAGAAGAAACACTACCTGCCGCTGATCCAGCTGCTGCGTCTGAGCACCCTGCTCAACAACCAGCGTCAGTCGACCACCACGCCGGAAACGCTGCGCCTGACCACCGACGACAACCACTGGACGCTGCGTTTCCCGGCCGGCTACCTGGCGCAAAACAACCTGGTGCAGTTGGACTTCGAGCGCGAGCAGGCCTACTGGAACGACGTCGTCGGCTGGAAGCTGCTGATCGACGAAGAAGGCTCGCAAGACGAACAGCGCTCCGCCTGATCCTTCGCCCCCTGCCAGCCAGGGGGTTTTTCTTTCCGCCCCCGCTCCGCCAACCTAAACGAAACCCTAATACGGCGCGCCGCTCGCCGGAAAAAAATGGACAACTTTTGTCATCAGCGCCTAAAATCCGGTTACAAATTCTCGAGCGAATAACACAGGACACCGGCATACCGGGTGATATATGCGCAAGAAAACCACCGGACAGATGACGAAGATAGTGTTGTTTATCAGCTTTATCATTTTAGTCGGCCGACTGCTGTACGCCGCCGTGGTGGCGGTGCCTCATCATCAGGAAAAAAAGCAGGCCGCTGCGCAAAACGCCGCCGAAGTCAGCGCGCCGCAACAGGACGCCTCCTCTGAATAACCGCCGCGCCCCGTCCGTTTCATAAAAATGACTCCGGCACTCGCTATGCTCTATCTTTTAATGAGCCTGCGTCAGGAACGCCGAGCGCCCGTTAAGGAACACCATGTCAGCCGCAACCCATAACGTCAAAAAAGTCGCTGAACACCGCCAGCGCATTCTTACTCTGTTGTTGAACAATAAGGAATTGGTCGACGGCATTCTCGGCCGGCCGGGGGATGAACACGCCCTCAGCCAAAGCGAACGGCTGAACCAAACGGCGGAAATTACCGGCCTGCTGGACGACATGCACGCCGCCGACCTGGCGGACCTGCTGGAAGCGCTGCCGCAGGACGAACGCATGGCGCTGTGGCGGCTGGTGGGCAACAGCAAGCGCGGCCAGACGCTGGTGGAAGTCGCCGAGCCGGTCTGGGACAGCCTGATCGAGGAAATGAGCGACAAAGACCTGCTCAAGGCGATCAAAACGCTGGATGTCGACGAACAGGCCTACCTGGCGCAATACCTGCCGCGTAACCTGATGGGCCGGTTGCTGACCTCGCTGGAGCCGGAGCAGCGCGCCCAGGTGCGCGAGATGAGCCAATACGCCAAAGACAGCGTCGGCTGGATGATGGATTTCGAACTGGTGACGGTGCGGCCGGACGTCACGCTCGGCGCGGTGCACCGCTTTTTGCGCATGCGCAAAACCATTCCCGACGCCACCGATAAACTGTTCGTCACTGACCGCAAAAACACACTGCTGGGCGAGCTGCCGCTGACCGCGGTGCTGCTGAACGATCCGGAGATCCCGGTGCGCGACGTGATGGACAGCGATCCCGCCACCTTTCAGCCCGAAGACAAGGCCGATGATGCGGCCGGCGCCTTCGAACGTTATGACCTGATCAGCGCCCCGGTGGTTGATGCCAAAGGCAAACTGATGGGCCGCCTGACCATCGAAGAGATCGTCGACGCCGTCAACGAAGAGAGCGACACCAATTTGCGCCGCATGGGCGGTTTGAGCCCGGAAGAAGACGTGTTCGCCCCGGTCAGCAAGGCGGTCAAGACCCGCTGGGCCTGGCTGGCGATCAACCTCTGCACCGCATTCATAGCCTCCCGCGTGATCGGCCTGTTCGAACACACCATTTCCCAGCTGGTGGCGCTGGCGGCGCTGATGCCGATCGTCGCCGGCATCGGCGGCAACACCGGCAACCAGACCATCACCATGATCGTGCGCGCGCTGGCGCTGCACCAGATCGAAGTCGGCAACATCTCGCGCCTGATGCTCAGAGAGTTGGGGGTGGCCATCATCAACGGCGTAGTGTGGGGCGGCATCATGGGCGTGATCACCTGGCTGCTGTATGGCGACGCGGCGATGGGCGGCGTAATGACGCTGGCGATGCTACTCAACCTGCTGCTGGCGGCGCTGATGGGCGTGGTGATCCCGATGACCATGCTCAAACTGGGCCGCGATCCGGCGGTCGGCTCCAGCGTGCTCATCACCGCGCTGACCGACACCGGCGGCTTCTTCATCTTCCTCGGCCTCGCCACCCTGTTCCTGCTGTAAGACGCTCAAAGCCGGCCCCGCGCCGGCTTTTTCGTCATTCTGTCGCCGGGCCTGCGCTGATGCAGTAAAGTCGGCCCTCCCGGTAGGTTTTCCTCTCACGCTGTACTACCCTTTGCCAATAAATCGCCTTAATTCATTCACGTCATGAATTCAATCACAGGCAGAGGCCATCGGTAAGGGTGTCTATGGAGATCAGCGCGCCGAACACGTTCGGCACACACAAAGGCGTCGTGCTGACGCATTCCCTGTTCGTGGCGCTGGCGACGTTTTTGCTCGCCTTGCTGAGCCTGTCGTTATCCAGTGAGGCTCATCACTTCACGCCGCTGTGGTTCCCGACCGCCGCCGCGATCGCCGTGCTGTATCGCCATCCCCCGCGTCATTGGGGTTTGCCGCTGCTGGCCAGCGGCACAGGCATCGTGCTCGCCAGCTTCCTGCTGTTCGGCCTCAGCGCCATTCCCGTCAAGCTGGCCGCCATCAACCTGCTGGAAGCGGCAGTGTGCGCTCTGCTGCTGCGCCGCACGCTGCCGGCGATCGATCCGCTGAGCGATCTGGGCTGTTGGCTGCGCTTCGTGGTCTGCGCGGTGATCTTCACCCCGCTGTTCAGCGCGCTGCTGGCCGCCGGGCTCTCGCCCACGCCGGATCAAACGTTCTGGCAATCGTTCGGCATCTGGTTCATCTCCGAAGCGATAGGGGTGCTGTCGCTGGCGCCGCTCGGCCTCACCTATCACCGCCGCACATTGGCAGTGCTGAACCCCTACCCGCTGCTGCTCACGCTGATGGGCTCACTGGCCTTCAGCTACCTGGCGCTGACCTATCTGCCGTTCCCGTTCACCTTCGTCATCCTGCCGCTGCTGTGGGCCGCCATCGCGCTGCCGCGCTTCGAAGCCTTCGCCGTCTGCTTCTGTACCCTGCTGCTGATCACGGTGCTGATCTCGCTGGCCGTGCTGCACCTGCAGGCCTCTGCACACGTCTTCGGTGAGCTCGGCCTCTATCTGCCGATGTTGCTGATCCTGATCCCGGCGCACGCCATGGCGATGGTGATGCACACCTTCCGGGTGGAGAAACAGCACATCGTCGAGAGCGAGAGCCGGTTTCGCAGCGCGCTGGAGTATTCCGCCATCGGCATGGCGCTGGTGTCGCCGGAGGGCAAATGGCTGCAGGTCAATCAGGCGCTGTGCAAACTGCTCGGCTATCCGCCCGAAAGACTTTATCGCCTGACCTTTCAAGAGATCACCCACCCGGACGATCTGAACGCCGACCTATCCCAACTGCACGAACTGCTCGACGGCCATATCAGCAGCTACACCCTAGAGAAGCGCTATATCCGCAGCGACGGCCAGACGGTCTGGGCGCTGCTGGCGGTCTCGCTGGTGCGCGACGGCGAAGGCCGGCCGTTGTACTTCATCTCTCAGATCGAGGACATCAGCGGCCTCAAACGCAGCGAGGCGGAGAACAACCGGCTGGTGGAGCGCATTACGCTGGCCAACCAGGTGGGCGGCGTCGGCATCTGGGAATGGGTGATGAACCAGGAAAACTTCACCTGGGATCAGCGTATGTTCGAACTCTACGATCTCAATCCCGACCAAACGCCGACGCAGGCGCTGTGGCGCAGCCTGCTGGTGCCGGAAGATCGCGAGCGCACCGATCGCGAACTGGCCGAGATCCTGGCGCAGCCGCGGCCGTTCATCATGGAATTTCGCATTACCACGCGCGCCGGCAAAGTGCGCCATATTCGCGGCCAGGGCAACGTGATCCTCGACGACCACGGCCGGCCGCTACGTATGATCGGCACCAATATCGACATGACCGAGCTCAAGATCCTCGCCGAGGCGCTGCACGAAGAAAAAGAGCGCCTGCACATCACTCTCGACGCCATCGGCGAAGGGGTGATCTCCACCGACGGCCACCTGCGCATCACCTTTATGAACCCGGTGGCCGAGCAAATGTGCGGCTGGCCGCTCGACCTGGCGATCGGCATGCCGGTCGCCGGCGTGGTGCGCCTGACCAACGGCAAAGACGGCCCGGAAATCGAAAACCTCACGCAATACCCGCGGCAATGGCCGGCGGACTATGCGCTGGTGCTGCACAACCGTGACGGGCGTTATTTCGACGTGCAGCAGTCGGTCTCACCGCTGAAAACTCTCGACGGCGAAACCATGGGCGCGGTCATGGTGCTGCAGGACGTCACCGCCTCGCGCGAACTGATGAAAAAGCTCAGCTATAGCGCCTCACACGACGCGCTGACCGGGTTGCCGAACCGCACCCGCTTCGAGAAGCAGCTGAAGGCGGCGATCGCCGCCACCGGGGAACCGTCGCCGCCGCATTCGCTGGTATTCCTCGATCTGGATCGGTTCAAGGCGGTGAACGACACCGCCGGCCATGCGGCGGGCGATGCCTTGCTGCGCGACATCGCTCAGTTGATGCGCCACCAGCTGCGCAATAGCGACTGCCTGGCTCGGTTGGGTGGCGACGAGTTCGGTCTGATCCTGTTCGACTGCCGGCTGGAACAGGCCAAATCGCTGGTACAGCAGGTGGTCAACCAAATCAGCCAGCATCCGTTCTATTGGGAAGGAAAAATTTACCGCGTCGGCGCCAGCGCCGGCATCACGCACATCAGCGGCGACGCCCAAAGCAGCGAACTGTTGGCGCAGGCCGACATCGCCTGCTACACCGCCAAACACCACGGGCGCGGCCAGGTTTATCTATACGAAACGCGGCAAAAACAGCTGCTGGAACGGCAGCATGAATTGCTGAACTCGCAGGAGGTACAGGCCATCATCAGCGAGGGGCAACTGCGGCTGCTGACCCACGCGGTCGCGCCGCCGGCGACGCCGCTGTCGGCCGCGTTCCACCAGGTGAAGCTGCAGGTGATGGCACCGGACGATCGGCCGCTGCCGCACGAGGCGTTCATCGCCGCCGCGCAGCTGTACGGCCTGATGCCGGATATCGACCGCTGGGCGGTGGCGCAGCTGCTGGTATCGTGCGCCGACGACATCAAGCGCAAGGGGCTGTCGCTCGCGCTGCCGCTGGCTATCGACAGTCTGCTCAGCGCCGACTTCCAGCGCGAGCTGACGGAAACGGTGCGCGCCTCCTCGCTGCCGCCGCAGGCACTGCTGTTTAGCGTCGATGAGGCTGCGGTGCTGGAACATGCCGCGCAGTGCCGGGCATTTCTCCGCGAGCTGCAGCAGCTGGGCTGCCGACTGATCGTCAACGGCTTTGGGCATAACATCAATGCCTTCGATGAGTTGGGCGATCAGAAGATAGACATCATTCGCATCGATGAACGCTTTATCACCAACGTGCACTGCAACCAGATGGACGAGCTGATGGTCGCGATGCTCAACGGCGCGGCGCATCGAATCAAGGCGCAGACGCTCGCCGGGCCGGCCCACCAGCCGGTGACGCTGCAGGCGCTGCGCGATATCGGCATCGATCTGGCGGACGGCGATCAGGTGGCGCTGGAGCAGCCGCTGGCGGTGTTGCTCAGCGACGGTTATTTCGGCATTCGCTAATCCCTCTTCCTCACCGGCGCCGTCGCACGGGCGGCGCCGCACTCCCCCGTATTTCACATTGTGTTAACCCATACGAGATTAGTGATATAAATAACACCTTAGACTTAAACGATTAAGTAAGATGAATCGCCCATGCGAGTATCAGCGTATCCGTTGATTTTCCTCGACATGTGATGACTCAGGGATAAGGGACTATGGAAAAGAAATGGTTTTCCGCCAGGGAACTGATGGGGAAGGCGGGGTTGCCCTCAACCCCACAAGGAGTCAATTTGATGGCCCGGCGAGAAGGCTGGGTCAGTCGCCGCCGCAGCGGCGTACAGGGCAAAGCGCTGGAATACCATATCGACAGCCTGCCATTCGGCGCGCGCAGCCTCTCGGCGTTGCACGAGGCCGATCATCCGGACTACGACGTCAAACGCCAGGATCCAATACGGGTCTGGATCGAGTATTACTATCACCTGACGCCGGCCGAACGGGAAAAGCTGCTGGCGTTCCTGATGCGTGAAGGCATGAGCCGCTTGCTGCAGCTGATCGACGCCCCCCGCTAGCCACGTTCAACTCCCCCCTTCCGGCGCCCAGCCGCCGTTGTGCCACAGGTGCAGCGTGGCGTAAGAGCGCCACGGGCGCCAGCGCTCGGCGTAGCGTTCAATCTGGCGCGGCGTCATGCCAGGGAAACGCTGTTTGATCAGGTAGTCGCCGGCCAGGAACACGTCCGGCCACGACCAGGCGCGCATGGCGATATAGCTGGCGGTCCAGTTGCCGATGCCCGGCAGCGCGGTCAGCGCCTTGATGCCCTGTTCAATATCCAGCACGTTATCGAGCTGCAGCCGCCCTTCGCCCAGCGCGCGGGCGATCTCGATCAGCGCCGCCGCACGCTTCACCTGCACCCCGAGCGGGCGCAGTTCTTCGGGCTGCAACTGCGCCACCCGTGCTGCGGTGGGGAAGACATGGGTGATGCCCTCATGTGGCGTTGCCAGAGCTTCCCCCCAGCGTTCGGCCATCCGCCCGGCGAAGGTCGCCGCCATTTTCACGCTGACCAACTGGCCCAGCACCGCACGCGCCGCCTGCTCGAAACTGTTCACGCAGCCCGGCAGGCGCAATCCCGGCGCATCGGCCGCCAGCGAACCCAGCGCCTCATTGATGCGATCCGGCGCGGCATCCAAATCGAACAGCAAGCGTACGCGGCGCAGCACCTCCGTCGTCACCAGACTGAGCGCCGGCGCGATCTCTACCCTGACCCGGTTGCGCGCTTCTTCCGGCTGCACGCTGAGCCAGCCGCAATACTCCGTACCGCCCTGGCTGACTGAGATCGAACGCAGATAGCGGCGGCCCTCGACCCGCTCGACGCCCTGCACGGCGCGCGCCTGCAAGAAGTTCAGCATGCGATCCCAGTCATAGGGCGGCCGATAGCCCAGGTGAAACACCAACCCGCTGGCGGCCGCCCGTTCACCACGCGCGCCGCCGCTGCGCAGCGCCGACGGGATCTGGCGGTAGCGCGCCTTGAACAGCTCGTTGAAACGCCGCAGGCTGCCGAAACCGGCGGCGAACGCCACCTCGCTGAGCGGCAGGTCGGTATCCGCCAACAGGCGCTTGGCCTGCAGCAGCCGGTGCGACTGCGCGTAATCGATCGGCGAAGCGCCAAACTGCTCGGCGAAGATACGCCGCAGGTGGCGATCGGAAATGCCGAGCCGCGCCGCCAGCGCTTCGCAACTGTGTTCGGACAGATAGCCCTGCTCGATGAGCTGCACCGCCACCTGGGCATAGCGGTTGCCCAGATCGATCAGCGCCAGGCCAGGGGCCAGTTCCGGTCGGCATTTGAGGCAGGGGCGAAACCCCGCCAGTTCAGCCGCCGCCGCGCTCGGATAAAAGGTGCAGTTTTCCCGCTTCGGCGTGCGGGCGCTGCACACCGGGCGACAATAGATGCCGGTGGAAGAGACGCCGACGAAAAAACGGCCGTCGAATTTGCGGTCACGCGCGCGCAGCGCGTCGTACAACGCTTGCTGTTGAGTATTCATGGCAACGCTCGGGTTCGGTTTTTTCTGCATTATGGGGCTCGCCTGACGCGCTGACGTGCGGAATTCGGACATTAAGTTAAGCACGCCGCCGCCGCGCCCGCTAAATTTTTCGACACTCGCGCATTGGCGCATTGCCCGCCGGCCCCGTCTCGGGTAAAGTCGCCCCCCTTCATTGGCATGGGGACAAAAAAGAGATGTTTATTGGATTCGACTACGGGACAGCCAACTGTTCCGTTGCAGTGATGCGCGACCACGGCCCCGAGCTGCTGACGCTGGAAAACAACGAACCGTATCTGCCTTCGATGCTGTGCGCGCCGACCCGCGAAGCGGTGAGCGAATGCCTGCACCGCCATTGGCAGGTGCCGACCGGCAGCGAAGAAAACCAGCAGCTGCTGCGCCGCGCCATCAGTTACAACCGCGAAGAAGACATCCCGGTCAACGGCGACAGCGTGCTGTTCGGCCTGCAGGCGCTGGCGCACTACATGGAAGATCCGGAAGAAGTGTACTTCGTGCGCTCGCCGAAGTCCTTTCTCGGCGCCAACGGCCTGAAACCGCAGCAGATCGCGCTGTTCGAAGACCTGGTGTGCGCCATGATGTTCCACATCAAGCGCCAGGCGGAAAACGTGCTGCAGACCGGTATCGATCAGGCGGTGATCGGCCGGCCGATCAACTTCCAGGGCATCGGCGGCGACGAAGCCAACCGGCAGGCGCAGGGCATTTTGCAGCGCGCCGCCGAACGCGCCGGTTTCAAAGAGATTGAATTCCAGTTCGAGCCGGTGGCGGCGGGGCTGGACTTCGAGGCGACGCTGAGCGAAGAGCAAACCGTGCTGGTGGTGGACATCGGCGGCGGCACCACCGACTGCTCGGTGCTGCTGATGGGCCCGCAGTGGCGCGACCGCGCCGATCGTCAGCAGAGCCTGCTGGGCCACAGCGGCTGCCGGGTCGGCGGTAACGATCTGGACATCATGTTGGCCTTCAAACAGCTGATGCCGCTGTTCGGCCTGGGCGGCGAAACCGGGAAAGGCATCGCCCTGCCGGCGCTGCCTTACTGGAACGCGGTGGCGACCAACGACGTACCGGCGCAAAACGACTTCTACAGCGCCGCCAATGGCCGCGTGCTGCGCGATCTGATCCTCGACGCGGCGGAGCCGGAAAAGGTCAAACGCCTGCTGAAAGTGTACCAGCAGCGCCTGAGCTACCGGCTGGTGCGCGCGGCCGAAGAGAGTAAGATAGCCCTGTCCGGCCAAACCGCCATCAGCGCGCCGCTCAGCTTCGTGCAGGCCGATCTGGCGGAAAACATCAGCCAGGATCAGCTCGCCGACGCCATCTCGCAGCCGTTGATGCGCATCCAGGAGCAGGTCAGTGCCGCGTTGGCCAGCAGCCAGACCGCGCCGCAGGTGATCTACCTGACCGGCGGCAGCGCGCGTTCGCCGCTGCTGCGCGCCGCGCTGCAACAGCAGCTGCCGGGCATTCCGATCGTCGGCGGCAACGACTTCGGCTCGGTCACCGCCGGGCTGGCGCGCTGGGCGCAAACGCTGTTCCGTTGACGGCGCCAAGGGCGCGGCTCGCCGCGCCCTTGCTCATTGGAGGCTATGCATCATGTCCACCATCCTTACCCTCGACAGCGACAGGCTGCGGCTGCGCCCCTGGCGCGACGACGATCTGCCGGCCTTCGCCGCGCTTAACGCCGATCCGCAGGTGATGCGCTATTTCCCGGCGACGATGACGGCCGAGGAAAGCCACGCGCAGGCCGAACGCATCCGCGCCTTCATGCAACAACATGGCTGGGGGCTATGGGCGGTGGAAGTGAAAGGCGGCGCGCCTTTTATCGGTTTTGTCGGGCTGGCGCGGCCGGGCGACGATCTGCCTTGTGCCCCCTGCGTGGAGATTGGCTGGCGGCTGGCGGCGGCTCACTGGGGCAACGGCTACGCCGCTGAGGCGGCACGCGCTGCGCTGGCGTGCGCCTTCGACACACTGCACTTGCCGGAAGTGGTGTCCTTCACCGCCGAAGATAACCAGCCGTCGCGCCGGGTGATGGAGCGCATCGGCATGCACTTTGACGGCGAAACCTTCCTGCACCCGCGCCTGCCGGCGGGGCACCCGCTGCAAAAACATGTCTTGTACCGGCTGAACCGGCAAACATGGCGCGAACGCCGCGGCGATTAATACAGCGTATCCTTCAGCCGCTGCGGCAGCGCCTGGTCGTACTCCTCACCGTCGAAGCGCGTTTGGCTCACCGCGGCCAAAATATGGCCGGGGCTGGGCAGCGCCGAACGTTCGAGGCGGCTGCCCTCTTCCCACAATCCCGAACGCAAGATCGCCCGGCTGCACTGGAAGAACACCGCCTCCACCCGAATGCGCAGCACCGAACGCGGCAGCTGGTTGCGGTGGACGAAGCGCTGCAGCATCGCTGGCGCCACCACGATTTCCGCCCGCCCGTTAATCCGCAGCGTTTCGCCGATGCCGGGGATCAGCAACAGCAGCGCCACCCGGTTGTCGTGCAGGATATTGCGCAAGCTGTCGATGCGGTTATTGCCGCGACGGTCCGGCAGCAGCAGGGTTTTCTCGTCTTCGATATGGATAAAACCGGCCGGATCGCCGCGCGGAGAGACATCCATGCCGTCCGGCCCGACCGTCGAGAGCGCGGCAAACGGCGCCGCCTCGATAAACGGACGGTACGCCGGGTGAATATAGCTGACTTCTTTAAAAACCGAGGGCGCGGCGGGTTTGCCGTACAGCTGTTCCAGCGTCGCGAGGTCGTTGATGATATCACCAGACATTGCGGGTTCCTGAATGGGCCATATTAACCCCTTCAGCATAGAGCAAAATCGCCGCCGGGTAACGCCCCCTACTCGGCGCTGGCGTCGTTCAGCGCCTGAATGTCGTCCGCATCCAGCGTCAGGCGGGTGGCGCTGACCAACTCATCCAGCTGCGGCAACGAGGTCGCACTGACGATCGGCGCGGTGATGCTCGGGCGCGCTATCAGCCAGGCCAGCGAAACCTGCGCCGGGGAGCTGCCGTGTTTGCCCGCCACCTGATCCAGCGCCGCCAGAATGCGGAAACCGCGCGGGTTCAGGTAGCGTTCGACGATGCGATCGCCGCGCTGGCTTTTGCCCTCGTCCGCTTTGCTGCGGTATTTGCCGGTCAGAAAACCACTGGCTAGCGCGAAGAAGTTGATCACCCCGAGGCCATGACGCTGCGCCACGCCTTCCAGCTCGGCTTCATACCCTTCGCGCGCATACAGGTTATATTCCGGCTGCAGGGTTTCGTAGCGCGCCAATCCGTTGCTCTCGCTCACCCGCAGCGCTTCTTCCAGGCGATCCGCCTGATAGTTGGAGGCGCCGATCGCCCGCACCTTGCCGGCCTTGATCAGCGCATCGAACGCCGCCAGCGTCTCTTCCAGCGGCGTATCGCGGTCATCGTCGTGCGACTGATAAAGATCGATATAATCGGTTTGCAGGCGACGCAGCGAGTCCTCCACCGCCTGCTGAATATAGCGCGGCGACAGCCCCTGCTTGCCTTCGCCCATCGGTTTGCCCACCTTGGTGGCGATGATCACCTGGTCGCGCTTGCCGCTCTTCTTCAGCCATTCGCCGATGACGGTTTCCGATTCGCCGCCCCGGTTGCCCGGCGCCCAGCTGGAATAAACGTCGGCGGTATCGATAAAGTTGAGCTGATTGTCCACCAGCGCATCCAGCAGGCTGAACGAGGTCGCTTGATCCGCCGTCCAGCCGAACACGTTGCCACCGAAGGTTAACGCCGGCACCTGAATGCCTGAACGACCCAGTTGTTTCTTGCTCATCACAAAGGCTCCATGGGTTAAATGATTTGCCTGTTAATTATTAGCGCCAAATACAGGAAATCGTTAAAACGTATTGGCTATAAGCCGGAATAAATCACTTATAAACATAGCACGCGCAAATCACCCACTTATTAAGACAATGCTGACGGTTCCTCCATATTTCCTTCATTTTTATGCCGTCTTCGCTGGCTAAACTAGTATCCTGTAAGGAGTGTCATTTTTGTGGCAATGAGTGCCCGCGCCCCTGCCTTTTGGAGAGAATTTTCACCACCATGAATGCAAAACCCCAACGTCGTTCCCTGCTGCTACGCCTGCTAGTTGCGGCGATTGCGATCATCGTCGCCGTTCTGGCCTGGCGCCATTTCAGCGCCGCCCAACCGACCGCTGGGACGACGCCGGGCGCGCACCAGGCCGCCGGTAAAACGGGAGCGGGCCGCGCGGCGGGCGGCAGACGCGGCGCGCCGATGTCGCCGGTGCAAGCGGCGACCGCCACGCAACAGACGGTGCCACGCTATCTTTCCGGCTTGGGCACCGCCACCGCCGCCAATACCGTGACCGTCACCAGCCGGGTCGATGGCCAACTGATGGCGATCCACTTTACCGAAGGCCAGCAGGTCAAAGCCGGCGATCTGCTGGCGGAAATCGATCCCCGGCCATTCCAGGTTCAGTTGACCCAGGCTCAGGGGCAGTTGGCAAAAGATCAGGCCACGCTGGCCAACGCCCGACGCGATCTGGCGCGCTATCAGCAGCTGGTGAAAACCAATCTGGTGTCCCGTCAGGAGCTGGATACGCAGGCCTCGCTGGTGCAGCAGACCGAAGGCGCGATCAAGGCCGATCAGGGCGCGGTCGACAGCGCCAAACTGCAGATCACCTACAGCCGCATCACTGCGCCAATCGACGGCCGCGTCGGCCTGAAACTGGTCGACGTCGGCAACTACGTTACCAGCGGCAGCACCCCCGGTCTGGTGGTGATCACGCAGACGCACCCGATCGACGTGGTGTTCACGCTGCCCGAAGGCAACATCGCCGATCTGCTCAAGGCGCAAAAAGCCGGGCCGGTGAGCGTCGAAGCCTGGGATCGCACCAACCAGAACAAGCTGACGACCGGTTCGCTGCTGAGCCTGGACAACCAGATTGATACCGCCACCGGCACCATCAAGCTGAAAGCGCGCTTCGCCAACGAAGATGACGCGCTGTTCCCCAATCAGTTCGTCAACGCGCGGCTGCAGGTGGATACCCTGCACGATGCGGTGATGATCCCGACCGCTGCGCTGCAGATGGGCAACGAGGGCAACTTCGTTTGGACGCTCGGCGAAGACAACAAGGTCAGCAAACATCGGGTCACCGCCGGCGTGCAGGACAGCCGGCAGGTGGTGATCAGCGCCGGTCTCAACGCCGGCGATCGGGTGGTGACCGACGGCATCGATCGCCTGACCGAAGGCATGCAGGTGGAAGTGCTCGCGCCGAGCGAAGCGCCGGCGGCGGCCAACGCCAAGCGCGAACCTGACGTTCAGAGGAAGTCCTGATGCAGGTGATGCCTCCCAACGCCGGCGGCGGTCCGTCCCGCCTGTTTATTCTGCGTCCGGTCGCCACCACGCTGCTGATGGTGGCAATATTGCTGGCGGGGATTATCGGTTATCGCGCGCTGCCGGTGTCCGCCCTGCCGGAGGTGGATTACCCCACTATCCAGGTGGTGACGCTGTACCCCGGCGCCAGCCCGGACGTGGTGACCTCCGCCATTACCGCGCCGCTGGAACGCCAGTTCGGCCAGATGTCCGGCCTGAAGCAAATGGCGTCGCAAAGCTCCGGCGGCGCCTCGGTGGTCACACTGCAGTTCCAGTTGGCGCTGCCGCTCGACGTCGCGGAGCAGGAAGTGCAGGCGGCGATCAACTCCGCCACCAACCTGCTGCCGACCGATTTGCCTTACCCGCCGATTTACAGCAAGGTTAACCCCGCCGATCCGCCGATCCTGACGCTGGCCGTGACCTCCACCGCCATGCCGATGACGCAGGTGGAAGACATGGTGGAAACCCGCGTGGCGCAAAAAATTTCTCAGGTGACCGGCGTCGGCCTGGTGACGCTGGCCGGCGGCCAACGCCCGGCAGTGCGCGTAAAATTGAACGCGGCGGCGGTCGCCGCCTATGGCCTGAACAGTGAAACCATTCGCGCCGCCATCAGCAACGCCAACGTCAACTCGGCGAAAGGCAGCCTTGACGGCCCGACCCGATCGGTCACCCTCTCCGCCAACGACCAAATGAAATCTGCCGACGACTATCGCCAGCTGATCGTCGCCTATCAGAACGGCGCGGCGATCCGCCTGCAGGATATCGCCACCATCGAACAAGGGGCGGAAAATACCCGACTGGCGGCCTGGGCCAACAAGCAACAGGCGATCGTGCTGAACATCCAACGCCAGCCCGGCGTCAACGTCATCACCACCGCCGACAGCATCCGCGAAATGCTGCCGACGCTGATTAAAAGCCTACCCAAGTCAGTCGACGTCAAGGTGTTGACCGATCGCACCACCACCATCCGCGCCTCGGTCAGCGACGTGCAGTTCGAGCTGCTGCTGGCGATCGCGCTGGTGGTGATGGTGATCTACGTGTTCCTGCGCAACGTGCCGGCGACCATTATCCCCAGCGTGGCGGTGCCGCTGTCGCTGGTGGGCACCTTCGCCGCCATGTACTTCCTTGGCTTCTCCATCAACAACCTGACGCTGATGGCGCTGACCATCGCCACCGGCTTCGTGGTGGACGACGCCATCGTGGTGATCGAGAACATCTCGCGCTACATCGAGAAAGGGGAAAAACCGCTCGACGCCGCGTTGAAAGGGGCCGGCGAGATCGGCTTCACCATCATCTCTCTGACCTTCTCGCTGGTGGCGGTGCTGATCCCGCTGCTGTTCATGGGCGACATCGTCGGCCGCCTGTTCCGCGAGTTCGCCGTCACGCTGGCGGTGGCAATTTTGATCTCCGCCGTGGTGTCGCTGACGCTGACACCGATGATGTGCGCACGCATGCTCAGCCACGAATCGCTGCGCAAGCAGAACCGTTTTTCCGCCGCCTCCGAACGCTTTTTCGACCGGGTGATCGCGCAATATGGCAAGTGGCTGAAAACGGTGCTTAACCATCCCTGGCTGACGCTCGGCGTGGCCGTGGGCACGCTGGCGCTGACGGTATTGCTGTACCTGCTGATCCCGAAAGGTTTCTTCCCGGTGCAGGACAACGGCATCATTCAGGGCACGCTGGAAGCGCCGCAGAGCGTCTCGTTCAGCAACATGGCCGAGCGCCAGCAGCAGGTCGCGGCGCAGATCCTCAAAGATCCGGCGGTGGAGAGCCTGACCTCGTTCGTCGGCGTCGACGGCAGCAACGCCACGCTCAACAGCGGCCGGCTGCAGATCAACCTGAAGCCGCTGAGCGAACGCAGCGAGCGCATTCCGGCGATCATCAGCCGCCTGCAGCAGCAAACGGCGCAGTTCCCCGGCGTGAAGCTGTATCTGCAACCGGTGCAGGATCTGACCATCGATACCCAGGTCAGCCGCACCCAGTACCAGTTCACCCTGCAGGCGATGTCGCTGGACGATCTCAGCCTGTGGGTGCCGCAGCTGATGGATGAGCTGAAGCAAACCCCGCAGCTGGCGGACGTCACCAGCGACTGGCAGGATCAGGGGCTGGTGGCCTATGTCAACGTCGATCGCGATTCGGCCTCCCGCCTCGGCGTCACCATGAGCGACGTGGACAATGCGCTGTACAACGCGTTCGGCCAGCGCCTGATCTCCACCATCTACACCCAGGCCAATCAATACCGCGTGGTGCTGGAGCACGACGTCAGCGCGACACCGGGGTTGGCGGCGCTCAATGAGATCCGTCTGAGCGGCAACGACGGCGCCGTGGTGCCGCTGAGCGCCATCGCCAAAATCGAAGAGCGCTTCGGCCCGCTGTCGGTGAACCATCTCGACCAGTTCCCGTCGGCCACCGTTTCGTTCAACGTCGCCGACGGCTACTCGCTCGGCGAGGCGGTCGACGCGGTCACCCAGGCGGAAAAAAATCTCAATATGCCAAGGGACATCACCACCCAATTCCAGGGGGCGACCCTGGCCTTCCAGGCGGCGCTCGGCAGCACGCTGTGGCTGATTTTGGCGGCGGTGGTGGCGATGTACATCGTGCTGGGCGTGCTGTATGAAAGCTTCATTCATCCGGTCACCATCCTCTCCACCCTGCCGACCGCCGGGGTCGGCGCCCTGTTGGCGCTGATGTTGGCCGGCAGCGAGCTGGACGTGATCGCCATCATCGGCATCATCCTGCTGATCGGCATTGTGAAGAAGAACGCCATCATGATGATCGACTTCGCGCTGGCGGCGGAACGCGAGCAGGGTTTATCGCCGCGCGACGCCATCTATCAGGCCTGTCTGCTGCGTTTCCGGCCGATCTTGATGACCACGCTGGCGGCCTTGCTCGGCGCGTTGCCGCTGATGCTGAGCACCGGCGTCGGCGCTGAGCTGCGGCATCCGCTCGGCGTCTGTATGGTCGGCGGTTTGATCATGAGCCAGATCCTGACGCTGTTCACCACGCCGGTGATCTACCTGCTGTTTGACAAGCTGGCGCGCAACACGCATCGCCAGCTGGATACGCAGGAGCTGCCGTGAAATTCTTCGCCCTGTTCATTCACCGGCCGGTGGCCACCACCCTGCTGACGCTGGCCATCGCCATCAGCGGCGCGATCGGCTTTCGCCTGCTGCCGGTGTCGCCGCTGCCGCAGGTGGATTTTCCGGTGATTTCGATCAGCGCGTCGCTGCCGGGCGCCTCGCCGGAAACCATGGCGTCCTCGGTGGCGACGCCGCTGGAGCGCGCGCTGGGCCGCATCGCCGGGGTTAACGAAATGACCTCGATGAGTTCGCTCGGCAGTACCCGCGTCATTTTGCAGTTCGATCTCGATCGCGACATCAACGGCGCCGCGCGCGACGTGCAGGCGGCGATTAACGCCGCGCAAAGCCTGCTGCCGACCGGCATGCCGAGCCGCCCCAGCTACCGTAAGGTCAACCCTTCCGACGCGCCGATCATGATCCTGACGCTGACCTCGGACACCTACAGCCAGGGGCAGCTTTACGATTTCGCCTCCACCCAGCTGGCGCAGAAGATCAGCCAGACCGAGGGCGTCGGCGACGTTTCCGTAGGCGGCAGCTCGCTGCCGGCGGTGCGGGTGGAGCTGAACCCTTCGGCGCTGTTCAATCAGGGCGTGTCGCTGGACAGCGTGCGGCAGGCCATCGCCAACGCCAACGTGCGCCGTCCGCAGGGCGCCGTGGAAAACCCGCAGCAGCGCTGGCAGATCCAGGCCAACGACGCGCTGAAAACCGCCGATGCTTATCGTCCGCTGATCATTCATTACAACAACGGCTCGGCGGTGCGTTTAGCCGACGTGGCCGAGGTCAAAGACTCGGTGCAAGACGTGCGTAACGCCGGGATGACCGACGCCAAACCGGCGATCATTCTGGCCATCAGCCGCGCGCCGGACGCCAACATCATCGAAACCGTCGATCGCATTCGCGCCGAGCTGCCCGCCCTGCAGGAGAATATCCCGGCCTCGATTCAACTCAACGTCGCGCAGGATCGTTCGCCAACCATCCGCGCGTCGCTGGCCGAGGTGGAACAGTCGCTGGCGATCGCCATCGGGCTGGTGATCCTGGTGGTGTTCATCTTCCTGCGCTCCGGGCGCGCCACGCTGATCCCGGCGGTCGCCGTGCCGGTGTCGCTGATCGGCTCGTTCGCCGCCATGTATCTGTGCGGCTTCAGCCTCAACAACCTGTCGCTGATGGCGCTGACCATCGCCACCGGCTTTGTGGTGGACGACGCCATCGTGGTGCTGGAAAACATTTCCCGCCACGTCGAGGCCGGCATGAAACCGATCAACGCCGCGCTGCTGGGCGCGCGGGAAGTCGGCTTCACCGTGCTGTCGATGAGCATTTCGCTGGTGGCGGTGTTTATCCCGCTGCTGCTGATGGAAGGCCTGCCCGGCCGGCTATTCCGCGAGTTCGCCGTCACCCTGTCGGTATCGATCGGGCTGTCGCTCATCGTCTCGCTGACGCTCACGCCGATGATGTGTGCCTATTTGCTGCGCCACCAGCCGGCGCGTTCGCAGCGGCGCGCGCGCGGCTTCGGCAAAATGCTGCTGGCGCTGCAGCAGGGTTACGGACGCTCGCTGAACTGGGTGCTCGGCCACTCGCGCTGGGTGCTGGCGGTGTTCCTCGCCACCGTTGCGCTCAACGTCTGGCTGTATATCAGCATCCCGAAAACCTTCTTCCCTGAACAGGATACCGGGCGTCTGATGGGCTTTATCCAGGCCGACCAAAGCATTTCGTTCCAGGCGATGCGCGGCAAACTGGAAGACTTCATGAAAATCGTGCGCGAAGATCCGGACGTGGAAAACGTCACCGGTTTTACCGGCGGCTCGCGCACCAACAGCGGTTCGATGTTCATCTCACTGAAACCCCTGTCGGTACGCAGCGACGACGCGCAGAAAGTGATCGCCCGCCTGCGTGCCCGCCTGGCCAAAGAACCGGGCGCCAGCCTGTTTCTGATGGCGGTACAGGATATCCGCGTCGGCGGCCGGCAGGCCAACGCCAGCTACCAATATACGCTGCTGGCGGACGATCTCGCCGCGCTGCGCGAATGGGAGCCGAAGATCCGCACCGCGCTGGCCGCATTGCCCGAGCTGGCGGACGTCAACTCGGATCAGCAGGATAAAGGCTCGGAGATGGATCTGGTCTACGATCGCGAAACCATGGCGCGCCTCGGCATTTCGGTGTCCGACGCCAACAACCTGTTGAACAACGCCTTCGGCCAGCGACAGATTTCGACCATCTATCAACCGCTCAACCAATACAAAGTCGTGATGGAAGTGGCGCCGCCCTACACTCAGGACGTGAGCTCGTTGGACAAAATGTTCATCATCAACAACGAAGGCAAGGCGATACCGCTCTCCTACTTCGCCAGTTGGCGACCGGCCAACGCGCCGCTGTCGGTCAACCATCAGGGGCTGTCCGCCGCCTCGACCATCTCCTTTAACCTGCCGGACGGCGGCAGCCTGTCGGACGCCACCGCGGCGGTAGAGCGCACCATGACTCAGCTCGGCGTGCCGTCCACGGTGCGCGGCGCGTTCGCCGGCACCGCCCAGGTATTCCAGGACACCCTGAAGTCGCAGCTCATCCTGATCCTGGCAGCGATCGCCACGGTGTATATCGTGCTCGGCGTGCTGTATGAGAGCTATATCCATCCGCTGACCATCCTTTCCACGCTGCCTTCCGCCGGCGTGGGGGCGCTACTGGCGCTCGAGCTGTTCGGCGCACCGTTCAGCCTGATCGCGCTGATCGGCATCATGCTGTTGATCGGTATCGTGAAGAAAAATGCCATCATGATGGTCGACTTCGCGCTCGAAGCGCAGCGCAACGGCGGCATCAGCGCCCGCGAGGCGATTTTCCAGGCCAGCCTGCTGCGTTTCCGGCCGATCATGATGACCACGCTGGCGGCGTTGTTCGGCGCGCTGCCGCTGGTGCTGACCCGCGGCGACGGCGCGGAGCTGCGCCAGCCGCTCGGCATCACCATCGCCGGCGGCCTGGTGATGAGCCAGCTGCTGACGCTGTACACCACCCCGGTGGTCTACCTTTACTTCGACCGGCTGCAGGCGAAGTTCCGCCGCAACAAGCAACTGGCCCCGCTGCCCCATTAATGGCCGACCGATGCTGATGAAACACACCGCCACGGTACGCTGGCAACTCTGGATAGTGGCATTCGGCTTCTTTATGCAGACGCTGGATACCACTATCGTCAACACCGCCCTGCCCTCGATGGCCGCGAGCCTGGGGGAGAACCCGCTGCGCATGCAGTCGGTGATCGTCTCCTATGTGCTGACGGTGGCGGTGACGCTGCCGGCCAGCGGCTGGCTGGCGGACAAGGTCGGCGTACAGCGGGTGTTTTTCAGCGCCATCGTGCTGTTCACCCTCGGCTCCCTCCTCTGCGCCCGCTCGGAAACCCTGAACGAACTGATCGCCTCGCGCGTGCTTCAGGGCGTCGGCGGCGCGATGATGGTGCCGGTCGGCCGCCTGACGGTGATGAAAATCGTGCCGCGCGAGCAGTACATGGCGGCGATGACCTTCGTAACGCTGCCAGGCCAAATCGGCCCGCTGATGGGGCCGGCGCTGGGTGGCTTCCTGGTGCAATACGCCAGCTGGCATTGGATTTTCCTGATCAATATTCCGGTGGGTATCGTGGGCGCCATCGCCACGCTGCTGCTGATGCCCAACTACCAAATGCAGACCCGCCGCTTCGACGTCAGCGGCTTTATCCTGCTGGCGATCGGCATGGCGTCGCTGACGCTGGCGCTCGACGGCCACAAAGGCATGGGGCTGTCCGGCAGCGCCATCGCCGGCCTGGTGGCGCTGGGCGTGGCGGCGCTGTTGGGGTATGTTTGGCATGCTTACGGCAATAGCCGCGCCCTGTTCTCGCTGCGGCTGCTGCGCACCCCGACTTACAAGATCGGACTGCTGGCCAGCCTGCTGGGGCGCATCGGCAGCGGCATGCTGCCGTTCATGACGCCGCTGTTTCTGCAGGTGGGCATGGGCTTCTCGCCGTTCCACGCCGGGCTGATGATGATCCCGATGATCATCGGCAGCATGGGCATGAAGCGCATCGTGGTGCAGGTGGTCAACCGCTTCGGCTACCGCAACGTGCTGGTGGCCGCCACGCTGCTGCTGGCGCTGGTCAGCCTGAGTTTCCTGCTGGCGGCGATGCTCGGCTGGCTGTGGCTGCTGCCGGTGGTGCTGTTCTTCCAGGGGATGGTCAACTCGCTGCGCTTCTCGGCGATGAACACCCTGACGCTGAAAGATCTGCCGGACCGGCTGGCCAGCAGCGGCAACAGCCTGCTGTCGATGGTCATGCAGCTGTCGATGAGCCTCGGCGTCAGCGTCGCCGGCATCTTGATCGGCAGCTTCGCCCATCACCAGGTGGTGGCCGATAGCCCAGCCATTCACAGCGCATTTATTTACAGCTACTGCTGTATGGCGTTGATTATCGCCCTGCCCGCGCTCGCCTTCGCGCGCGTGCCGGCCGATAGCGCGCCCAACCGCACGCTGACCAAAGAGCCGGGTACCGGCTCAACGAGGTTGCAATGAGGATAGGCATTACCGGGAAGCTGTTCCTGGCCATTTTCGCTACCTGCATGCTGGTGTTGATCACCATGCATTGGGGGGTGCGCGTCAGCTTTGAGCGCGGCTTTATCGATTACATCAAGAGCAGCAACGAGCAGCGCATCAACATGCTGAGCGAAGCGCTGGAGGAACAGTACAGCCATCATGGCAATTGGATATTCCTGCGCAACAACGATCAGGTGGTCTACCAAATCATGCGTTCGTTCGAGCAGAACAGCGACAGCAGCCACAATCTGCCGCCCAAGGGCTGGCGCACCCAGTTTTGGGTGGTGGACAGCCAGTTCAATCGGCTGGTCGGGCATTCCGGCCCGTTGCCGAAAGAGGGGCCGCGCCATCCAATCCGCTATAACAACGAGATCGTCGGCTGGGTGCTCACCACCCCGGTCGAGCGCCTGACGCGCAATACGGACATCAACTTCGATCGCCAGCAGCGGCGCACCAGTTGGATTATCGTCGCGCTCTCCACCCTGTTGGCAGCGGCGGTGACCTGGCTGCTGTCGCGCGGCATGCTGGCCCCGGTCAAGCGCCTGGTGGCGGGCACCCACCGCCTGGCGGCGGGCGATTTCACCACCCGCGTGGCGGTCAGCAGCCAGGATGAACTGGGCAGGCTGGCGCACGACTTCAACCAGTTGGCCACCTCGCTGGAAAAAAACGAGCAGATGCGTCGCGCCTTTATGGCCGACGTGTCGCACGAGCTACGCACGCCGCTGGCGGTGCTGCGCGGCGAGCTGGAGGCGCTGCAGGACGGCGTGCGCCAGCCGACGCCGGCGTCGCTCAGCTCGCTGCAGGCTGAGGTATCCACCTTGACCAAACTGGTCGACGACCTGCACCAGCTGTCGCTCTCCGATCTCGGCGCGCTGGCCTATCGCAAGGCGCAGGTGGACTGCGTGCACCTGGTGCAGATCGCCGTCGCCGCCTTCCGCGAACGCTTCCGCGCCAAAGGGCTGGAGATCGTCACCCATCTGCCGGCCCAGGCGCCGCTGTTCGGCGATCCCGATCGCCTGAATCAGCTGTTCAATAACCTGTTGGAAAACAGCCTGCGTTACACCGACGTCGGTGGCCGGCTGGAGATCGGCGCCGAGCTGCAGCCGGGGAGACTGATCCTCTGCTGGCAGGACAGCGCGCCGGGCATCAGCGATCAGCAACTGACGCGCATTTTCGAACGCTTCTATCGGGCGGAAGGTTCACGCAACCGCGCCAGCGGCGGCTCAGGGCTGGGGTTGGCGATCTGCCACAACATCGTGGAAGCGCACGACGGGAAAATCCGCGCCGAGCATTCGCCTTTAGGCGGCGTGCGCATTACAGTAGAATTTGCTACCCCGATAAAAAATAAGGCGCCCTGATGGACATTCAGAATCAACCCGTGCAGATCATGATTGTTGAAGATGAGCCCAAGCTGGGCCAGCTGCTGGTGGATTATCTGCAGGCGGCGGGCTACGCCACCCGCTGGCTGACCAACGGTAATGAAGTGGTGCCGACCGTGCACCAGCATCCGCCGGCGCTGATCTTACTCGACCTGATGTTGCCAGGGGCCGACGGCCTGACGGTGTGCCGCGAGCTGCGCCGCTTCAGCGACGTGCCCATCGTGATGGTGACGGCGAAAATCGAAGAGATTGACCGCCTGTTGGGATTGGAGATCGGCGCCGACGATTACATCTGCAAACCCTACAGCCCGCGTGAAGTGGTGGCGCGAGTGAAAACCATCCTGCGCCGCAGCTATCGGCCGCAGGAGAACGCGCGGGAAGATGATCTGCTGCACATCGATGAACCGCGCTTCCAGGCCAGCTATCAGGGGCAGTTGCTGGATCTGACGCCGGCGGAGTTCCGCCTGCTGAAAACGCTGGCCAGCCAGCCAGGCAACGTGTTTTCTCGCGAGCAGCTGCTGAACAACCTGTACGACGACTACCGGGTGGTCACCGACCGCACCATCGACAGCCACATCAAAAACCTGCGCCGCAAGCTGGAACTGATCGACGGGGAAAAATCCTTTATTCGCTCGGTATACGGTGTGGGCTACCGCTGGGAAGCCGAGCCCTGCCGGCTGATGAATGGGGTTTAGAGGGAAATCAGCGCGTCCAGTCTTCAACCGCCAACCCGGGCACCATGGCGAATGCGCGATCGTTGGTCACCAGCGTCGCGCCACGGCTCTGCGCGTGAGCGGCGATCAGTTGATCCATCGCGCCCATGATTTTGCCCTTTCTCCCCATGTTTGCCCGCATTTCACCGTAGCAGCGGGCGGCCTCGCGATCCCATGCATAGACCGTCACCGCAGCAAGAAAGGCCTCGACCATGCTTTGCAACGCTTTGTTCCGCCGTTTGGCCACACCGTAAAGCAGTTCCGCCTCCGTGACGCTGGAAATACATACGGCAGAAGGCGGGAGCTTTTGCATGACGTTAAGCACCTGCGGATGCTGCCGAAACAAGTGGCTGACGGTGTTGGTATCAAACATGTACATCGCCTACTCTTCCTCTGAGAATGGATCGCGGTCTGCAACCCCTTGCTGACGATCTTCCGCGCCAAGAAACTCTTGCGGCACCGGCGTTTGGGCGATAATGCTCAGCAGCGGTGCCCAGCTGTCCGGCTTTGCCGGATATTTGGATAAAATCACGTTTCCCTCCCGATCGCGACGGATATACACACGATCCGTATCAAATTCAAATTCCACCGGTAACCTCACCGCCTGATTTCTACCGTTTTTAAACAGCTTGGCGATTCTTTCCATCTCGACACTCCACAGCAGGCATAGGCCAAAGCATATGCCTGCAGCGCGTCGATGCCAAGATCTATCGCTCACTTTTCACTCACCTTTACGTAGCGGGCAAACGGTAACGCGCAATGCTGCTCGATGAAACCACGTAATTGTCATTATGCGGCGCACTGCGCAATCACCGCGCCTTTCCTTAGCTTCCCGTGCGGCGCCGGGCTCACCGAATGAAAACTCCGCGCCGGCGCAAAAAAACTGCGCATTTTTTCGACTAAGCTGCTGTGAGGTTTAGCCGCCGATTTTCAAGCGATTGGCTACACTTACATCACGAATCGGAACCTACAGGAGAAGAACCATGGCAATCGGTCATTACGAGCTGAAAAAAGCAAAGAACGGACAGTACCACTTCAACCTGAAAGCCAGTAACGGCGAAATTATTCTGGCCAGCGAGATGTATGCCAGCAAAGCCTCGGCGGAGAACGGCATCGCCTCGGTGCAGACCAATTCACCGCACGAAGCGCAGTACGAACTGAAGCACAGCGCCAGCAATCAGCCCTATTTTGTGCTGAAGGCCAAGAACCATCAGGTGATCGGCGTCAGCGAAATGTACAGCTCCGAAAGCGCGGCCAAAAACGGTATCCAGTCGGTGACGAAAAACGGCCCGACCACCGATATCCGCGATTTGAGCGCCTGATCCCCCGTTTCGCCCGCGCGGTGGCCGCCACCGCGCGTTTTCCGTTTGACCGGGATCAATCTCCCTTGAATAAATCCGGTTAACTGCTGATTTCTTGCCGCGCTGCGGCTACAATCCCCCGCTTTTACTGCGCCATCAGGTGGCGTGGTGCTGACCTGAAATCAGACCGAGACACACTATGTTTACACCGGAACTTCTCTCCCCGGCCGGAACGCTGAAAAACATGCGTTACGCCTTTGCCTACGGCGCCGATGCGGTTTACGCCGGCCAGCCGCGCTACAGCCTGCGGGTACGCAACAACGAGTTCAACCACGAGAATCTGGCGCAGGGCATCAACGAAGCGCATGCGCTGGGCAAAAAATTCTACGTGGTGGTGAACATCGCCCCGCACAACGCCAAGCTGAAAACCTTCTTGCGCGATCTGAAGCCGGTTATCGATATGGGCCCGGATGCGCTGATCATGTCCGATCCTGGCCTTATCATGATGGTGCGCGAAGCCTTCCCGCAGATGGACATCCACCTGTCGGTGCAGGCCAATGCCGTTAACTGGGCGACGGTGAAGTTCTGGAAGCAAATGGGCCTGACCCGCGTGATCCTGTCGCGCGAACTGTCGCTGGAAGAGATTGCCGAGATCCGCGCCGAAGTGCCGGACATGGAGCTGGAGATCTTCGTCCACGGCGCGCTGTGCATGGCCTACTCCGGCCGCTGCCTGCTGTCCGGCTACATCAACAAACGCGATCCCAATCAGGGTACCTGCACCAATGCCTGCCGCTGGCAGTACAAGGCGGAGGAAGGCAAAGAGGACGACACCGGCAATATCGTGCACCTGCACGAACCGATCCCGGTGCAGACCGTCGAGCCGACGCTGGGCATCGGCGCGCCGACCGACAAGGTGTTCATGCTGTCTGAAGCGCAAAAGCCAGGTGAATATATGAGCGCCTTCGAAGACGAACACGGCACCTATATCATGAACTCCAAGGATCTGCGCGCCATCCAGCACGTGGAGCGTCTGACGCAGCTCGGCGTGCATTCGCTGAAGATCGAAGGGCGCACCAAGTCCTTCTACTACTGCGCCCGCACCGCCCAGGTCTACCGCCGCGCCATCGACGACGCCGTTGCCGGCAAACCGTTCGATCCGACCCTGCTCACCACGCTGGAAGGCCTGGCGCACCGCGGCTATACCGAAGGCTTCCTGCGCCGCCACGTGCACGAAGCGCAGCAGAATTACGAATACGGCTCTTCGCTCTCCGAGCGCCAGCAGTTCGTCGGCGAGTTCACCGGCGTGCGCCGCGAAGGCTGGGCGGAAGTCGACGTGAAGAATAAATTCTCACTCGGCGACAGCGTCGAGATGATGACGCCAGGCGGCAACGTACTGTTCACCCTCGAAAGCATGCAAAATAAGAAAGGCGAGCCGATTGAGGTCGCGCCGGGCAACGGCCATATCGTTTATTTGCCGATCCCGCAGGATATTGATCTCAATTATGCATTGCTGATCCGCAATTTGGCGGAAGAAAATAGCGCCGGAGCCTAACAATCAATCGTCGCCATTCGGCGGCGATTTTTAGCAAATATTAGAATTGGATCACATCAATGTGCCCGCAGCTTGGTTACTATCACGCTGCTTAAAACGAACAACGAAAATATTTGCATAGCAATACTAGGAACCACCTCCTTAGCCGGCCCAATCTCCCTTGGGCTGGCTTTTTCTTTATGGGTCCGCCATTGCCGCCGGTGCGCCTATTTTTCATTACGTTTTCCCGTTATCCATTTTAATAAAAATAATAACGCCACATCGATATATAAATAACGCTATAGCGATTAATCCTGCCGCCATTAAAATTCCGCTTATTGTCAGGTTAAATTCAGATAAATTCGCATCGTCTTCATATTCACGGCACAATAGGAAATAACCGGAATTAGCTGAATATTCTGATGGCTTGGCGGCGTAGGCTGGTTTATCTTGAGGCATTCTTGGTTTTCCGCCGGAGGAGATCGGTAATGCCTCAACACTCACATGCAGCCGCCCTGCTTATTCTCAACGGCAAGGGCGCCGGCAACGAAGAACTGCGTCAGGCGGTCACACGGCTGCGCGAAGAGCAAATCACGCTGTACGTGCGCGTGACCTGGGAGCACGGCGACGCCGCGCGCTACGTCGCGGAAGCTGCACAACTCGGCGTCGGCACCGTCGTCGCCGGCGGCGGTGACGGCACCATCAACGAAGTGGCCGCCGCGCTGGTGCAGCTGCCGGCGCATAACCGGCCGGCGCTGGGCATTCTGCCGCTCGGCACCGCCAACGACTTCGCCATGGCGTGCAATATCCCCCCATCCCCCGAACTGGCGCTGCAGCTGGCGATCAAGGGCCGCTCGGTGCCGATCGATCTGGCGAAGGTCAACGGCGAGCGCTACTTCATCAACATGGCCACCGGCGGCTTCGGCACCCGCATCACCACCGAGACACCGGAGAAGTTGAAGGCGGCCTTGGGCGGCGTGTCCTACTTCGTGCACGGCTTGCTGCGCATGGATACGCTGCAGGCCGACCGCTGTGAAATCCGCGGGCCGGACTTCCGCTGGGCCGGCGAAGCATTGGTGATCGGCATCGGCAACGGCAAGCAGGCCGGCGGCGGCCAGGAACTGTGCCCCAGCGCGCTGATCAACGACGGCCTGCTGCAGCTGCGCCTGCTGATCGCCGATGAACTGCTGCCGGCGTTGGTCGCCGCCCTGTTCAACGACGAAGAGAGCAACAGCATCCTCAGCGCGGCGCTGCCGTGGCTCGAGATCGACGCGCCGCATGAGATGACCTTCAACCTCGACGGCGAACCGCTCAAAGGCCGCCATTTCCGCATCGAAGTGTTGCCGCAGGCCATCGAATGCCGCCTGCCGCCTAACTGCGCCCTGCTGGGCTGACCTTGTCGGGCGCAGCCGCTGCGCCCCACTTCTTCCCCTCCGTTCATCCGCTTCCACTCGCGATCAAATGTGATCCTCTCCGGCAAATTCATCAATTCATACTTGTATGGTAGTTAGTTCATGACGTATTTTCGCGCTATCTCTCCGCAGCTACAGGATGTGAAGGTTATGAAAATCGTCAACGCCGAGGTGTTCGTCACCTGCCCGGGGCGCAACTTTGTCACGCTGAAAATCACCACCGATGACGGCATCATCGGCCTCGGTGACGCCACGCTGAACGGGCGCGAATTGCCGGTGGCCTCTTACCTGAAAGATCACCTCTGCCCGCAGTTGATCGGCCGCGACGCGCAGCGGATCGAAGACCTCTGGCAATTCTTCTACAAAGGCGCTTACTGGCGGCGCGGCCCGGTGACCATGTCCGCCATTTCCGCCGTCGACATGGCGCTGTGGGACATCAAGGCCAAGGCCGCCAACATGCCGCTGTATCAGCTGTTGGGCGGCGCCTCACGTTCGGGAGTGATGGTGTATTGCCATACCACCGGCCACTCGATCGACGAGGTGCTCGACGACTACGCTAAACATAAAGAACAAGGCTTCAAGGCGATCCGCGTGCAATGCGGCGTGCCCGGCATGAAAACCACCTACGGCATGGCCAAGGGCAAAGGCCAGGCCTATGAGCCGGCCACCAAGGGTGACTGGCCGGAAGAGCAGCTGTGGTCGACGGAAAAATACCTCGATTTCACCCCCAAACTGTTCGACGCGGTGCGCAACAGGTTCGGCTTCAACGAGCACCTGCTGCACGACATGCACCACCGCCTGACGCCAATTGAAGCGGCGCGCTTTGGTAAAAGCGCCGAGCTGTATCGCCTGTTCTGGATGGAGGATCCGACGCCGGCGGAAAATCAGGCCTGTTTCCGCCTGATCCGCCAGCATACCGTCACGCCGATCGCCGTCGGCGAGGTGTTCAACAGCATTTGGGACTGCAAACAGCTGATCGAAGAACAGCTGATCGACTACATCCGCACCACCCTGACGCACGCGGGCGGCATTACCGGCATGCGGCGCATCGCCGACTTCGCCTCGCTGTATCAGGTGCGCACCGGTTCTCACGGCCCTTCCGATCTGTCGCCGATCTGCATGGCGGCGGCGCTGCATTTCGATCTGTGGGTGCCAAACTTCGGCGTGCAGGAATACATGGGCTATTCCGAGCAGATGCTCGAGGTGTTCCCGCACAGCTGGACGTTCGACGACGGCTATATGCATCCGGGCGACAAGCCGGGCATCGGCATCGAGTTCGATGAGAAGCTGGCGGCCCGTTACCCGTATGAACCGGCCTACCTGCCGGTCGCACGTCTGGAGGATGGCACCTTATGGAACTGGTAAACACCATGCGCAGCGTCGTGATCGAACAGCCCGGGCGCCTGGCGCTGCAGACGCGCGCGCTGCCGCAACCGGCGGCCGGCGAGGTGCGGGTCAAGGTGAAATTCGCCGGCATCTGCGGCTCCGACGTCCATATCTATCACGGCCATAACCCGTTCGCCCGCTACCCGCGGGTGATCGGCCACGAGTTCTTCGGCCTGATCGATGCTCTAGGCGAAGGCGTCGATCCGGCGCGCCTCGGCGAACGCGTCTCGGTAGACCCGGTGGTGAGCTGCGGCCACTGCTATCCCTGTTCGGTCGGCCGCCCCAACGTCTGCACCTCGCTGCAGGTGATCGGCGTGCACCGCGACGGCGGCTTCAGCGACTACGCCTGCGTGCCGGCACGCAACGCCTATCCGGTTCCGGCCGCCATCAGCGATCGCCACGCCGCGATGATCGAGCCCTTCAGCATCGCCGCCAACATTACCGCCCATCTGCAACCGCGCCCCGACGACATCGCGCTGATCTACGGCGCCGGGCCGATGGGGCTCACGGTGATCCAGACGCTGAAAGGCGTGTACGGCGTCAAGCAGGTGTGGGTCGTCGATCGCATCGCCGAACGGCTGGACATGGCACGCGCCAACGGTGCCGACGAAGTATTCAACAACGCCGAGGCCGCATTGCCGCAGGCGCTGCAGCAGCGCGGCGTTCAGCCGACGCTGATCGTCGATGCCGCCTGCCACCCCGCCATTTTGCCGGAGGCGATCGCGCTGGCTTCGCCGGCGGCGCGCATCGGCATCATGGGCTTTTCCGGCGACGCTTGCACCCTGACCCAGCAGAGCATCACCAGCAAGGAGCTGTCGATCTTCTCCTCGCGCCTGAACAGCGCGCGCTTCCCACAGGTGATCGCCTGGATGGCGGACGGCAAGCTAGACCCGCAGCGGCTACTCACCCACTGCGTGCCCGCCGGCGACGTCGAACGGGCAATGCAGATGTTCGAGCGGGATCAGCGCACCTGCTGCAAGGTACTGCTGCAGTTCGAGTAACGTCACGGCAGCATCGGGGCATGGGGCGGCACCCGCCGCCCGTGCAAACAACGAAGCATCACGATTAAAACGACACCCAGTGGAGTGCTTTATGTTTAAAAACCTGCGTTGGACCATCGTGTTCCTGCTGTTCATGGTCTACATGATCAACTACCTCGATCGCGTGGCGCTGTCGATCACCGTGCCGATGATCGAACAGGATCTGATGCTGAACGCCGAACAGTTCGGCCTGATCTTCGGCAGCTTCTTCTTCGGCTACGCCATCTTCAACTTCGTCGGCGGGCTGGCGGTCGACCGCTTCGGCCCGACGCTGGTGCTGGGCGTGGCGGTCGGCCTGTGGTCCATCTTCTGCGGCATGACGGCGATCGCCACCGGCTTTTACTCAATGCTGATCCTGCGCGTCCTGTTCGGCATGGCCGAAGGGCCGATCTGCGCCTCGGCCAACAAGATGATCAACGGCTGGTTCCCGAAGAAACAGGCGGCGACCGCTATGGGCCTGCTCAGCGCCGGTTCACCGTTGGGCGGCGCGGTGGCCGGGCCGATCGTCGGCTATCTGGCGCTGGCGTTCGGCTGGCGGCCGGCGTTTATGATCATCTGCGCCATCGGCATCGTCTGGATGCTGGTGTGGTTCTTCGTGGTGGCGGATAACCCGGCGAAAAGCCAACGCGTCAGCAACGAAGAACGGGCGCTGATCGCACAGTTGAAACAGGAAAACCTCGGCGAGGAAAGCGCGCTGAGCGACGCCGCGCACGGGCTGGGTTACTACCTGAAGCAGCCGATCATTCTGGTCACCGCCTTCGCCTTCTTCTGCTACAACTACATCCTGTTCTTCTTCCTGAGCTGGTTCCCCTCGTATCTGGTGCAGGCGCACAACCTGAACATCAAAGAGATGAGCCTGACCACGATGATCCCGTGGATCGTCGGCTTCGTCGGGCTGGCGCTCGGGGGCTATATTTCCGACAAGATCTTCAACATCACCGGCAAATTGCTGCTGTCGCGCAAGATCGTGCTGGTCACCAGCCTGCTGGCGGCGGCGGTGTGCGTGGCGTTGGCAGGCACTGTCAGCAGCGTGGTGCCGGCGGTGATGCTGATGTCGGTGTCGATCTTCTTCCTTTACATCACCGGCGCTCTCTACTGGGCGATCATCCAGGACGTGGTGCATAAATCCCGGGTCGGCGGCGCCAGCGGGTTCATTCATTTGATCGGCAGCGTCTCCGGCATCATCGGGCCGATCGTCACCGGCTACATCGTGCAGAACACCGGCAAATTCGACAGCGCCTTTATGCTGGCGGGCGGCGTCGCCGCGCTGGGCGCGCTGCTGGTGCTGCTGGTGATCAAGGCGCCGCGCGCAACGGCGGGCGTGCAAATCTTAAAACCCTAACGCCAGACGGGGCGGCTTCGCCCCTTTGCTTACCTCTCCAGGGACATTGAACATGAGACTTTCCGACCACAGCGCGCTGCCGGCCGCCGTTATCCGGCCCGGCTACGCACGTGAGCGCGTGAAACCGCGCATGGCGCATATCGGCTTCGGCGCGTTTCACCGCGCGCACCAGGCGATGTACGCCGACAGGCTGGCCAGCGAGCACGGCAGTGACTGGGGTTACTGCGAAATCAGCATGCAGCACGGCCAGCAAAAGATCGCCGACCTACGGCAACAGGACCTGCTGTTCTCGGTGGCGGAGATGGACGACGACGGCTGGCGGGGCCGGGTCATCGGCGTGGTTCGCCAGGCGCTGCACTTGCAAACCGACGGGCTGGCGGCGGTGCTGGCGGCCCTGACACAGCCTGAGATCGCCATCGTCTCGCTGACCATCAGCGAAAAGGGCTATTGCTACCACCCCGCCAGCGGTCGGCTGATGGAGGAACACCCGGCGATCGCGCACGATATCGCCCACCCGGCACAGCCGCAGTCGGCGCCGGGGCTGCTGCTGGCGGCGCTGCGCCTGCGCCGTGAACGCGGGCTGCCGCCGTTCGCCGTGATGTCCTGCGATAACATGCCGGCTAACGGCCGGGTCACGCGCCAGGTGCTGGTCGAACTGGCGCAGCGGCAGGATCCGGCGTTGGCCGACTGGGTGCGTCAAGAGGTCGCCTTCCCTTCCACCATGGTGGATCGCATCGTGCCGGCGGTAACGCCGGAGGCCCGCCGACAGTTGCGCACCTGGCTGGGCGGCGTCGAGGATGACGTCAGCGTGGCCTGCGAGCCGTTCAGCCAGTGGGTCATTGAGGACCGATTTCCTCAGGGGCGCCCGGCCTGGGAAAAGGCCGGCGCCGAACTGGTGAGCGACGTGCTGCCGTATGAGGAGATGAAGCTGCGCATGCTGAACGGCAGCCATTCGTTCCTCGCCTACCTCGGCTACCTGGCCGGTTATCAGCACGTCGGCGACTGTATGCTGGATGCGGATTTTGTCCGCGCCGCCCGTCACCTGATGCTGGCGGAACAGGCGCCGACCCTGCAGGTGCCGAACGTCGATTTGGCGCAGTATGCCGACTCGCTGCTGCAGCGTTACCGCAACCGCGCGCTGAAGCACCGCACCGCGCAGATCGCCATGGACGGCACGCAGAAGCTGCCGCAACGGCTGCTGGACGCGATCCGCTGGCATCTGGCGCGCGGCAGCCGCTTCGACTGCCTGGCGCTGGGCGTCGCCGGCTGGATGCGCTACGTCGGCGGCCGCGATGAACAAGGCAAGCCGATCGCCATCAGCGACCCGCTGCGCGAGCGCCTCGCCGCGTTGGTCGCCGGCAGCGAGGAAGGCCGGCCCCGCGTCCTGGCGCTGCTGCAGCTCGACAGCGTCTTCGGCCACGATCTGCCCGATTCGCCTGACTTCGTCCGCGCCGTCAGCCACGCTTATCATCAACTGCTGAGCCAGGGGGCCAAAGCCGCCGTCGCCGCTCTGCCGCTTACCGACCGGGAGGTTTCC
This sequence comes from Serratia sp. CY47444, assembly GCF_052168635.1. Lineage (NCBI taxonomy): Bacteria > Pseudomonadati > Pseudomonadota > Gammaproteobacteria > Enterobacterales > Yersiniaceae > Serratia > Serratia sp. CY47444. The sequence continues at coordinate 92,694 of NZ_JBJNMH010000017.1, forward strand.
GATGACCGTCACCACGCATAACGCCGTCAATACCGGCAATCAACCGCTGCTGCGGCGCGTCGCCAGCGCTTCGGCCATCGGCACCGCCGCCGAATATTATGATTTCTTCGCTTACGGCACCGCCGCGGTGCTGTTCTTCGGCCAGCTGTTTTTCCCCAGCGCCGATCCGCTGATCAGCACGCTGGCGGCCTTCGCCACCTACGCGGTCGGTTTCCTGGCGCGCCCGCTGGGCGGCATCGTGTTCGGCCATATCGGCGACAAGGTCGGCCGCAAGAAGGCGCTGGTGATCACCATCCTGATCGTCGGCCTCGGCACCTTCTGCATCGGCCTGCTGCCCACCTATGAGCAGATCGGCATCTGGGCGCCGCTCGCGCTGATCTTTATCCGCGTGCTGCAGGGCTTCGGCGTCGGCGGCGAACAGGCAGGCGCGGTGCTGATGACCGCCGAATATGCGCCGCCGCCCCAGCGTGGCTTCTACGCCAGTTGGGTGCAGATCGGCGCGCCCGCCGGTTTCCTGCTGCCGTCCGGGCTGTTCGCGCTGCTGACCGCCGTGCTGTCACCGGCGCAGATGCTGGACTGGGGCTGGCGCATTCCGTTCCTGCTCAGCCTGCTGCTGGTGCTGGTCGGGCTGTTTATTCGCCTGAGGATCGACGAATCGCCGGTGTTTACCCAGATCCGCGCCACCAAAGCGGTGGAGAGCCGGCCGGTGGTGGAAGTGGCCCGCCGCTATCCCGGCCTTATCGGCAAAGGGGTATGTGCCAAGCTGATCGAAGCCTGCGCCTTCGCCATGTTCACGGTGATCGTATTGGCCTACGGCAAGGCCAACCACCTCAACGAAACCATTCTGCTGGAGGCGATGATCGTGGCGGTGCTGCTGGAGATTTTCGCCATTCCGCTGATGGGCCGCCTCTCCGATCGGCTGGGGCGCAAACCGGTTTACATCGCCGGCGCGCTGCTGCAGGTGGTGTGCATCGTGCCGTTCTTTATGGCGATCAACCTCGATAGCTTCTGGGTGACGCAGATCGCCATGATCGTGGTGCTGACCTTCGGCCACAGCATGTGCTACGCGCCGCAGGCCTCTTACTTCCCGGAGCTGTTCCCCACCCGCGTGCGCTGCAGCGGCATCGCGCTGATCTGGCAGATCGGCTCGCTGATCGGCAGCGGCATTCTCGGGCTGTTGGCGGTGAAGATCCTGCAGGTGACCGGCGGCCACTACTACGGGCTGGCGGGGTACATGATGGTGCTGGGCGTGGTGTCGGCCATCGGCCTGAGCCTGATGACGGAAACTGCGCCAGCGCGGCGCAAGCAGGAATATCAGGATTGGCATCACTGAGTTACCCTGCTCGGCGGGCGGATTTATCCCCCCGCCCTTAACCAATAATCTGCTAGTATGGTGGCATTCGAATTCCAGCCAGATGCCTGATTGTCGCCATGTCTGAAACGTACAGCCTCACCAACAACGTCCCGGTCAACCAACAGATCTATCGCTTCCTGCGCAAGGATATCGTCGACTGCACCATCCCCCCCGGCACCCTGCTGTCCGAGAAAGAGATTTCTACCCGCTTTTGCGTTTCGCGCCAGCCGGTGCGCGAAGCCTTCATCAAGCTGGCGGAGGCCGGCCTGGTGCAGATCCTGCCGCAGCGCGGCACCTTCGTGATGAAGATTTCCGCCAAGCGCGTGGCCGACGGGCGCTTTATCCGTCAGGCGGTGGAATGCGCCATCGTGCGCCGCGCGGCCGAGCGCGCCACCCCGGCGCAGCTGATGACGCTGGAGCATAATCTGCACCGCCAGGCGCTGGCGGCGCAGAACGGGCAAACGCGCGAGTTTTTGGCGCTGGACGACGAATTCCACCAACTGCTGACCCAGTTTGCCGACTGCCCGCTGGCGTGGGAGACCATCGAAACCATCAAGGCCACCATGGATCGAGTGCGTTTCCTCAGCCTGAGCGAAGTCTCGCCGCCAGAGAGCCTGATCAAGCAGCACTACCGCATCTACGAGGCGCTGAAAGCGCGCGACGCCGAGGCGGCGGAGCGCGCCATCCACGATCACCTGCAGGAGATGATCTACTCCATCACCCCGATCGCCCTGCAGAACACCGAGTGGTTCGAGATCGAATAATCAATCGCTTAGCGCGCCGGGGGCGATCGCCCCCGCGTATTTGGCCACGCCAATGGCATTTCCTCTCAATCGCATCTATTGTTTGTCCTTGCCGGATCAAGTTCGGTAGCATCGCTTTACAGCTTCAATCACCGCTTTTTTACTGCGCCGGTGGTCAAAAACCCTTGCATTGCCGGTGTATGAAGAAGCTTAATCGGGAGTGAATCATGACTGATATTGTGCAGTTGCTAGGAAAGGAAGCGGAAGATCTGCTGCAACACCGCTGTACCACTATCCCCGCCGAGAATCTCTACCTGCCGGGCGACGACTTCGTCGACCGCGTAATGATCGATAACAACCGCCCCAACAGCGTGCTGCGTTCGATGCAAACCCTGTTCAACCACGGCCGCCTGGCCGGCACCGGCTACCTGTCTATCCTGCCGGTCGATCAGGGCATAGAGCACTCCGCCGCCGCCTCGTTCGCCGCCAACCCGCTGTATTTCGATCCGAAGAACATCGTCGAGCTGGCGATTGAAGCTGGCTGTAACTGCGTCGCCTCCACCTACGGCGTGCTGGCGTCGGTATCGCGCCGCTACGCGCACAAGATCCCATTCCTGGTCAAACTCAACCACAACGAAACGCTGAGCTACCCGACCCAGTACGACCAGACCCTGTACGCCAGCGTCGAGCAGGCATTCAACATGGGCGCGGTGGCGGTCGGCGCCACCATTTACTTCGGCTCCGAGCAGTCGCGCCGCCAGATCGAAGAGATCTCGATCGCCTTCGAGCGCGCGCATGAGCTGGGCATGGTCACCGTGTTGTGGGCCTATCTGCGTAACCCGGCGTTCACCAAGGACGGCGTGGACTACCACTCCAGCGCCGATCTGACCGGCCAGGCTAACCACATCGCCGCCACCATCGGCGCCGACATCGTCAAACAGAAAATGGCGGAAAACAACGGCGGCTACCGTGCGGTGAAATTCGGCTATACCGACGATCGCGTCTACAACAAACTGACCACCGATCACCCGATCGATCTGGTGCGCTACCAGCTGGCCAACTGCTACATGGGCCGCGCTGGACTGATCAACTCCGGCGGCGCCGCCGGTGAGAACGACCTGCAGGAATCGGTGCGCACCGCGGTGATCAACAAACGCGCCGGCGGCATGGGCCTGATCCTGGGGCGCAAGGCGTTCAAGAAATCGATGAAAGACGGCGTGGCGCTGATCAACGCCGTGCAAGACGCCTACCTGGACAAGAAGGTCACCATCGCCTGATGTGACAGACCGCCTGTCCCAAAGCCCGGTTCGCCGGGCTTTTTTGTGCCCGTCCCCCTAAACCCGACGCCGTCAACCTTCTCTTTCTTTCACCTTAAACTTTCAAAATAAAATATTTATCTTTCAAATTGTGATCTATTTAAAACAAATAGCCCAACAAAGTGACTACTGTAAGGCCCATGGCGACAGAGCCGCCGTTCGCTCCAGGCCATATCAGTCCATTACAGGAGAACATAATGATTGAGCTAATCACCCACGGCGCCGAGTGGTTTATCGGCCTGTTTCAGAAAGGCGGTGAAGTGTTTGTCGGCATGGTGACCGGCATTTTACCTTTGTTGATCAGCCTGTTGGTTATCATGAACGCGCTGATCAAATTTGTTGGCCAGGAACGTATCGAACGATTGGCGCAGCGCTGCGCGGGCAACCCCGTTTCGCGTTATCTGCTGCTGCCGCTAATTGGCACCTTTGTCTTCTGCAACCCGATGACCCTCAGCCTGGGGCGCTTCATGCCGGAGAAATACAAGCCGAGCTACTACGCGGCGGCCTCCTACAGCTGCCACTCGATGAACGGCCTGTTTCCGCACATCAACCCCGGCGAACTGTTCGTTTATCTCGGCATCGCCAGCGGCCTGACCACCCTCGGTCTGCCGCTCGGCCCGCTGGCGGTGAGCTATTTCCTGGTGGGGCTGTTCACCAACTTCTTCCGCGGCTGGGTCACCGATCTGACCACCAGCCTGTTTGAACGCAAGATGGGCATCCGTCTGGATCGCCAGGTGCAACTTTAATTCGTGGAGTGCAGCATGAGTGCTTATATCCGTATTGAAAAAGGCGCCAGCGGCTGGGGCGGCCCCCTGGAATTGCCGATCGAACCCGGTAAAAAAGTGGTGTACATCACCGCCGGCACCCGACCTTCCATCGTCGATCGCCTCAGCGAATTGACCGGCTGGCCGGCCGTCGACGGCTTCAAAGAGGGCGAGCCGCCGGCGGAAGAGATCGGCGTGGCGGTGATAGACTGCGGCGGCACCCTGCGCTGCGGCCTGTACCCGAAACGCCGCATTCCGACAGTCAACATCCACGCCACCGGCCAGTCCGGCCCGCTGGCGCAGTTTATCCTCGAAGACATCTATGTCTCCGGCGTGCGCGACCACAACATCAGCCGAATCGAAGCGGCAGATAGCCAACCCGCCGCCGCCGTTGCAGCGCCGCCCAAGGCGCGCGACTACGACACCAGCAAGAAAATCACCGAGCAAAGCGACGGGCTGTTGGCGAAGGTCGGCATGGGCATGGGATCGGTGGTGGCGGTGTTCTTCCAGGCCGGGCGCGACACCATCGACACCGTGCTGAAGACCATCCTGCCGTTTATGGCGTTCGTCTCGGCCTTGATCGGCATCATCATGGCCTCCGGCCTCGGGGACTTTATCGCTCACGGCCTGACGCCGCTGGCCAATAGCCCGATCGGCCTGGTAACGCTGGCGCTGATCTGCTCATTCCCGCTGCTGTCGCCGTTCCTCGGCCCCGGCGCGGTCATCGCCCAGGTGATCGGCGTGCTGGTCGGGGTGCAGATCGGCCTCGGCCATATTCCGCCGCAGCTGGCGCTGCCCGCACTGTTCGCCATCAACGCGCAGGCCGCCTGCGACTTCATTCCGGTCGGCCTGTCGCTGGCGGAAGCCAAGCAGGACACCGTGCGAGTCGGCGTGCCTTCAGTGCTGGTCGGCCGCTTCCTGACCGGCGCGCCGACGGTGTTGATCGCCTGGGCCGCTTCGGCCTTCATTTATCAATAAGTTGATCCCTAGGGAGACATTTATGCACACCATTTTTCATACCACCATCACACAGATCGGCGGTTGCGCCCGCGACGCGTTGCTGGACAACATGCTGATCACTTTCCGTGAAGGCGCGCCGGCGGATATCGAAGAGTTCTGCTTCATCCACCGCCACGGTGCGACCGCCGGCGAGCTGCAGGTCGGCGGCGTGATGGAGCTGGCGCAGCAGCGCTACGCCATCACCGCCGTCGGCAGCGTCGCCACGCAGAATCTGCGCGAACTGGGCCACATCACCGTGCGCTTCGACGGCGAAGCCGAAGCCGAATTCCCCGGATCGATCCACGTATCCGGCCCGACGCCGACCGATATCCCGTTGGGCAGCACGCTGTCATTTATCGCATAAGGAGTAGACCATGTCTGAAGTAGCTGTAGTGATTGGCGGCGGCCAAACGTTAGGCGCCTTTTTGTCCCACGGGCTGGCGCAGGCCGGTTATCGGGTGGCGGTGGCCGATCTGAACGCCGACAATGCCAATCGGGTGGCACAGCAGATCAACGAAGCGTTTGGCGCAGGCAGCGCCTGCGGTTTTCAGGCCGACGCCACCGACGAGCAGAGCGTGATCGCGTTGGCAGCGGCGGTTGACCGGGCATTCGGCCAGACCAACCTGCTGGTGTACAGCGCCGGCATCGCCAAGGCGGCGCCGATCACCGACTTCCCGCTGGGCGACTTCGACCGCTCGCTGCAGGTGAACCTGGTGGGCTATTTCCTCTGCGCCCGCGAGTTCTCGCGCCTGATGATCCGCGACGGCATCGCTGGGCGCATCATTCAGATCAACTCCAAGTCCGGCAAGGTCGGCAGCAAGCACAACTCCGGCTACAGCGCCGCCAAGTTCGGCGGCGTGGGGCTGACGCAGTCGCTGGCGCTCGATCTGGCGGAGTACGGCATCACCGTGCATTCGCTGATGCTCGGCAACCTGCTGAAGTCGCCGATGTTCCAGTCGCTGCTGCCGCAATACGCGCAAAAACTGGGCATCGCACCGGACCAGGTGGAGCAGTACTACATCGACAAGGTGCCGCTGAAACGCGGTTGCGACTATCAGGACGTGCTGAACACCCTGCTGTTCTACGCCAGCGAGAAGGCCTCTTACTGCACCGGCCAGTCGATCAACATCACCGGCGGCCAGGTAATGTTCTGACGCCACCGACGCCCCCTCCCGCGGAAGGGGGCCTAAGGAGAACCCCATGACACAAGCTCTGATCGCCTCCGCACTGCTGGCCTGGCTGCTGCAAATCGCCTTCGGCTGGTGGCAACTGCAGCGCTTCAACCGCGCCTTCGACGGCCTGTGCCAACTGGGCGCCGTCGGCGTCGGCCGTTCCGGCGGCCGTTTCCGCCCGCGGGTGGTGCTGGCGCTGGCCTTCGATGCCGATCGGCGGGTGTGCGGCAGCCTGTTGCTACGCGGCCTGACCGTTTTCGCCCAGCCCCGCCCGCTGCCTCGATTACACGGTTTGCATCAGCGGGATTTGCGCCCGGATGTGATCTTCCCCGAGGATCGCGCATGCCAGTCTGCACTATCGTTAGCGATTGAACCCAAATCGTGATATTTTCACATTAAAAGGCATTACCTTTCATAGTGAATTATTCAGCGAGGGGAAATGCCCCACTCTTGTGAACGGGAATCGCGATGAAACCAAAGCAGCGGCAGGCCGCTATCCTTGAATATCTGCAGCGGCATGGCAAAACGGCAGTGGACGCCCTGGCCGAGCATTTCTCCACCACCGGCACCACCATCCGCAAGGATCTCACCCTGCTGGAAGACGAAGGCGAGGTGATCCGCACCTACGGCGGCGTGGTGCTCAGCCGCGACGACGGCGATCAGCCGATCGACCGCAAAACCCATATCAATACCGAGAAAAAGCGCCACATCGCCAGCGCCGCTGTGGCGCTGATCGCCGACGGGGACTCGCTGATCTTCGACGCCGGCAGCACGGTGCTGCAAATGGTACCGCACCTGGCGCAGTTCAATAACATCACGGTGATGACCAATAGCCTGACCATCGTCAACGCGCTGGTGGAGCTGGACAACGATCAGACCATCCTGATGCCAGGCGGCACCTACCGCAAAAAATCGGCCTCGTTCCACGGCAGCCTGGCCGAATCGGCGTTCCAGCAGTTCAGCTTCGACAAGCTGTTTATCGGCGCGGACGGCGTCGATCTCAACGCCGGCGTCACCACCTTCAACGAAGTGCACAACGTCAGCAAAGCGATGTGCGAAGCCGCCGGCCGCATTATTCTGTTGGTCGACTCCTCGAAATTCGGCCGTAAGAGCCCGAACGTGGTGTGCGAACTCAGCGCCGTCGACACGCTGATCACCGACCGAGACATCAACCCCGATTACCTCGCCGCCCTGCAGGCGAAAGGCATCAATATCCTTCTGGTAGGAGACCCCGATGAGTAACGCCAACGCCCTGCTCGCCTTCGCCCGCGAAACGCTGGAGATCGAGCTGACCGAAGCGCAGCGCCTGCTGGCGCGCCTGGACGACAACTTCGTCTGCGCCTGCGAACTGCTGCTGAACTGCCGTGGCAAAGCGGTGATTTCCGGCATCGGCAAGTCCGGCCATATCGGCAAGAAGATCGCCGCGTCGCTGGCCAGCACCGGCACGCCGTCGTTCTTCGTGCACCCGGCGGAGGCGCTGCACGGCGATCTCGGCATGATCGGCGCCGACGACGTGGTGGTGTTCATCTCCTACTCCGGCCGCGCCAAAGAGCTGGACCTGATCCTGCCGCTGCTGGCGGAGAACGGTATTCCGGTGATCGCCGTTACCGGCGGCAAAGAGTCGCCGCTGGCGCAGGCCGCGGCCTGCGTGTTGGATATCGGCGTCGAGCGAGAAGCCTGCCCAATGGGGCTGGCGCCCACCTCCAGCGCGGTCAACACCCTGATGATGGGCGATGCCCTGGCGATGGCGCTGATGCGCCAGCGCGGTTTCAACGCGGAAGACTTCGCCCGCTCGCACCCGGGCGGCAGTCTGGGCGCGCGCCTGCTGAACCGCGTGCATCACCTGATGCGCACCGGCGATCGCCTGCCGCGCGTGAGCGAAAGCGCCAACGTGATGGAAGCGATGCTGGAACTGAGCCGCACCGGGCTCGGGTTGGTGGCGGTCTGCGACGCGCAGCAGCGGGTGGTGGGCGTATTTACCGACGGCGACCTGCGCCGCTGGCTGGTGAAGGGCAACAGCCTGCAGGATCCGCTCAGCCCGGCGATCACCCGCCCCGGCTATCGGCTGCCGGAGCAGTGGCGCGCCGGCGAGGCGCTGGAAGCGCTGCACGAACAGCACATCAGCGCGGCCCCGGTGGTCGATATGGACGGTGTGTTGGTGGGGGCGCTCAACCTGCACGATCTGCATCAGGCCGGCATCGGCTGATCAACGCCGGGGGCGCCATCACAGGCGCCCCCGGTCAGATCATTTCCAATCGGGATTGTTCTCGAACTGCTGCTTCAGCAGCGCTTTCATGTCGTCATTCGGCTTGCCTAGCCACTGGTACTTGGCGTATTTCTTCGGATGATCGACGGCTTCCGGCCGATCTTCCACCGCGACCCGCACGCCCCAGGCCTGAGATTTATCCGCGCTGAACGCCACGATCAAAAAGTTGTTGCCGCAGTCGTGCGGCTTGCACAGGTTGCCGACCAGATACTCTTTGCCCTTCCAGCTCAGGTTCTGCGCCGGCGTAGAGGTGCCGACGCCCTTGCGCGCCCAGCCCGGCATCCGCGCCTGGCCTTTCACCATGTTTTGCCAGCTGGCCTGATACCCCGGCTGCTGAATTAAATCCGACGTGGTGACGATCTGCTGGGCAAAGCTGCCCGCGCTGAAGCTGAGCAGTGCGCCGAAGAGGGCGCAACGCAGCGCCTGGTGTCCCGTCATAGTCCTTCTCCCTAGGTTAAATCAGGTTTCGCCCGTCAAACCGGGCCTGAACTAGTCAGACCACGGTTGCGGCAAAAAGTTGACTCACCACCAGGCGTGAAAATGATGCACCGGCCCGATGCCGTGCCCCACTTCCAGGGTGTCCGCCTGTTGCAGCGCGTGTTGCAGGTAGTCCTTGGCGGCGGCCACCGTGGCCGCCCAGTCGGCATGGCGCGGGCGCAGCGCCGCCAGCGCGGCCGAGAGCGTGCAACCGGTGCCGTGGGTGTGGCGGGTGGCGACGCGCGGCGCGGTAAAGCGCTGCTCGCCTTCTGCGGTAAACAGCCAGTCCGGGCTCTCACTTTCGCTCAGGTGGCCGCCCTTCATCAGCACCGCCCGGCAGCCCATCGCCAGCAGCGCCCGCCCCTGCTCACGCATCTGCGCTTCATCTTCCGCCGGCGCGCACGCCAGCAGCGCCGCCGCTTCTGGCAGGTTCGGCGTAATGATCGACACCAGCGGCAACAGCTCGCGCCGAATAGACGCCACCGCCTCCGGCGCCAGCAACGGATCGCCGCTTTTCGCCAGCATCACGGTGTCCAGCACCACGAATTCCGGCCGGTAATGGCGCAGCCGTTCGGCCACCGCCTGCACGATGTCAGCGTTGGCCAGCATGCCGATCTTGACGCTGTCGATGCGCACGTCGCTGAATACCGAGTCCAGCTGCGCGGCGACGAACGCCGGATCGATGTAATACACCGACTGCACGCCGCGGGTATTCTGCGCCACCAGCGCGGTGATCACCGAGGTGCCGTAGGCGCCAAGCGCCGAGAAGGCCTTCAGATCGGCCTGAATGCCGGCGCCGCCGCTGGGATCGGTGCCGGCGATGGTCAGCGCGTTAATGCGTTTCATCACAGATCCTCCCCGCGCAGTTGATACAGCGCGTCGAGGAACGCCGGCGTAAAGCTGCCCGGCCCGGCGGCCTGCCTGGCCGCGAGGCCGCCGCAGTGGGACATCACCCGGCAAGCCGTCGCCACGTTGTCCAGGCGATCGCCCGGCTGGGCGCAAAACGCCGCCGCCACCGCCGACAGCGCGCAGCCGGTGCCCACCACCCGCGTCATCAGCGGGGAACCGCCTTCGATCGCCCAATCGCGCTGGCCGTCGGTGACGTAATCCACCGCGCCGGTGACCGCCACCACCGCGCCGCTGCGCCGCGCCAGCTCACGCGCGGCGGGCAATGCCGCCAAGGAATCGTCGCCGCTGTCCACGCCGCGGCCGCTGGCCAGCAACCCACTGAGCGCCATGATTTCCGAAGCGTTGCCGCGTATCGCCGCCGGTTTCTCGTCCAGCAGCTGTTTGGCGAAGGCGGTGCGGTAGGAGAGCGCACCGACCGCCACCGGATCCAGCGTCCAGGGCTTGCCGGCCCGATTGGCGGCGGCCACCGCCGCCCGCATCGATTCGGCACGCAGCGCGTTGAGGGTGCCGACGTTGATCAGCAGGCCGTCGGCCAGCGCGCTGAACTGCGCCGCCTCTTGCGGCTCCACCACCATCGCCGGGGAAGCGCCGAGCGCCAGCAACACGTTGGCGGTCAGCGATTGCACCACTTCGTTAGTCAGGCAGTGGATCAGCGGAGGCCGCTGTTGGAATTGGGTCAGACAGGCCGCGGCGCGCGCGCCGGGTAGTGCATCAGGTCGAGCGATCATATTCCTCCCAACCGGCGTTCAAGAAGGCGGCGCCGGCTGGGCGGCCGTGACTTCCCTACGCTGGCATTATCCAGATCAGGTAATACGGGTATTTCTCAGCCTTCACGCAGAAGGGCACCCCGAGTCATGAAAATCAATAGGTTGTGATCAACATTGCGTTAATCCCTGCAGGGGATCATGCCAGCGGCGGCGCGGACAAACAAGCGAATAAATTGACTCGCGCCTAAGCGATGTTTCCCTCTTTTCCCGCCAGGTACAGGCTCAGCACGCCGGGCAGCTCCGCCAGCGTGAACGCCACGCTCTGCGGCGCCGTCTTGAAGATATGGTGCAGCGTACCGGCCACCAGGCTTTGCAACAGCCGGGTTTGCTGCAGGATCTCCGCTTCGGCGGTCTCGGGGCGGCGCAGCTGCAACACGCTAGCGATCAGCGTCAGGAAGCTGGACTTTTCATCCGGCAGGTTCATTTCCCGCATCACCGGCAGGTAGTCGGCATGCTCACGCAGGTACTGCGCATAGGGTGAAAACAGCCGCTGGATCACCGCTTCAGCGGAGAGGCGCCGCCACTCATCGTCACTGGCCAACGCCATGTCGCGCACCAGCGCCTCAATCGACTCGGTATGCCGATCTGCCAGCGCCTTGATCACCGCGTGGCGATCGGGAAAAAAGTGATACATCGAACCGATGGAGGTTTTGGCGTGCTTGGCGAGCCGCTGCATGCTGAGCGCCGCCAGGCCGTCCTGCGCCACGATCGCCGCCGCCGAATCCAGAATGGTTTGTACGCGTTGCCGCCCTCTTTCCTGCTGTGGCTCTCGCCCGGTGATGTTTTCGTCGATTTGCATATTCGTTTCTGCCCGCTGTCATCAACGCATTATACCCATTTGCCGCTACGAAGGCAGGGCGACACAAAAAACTAGATTAATCCCTCTAGTTTAGAGTAGAGTATTTATTCTAGTTTACCCTGACGCAAGCGTGGGGAAGACAAACAGTGACCTCACTCACTGAAAAAGAGTCATTTCATTCGGCCCGTCGCCCAAGCCAATCGTCAGAGAATGCCCTATGCCCGACAAAAAACTGCTTATCACCTGCCTGACCGCGCTGTTGCTCACCGGGTGCTCGCCGGCACCGTCGATAGTGGTGTTCGGCGCTTCGTTCCCCGACTGGCTGTTTTGCCTGTGCGGCGGCGTGGCGGGTATGGTGGCGCTCCACCTGCTGCTGCGCACCCCGGAAAAACGCGCCTGGCTGGCGCCGCAACTGCTGACGTATCCGGCGCTGACCGCGCTGATCGCCATGCTGATCTGGTTACTGGTTTTCCCCCACTGAGACTGACGCCATGACCCAACCACACACCCCAAACCGGCGCAGACTGCTGGTGCTTACCATCCTGGCGTTGACATTCATCGTGGCCGCCGTCGTCGTCTGGCGGGTGGAAAACGCCCCCAGTACCGACGATGCTTACGCCTATGCCGACACTATCGACGTGGTGCCGGAGGTGAACGGTCGCATCGTCGAGATGCCGATCCGCGACAACCAGGAAGTGCGGCAAGGCGATCTGCTGTTCCGCATCGATCCGCGCCCTTACCAGGACGCGCTGGCGGCCAGCGAAGCGCGCCTGATCACGCTGAATGAACAGATCAAGCTGACGCAGCGTTCGGTCAACGCACAGCAGTACAACGCCGAATCGATGAACGCCATCGTCAAACGCTCACAGGCGCTGGTGGCGCAGGCGACCGACACCCTTAACCGCCGGCAAAAGCTGCTCGGCAAGAACTACGTTTCGGCGGAAGAAGTGGAAACCGCCCGCACCTCCCAGCGCTCGGCGCAGGCGGAATTGCAGGCCGCATTGCTGCAGGCGAAACAGGCGGAAGCCGCCGTCAGCGGCGTCGAAGCCCTGGTCGCACAGCGCGCCGAAGTACAGGCCGACATCGCCATCGCCAAACTGAACCTGGAGTTCACCGAGGTGAGAGCGCCGTTCGACGGCCGCATCGCCTCCCTGAAAACCACCGTCGGCCAATATGCCTCCAGCGCCAAACCGGTGTTCACGCTGATCGACACCCGCCACTGGTACGTGGTCGCCAACTTCCGCGAAACCGACCTGAAAGGCGTGCATCCCGGCGTGCCGGCCACGCTGTATTTAATGAGCGACGCCGGCCAGACCTTCAGCGGCAAGGTGGAATCGATCAGCTACGGCGTGCAGCCCGACGACGGCGGCACCGTGCTGGGCGGGCTACCCAACGTGTCGCGCAACATCAACTGGGTACACGTGTCGCAGCGCTTCCCGGTCAAGATCGCGGTCGAGGCCCCCAACCCGGCGCTGTTCCGCGTGGGCGCTTCGGCGGTAGCCAAGCTGAACCTGCGCCATGAAGAATAAAACGATGTCTCGCGGCTGGCTGTCCCCGTTGATCGACGAGCTGCGCCCTTCGGACAGCCGCATCAACCTGATGATCCGTGCTCTGCTCTCCAGCGCGATCGCCATCGTGATCTCGCAGACGCTGCAGGTGCCGTGGCTGGCGCTGTCGCTGATCGCTGTCTTCTTTATCACGCAGTCCAATATCGTTATCACCCGCACGATCGGCATCCTGTTTTTCGTCAGCTCCACGCTGGCGATCGGCGCCGCTATCCTGGTACTGAAGTTCACCTACGACTACCCGATACTGCGCATCCTGCTCTCCAGCGCGCTGTTTTTCCTCAGCGTGTTCCTGATGCGGGTGACCAAGGTTGGGGTACTGTTCTTCCTGATGGCGCTGGTGGTGATCTACACGCAAAGCTTTGTCGATCTCACTCCGCAGGCGGAAGTGGTGATACGGCTGGTGCTGTGGGTATGGGTGGCGATCAATTACGCCATCCTGCTCACCCTGATCGTCAATACCCTGCTGCTGCCGGCCGAACCGCTGAAGCAGCTAAAGGGCCGGATGAACGCGGTGTTGGACGAAACCCGCGCTATGTTGGCCAATGGCGGCGAGACGCGCGATCTGAGCGCCATCTCGCAGCACGCCACCGAGCTGCATAAGCTGCTGCGCTTTTCGGTGATGCGCAGCGATCGCTGCCGCGCCAGCGAGCCCGCTTATCTGGCGCTGATCACCCTGGTGTTGCAGCTGAATATCCTGGCCTATCAGCTGCCGCCGGCTTTCGGCGCGGCCGCGCGTCAATTGGCGCAAGAGATAGACGCCGCCTGCCGCGCGCTGCAAACCGCGATCAGCCACGACAGCGCGCTGCGATTTTCCGTCGCGATCGCCGGCAGCGACGATCCGCAGGTGCCGGCGCCGCTCAATGAAATGGCCGGCCTCCTGCAGGTCTACACCAACCGCAGCGACTACGCCGACGCCCTGCAGGCCGCGCCACCGCCAAAAGTGCCCTTCTTTACCCCCGATGCCCTGACCAACCCGGTTTACATCCAGTTTTCGTTGAAAACGCTGCTGACCGTGCTGGTCGCCTACGTGTTTTATACCGCCGTCGATTGGCCCGGCATTCATACCATCATGCTGAGCTGCCTGATCGTGGCCCAGCCCAGCCTTGGCGCCACACAACGGCGGGCGCGGCTGCGTCTCGGCGGCGCGGCGATCGGCAGCCTGCTGGCGCTGATCTCGGTGGTGTGGATCATGCCTCAGCTCGACAGCCTCGTCGGCTTACTGCTGCTGACGCTGCCGGTGATCGCCCTCTCCGCCTGGATCGCCGCCGGCTCCGAGAAGATAAGCTATGCAGGGGTACAGATCCTGTTCACCTTTTCCCTGGCGCTGCTGGAAAGCTTTGGCCCGGTCACCGAGCTGACCGAGATCCGCGATCGCCTGATCGGCATCGTGCTGGGGGTAGGGTTCGCCACTTTCATTCACGCCACGCTGTGGCCGGAATACGAAGGGGAGTCGCTGCGGCAGCAGGTTGCCAACGTGCTGCGGGAACTGGCGCGCTTCCTCGGCGGCGAGAACACAAACGCCATCGGCATCTGGCAAAAGATCGAGGGCTGCGAAGCGGTGGTGGCCCGGGTGACGCTGGAGCCTACCTGGCAGTTGGCAGATGATAACCATGAAAGCTTCACCCGGCACATCCAACTGATCTTTAACCAGACGCGCAGCCTGTTGCTGACCAGCGAAAAGCTCAACACCTATCTGGCAGGCGGCGGCGCGGCGCTGTCCGTGCACGAACGCCAGGCGCTGATCGAGGTGCAACGCCAGGGCGGGCGCGTTCTCGCCGAGTATGCGGCGCAGCTTGCCAGCGCGCCGCAAGCGCTGCGGACGCCCGACTTTCATCCACCGCTGGCCGCCCTGCATGCCGACACCGTGCGCCATCTGGCTCAGGAGTTGAGCGACGGGCTCAATCGCCTGCCCGCCTGGGGCGACGCCTAGCATTTTCCGTTTGTGGCCGTGCACGCCCGGTGCAATGCGCTATAGTGAGCACAAACCACCGGGAGATGCCATGCAGATAAGACCCTACCAAGAGACCGATCGCCCCTTCCTGCGCACGCTGTACCTGGCGTCGCGCAAGGCGGCGTTCGGCTGGCGCGATACCTCAAACTATCAGTTGGAAGATTTCGACGGCGCGACGCTGGGCGAAGCGATTTGGGTGGCGGAAGACGGCGGCACGCTGCTGGGATTCGTCTCCGTCTACCGCGAAGACAACTTCATTCATAACCTGTATGTCGATCCCCATCAGCCGCCGCGCGGCGTCGGCAGTGCGCTACTGCAGGCAGCGCAAGCCACCTTCACCGCCACCGGCTCGCTGAAATGCCTGGTGAAGAATGAAAAGGCGCTGGCGTTCTACCGCAAACACGGTTGGCGCATCATCTCTACCGGCAACAACGGCGAAGAAGATTATTACCTGATGCATTCACCGGCCCGCTAACGCCGCCTTTCCCGTCACAGAACTCATTAATGATAATGGATTTCATTATCATTTAAGCATACCCTTCCTTGCCCCTCTCAATGAACTTGGCAAGGAAGGTTATGCAACATCAAACGGATACTCGCTTCCCCGATGCCGCAGCGGCGGATTACGATCGCCGTATCCTGACCCTGGTGCCCGGCTATCAGTTTGCCCAGGCTTTGCTGACGGCGACGCTCGCGCAGACGCTGCCGAATGACGCCACGCTGTTGCTGGCCGGCTGCGGCACCGGCAGCGAACTGTCGGCGCTGGCCGCCGCCAACGCCAGCTGGCGTTTCAGCGCCGTGGAACCCTCCACCGGCATGCTGGCGGCCGCGCGCGCCAAGGCCGAAGCCGCGGGTTACGCACAACGGGTGAGCTTCCAGCCCACCTTGCTGCAACAAGCGCCGCAAACCCGCCACGACGCGGCGGTGTGCTCATTGGTGCTGCACTTTATCGCCGACGATGGCGCCAAACTGGATTTCCTGCAGCAGTTGGCGCAGCGCCTCTCCCCCGCCGCACCGCTGCTGCTGTTCGACTATCAACCGGAGGGCCTGCCCGCCAGCCACTACCAACACTGGCTGCAAAGCGCCGGGCATTCGGCGGCGCAGGCGCAGGAAGTGATCGAACGCACCCGCCGCAACTGGCACCCGATGGCGGCGGCGCGCAGCCGTCTTCTTTTTGCGGAAAGCGGCTTCACTGCGCCTCAGCGGCTGTGTGGTGCGCTGGGCTTCCAGCTTTCACTGCTCCACCGCCGTCGCTGAGGGCGGCATCCCGCGCAGCGTCAGCCGCCAAAATAGCAGCGCGCTCAGGCTGACGCCCGCCCCCAGCCAACAGACGCCGCTCCACCCCGCCCAGGCGTACATATGGGTGCCGGCAAAGGCGCCCAGACCGCTGCCGACGGCGTAAAACAGCATATAGCAGCCCACCAGCCTGCTGTGCGACTGCGGGTGCGCGCTGAAGATCATGCTCTGGTTCAGCACGTGGATCGCCTGGCCCGCCAGATCCAGCAGCACGATGCCCGCCACCAGCCAAACCAGGCCGCTGCCGAGCAAACCAAGCGGCAGCCAGGCCAGCGTCAACAGCAGCAGACACACGCCGCTGGCCGCCTGCCCCAGCCCGCGATCCGCCAGATGCCCGGCGCGCACCGCCGCCAGTGCGCCCACCGCGCCGACCAGGCCGAACGCCCCCACCGCGGCATGGCTGAAGTTGAACGGCGCCTGGCTCAGCGGCAACACCAGCGAACTCCAAAAGAGGCTGAAAGCGCCGAACATCAGCAGCGCCAGCATGCCGCGAATTTGCAGCGTGCGGTCATGCAGCAACAGGCTCAGCATCGAACGCAGCAGCGCGGGATAACTCAGCGTGCTGGGTGCGGTGTGCGGCGCAGGCAGCAGCCGCGACAGGATCGGCAGCAATACCAGCGTCACTCCGGCAGAGAAGAAATACACCGTGCGCCAACCGCCAACGTCCGCCAGCGCGCCGGACAGAGTGCGCGCCAGCAGCAATCCTAGCACCACTCCGCCCTGCGCCGCACCAACCACCCGCCCGCGCTCCTGCGGCGCCGCCAGGGCTGCGGCGAAAGCGATCAGCCCCTGCGTCATGGCGGTGCCCAGTAGCCCCACCAACAACATCCCCGTCAGCAGCCAGGGCGCGCTGTGCGCCCAGCCCACCAGCAGCAGCGCACCGATCAACCCCAGCTGTTGCCCCGCCAGCAACCGATGCCGGTTCAACCGATCCCCCAGCGGCACCACCAACAGCAACGCCAGCGCGCAGCCCAACTGAGTCACGGTGATCACCATGCCAACCGCCGCCAGGCTGATGGAAAAATCATGGGCGATGGCGTCCAGCAACGGCTGCGCATAATAAACGTTGGCCACGCTGAAGGCGCTGGCGGCAGCCAGCAGCAGCACCAGGGTGGCCGGCAGGCGCCCTAGCGCCGCACAGGGGGGAGCCAGCAGTTTGTCGCTCATTACACACCTCAATCTGGTTTCATTATTAAACCCAATGAACTTTAGGCGCAGAGGTTTTATAATGCAACCAGAATGTGCAGCTGGAGATAACCGCCGTGAAACGTAAAAGCCTGGAAGACGCGCCGTGCCCGGTGGCGCGCACGCTGGATGTGATTGGCGACTGGTGGTCGCTGCTGATCGTGCGCGACGCCTTCGACGGCGTCACCCGCTTCAGCGAATTTCAAAAAGGGCTGGGGATGGCGAAGAACATCCTTGCCACCCGCCTGCGCGCCCTGGTGACGCACGGCGTGCTGGAGATCGTGCCCGCCGCAGACGGCAGCGCCTATCAGGAATATGTGCTGACCGAGAAAGGCCGCGGGCTGTTTCCGGTGATCGTCGGCCTGCGTCAGTGGGGGGAAGATCATCTGTTCGCCGAGGGAGAAGCGCACTCAACGCTGGTGGAAAGCGACAGCGGCCGCCCCGTCCCGCGCCTGACGCCGATCGGCAGCGCCGGGCAAACGCTCACCCCGCTGAATACCCGGGTGGTGAAGGTGGAGGAACGGTGATGAGAGTTAGTGGCGGTGCCCGCAGCTCACCCGCTGAAAAACCTGGCGGATAAAGAGCCATTCCAGACACCCGGCCAGCAGATAAACCGCGCCAAAAACGAGCGCACCAAACCATTCCGTACCGTTAAAATGGAAAAACCCACTGGCGTCAATCAGCCAAGCGGTTTGATTCTGGTTTAGCCTGGGTACAGGAAAAAGCTTTATTGTCAGCACAGCCAGCCCAACAACAGCCAATGCGTTAGCGAGCAACAGGGCAAGTTTTTTCATAGCCTTTCATTCTACAACCTAACGCAGTCCAACAAACTAAACCTAAGAACATGCGTTAATGGTTAACCCTCAGGTTGCCCCGTTCGTCGGAGACAACCATGAATGCGGCGGTAATCAAATGCGAACCTTCGGGTGTCTGTATATCGTAGGCGACGGAATAACGCTTCCCTGGCCGAAAAGCATAGTCGAATACCGGCATGCACCTCCCCGGCTCAACGAAGAAAACGTCATTATCGATAGCTTTAATGAGCTTATCGCCTGATTCGCTATAAATCTGAACGAAGCGAATATTATCCCCTGCCTTCATAGAAGAAAGAATGCAGACATGGTTATCTTTGGCAGTGACGACGGCGGGGAAGCGCGGAGTCAGCTTATCGCCAGGCCCCGGACAGCCGACCAGGAGGCAGGCCGTGAATAGAACCAAATATTTTTTCATGCTCCCCTCATCCCTTAATAATTTTTTGATAAAGTGCATGAATGTCACGCAAACTATCGGTTCCCCTGTACTTGCCCACTCGTCCAGGACGTTGATAATAACGCCACGTTTCAATACCATAAACCAACAGCAGCCAGTAATCAGCAAAAATCGAAGCTTGTTGCTCCAGCGAGTAATCAGTAATTTTATTCTTATCAAGATGATAGTTGTACTCAGCCGCCCAACTAAACAACCCACGCATTCTTACCCATTGTCCATGCTGATGCTGCCATACATGCCCCAACTCATGGATGAAAAGATGTTTTTCTTCTATCAGAACCGTGTTATCAGAAAAATCGTCTTTATAGAGTTCCCTCCGTAACCATAACTCGCCATTAGGTGCCATGGCATAACTTCTGTTTTGTAAGCCAAACGGGAAATAGCTATCACAGTGTATCCATACACGACCATATATAATTGAGCTTCCATATATATGGCGAGCCAATTTAATTTCCCCCATGGTCATACGTCGTAACGTCCCTTCCTCGGCTAATGCGTTCATTTATCCCTCCTTGAATTTATCAATATCCTAATGCTTTTCTAAAATGAATCTATACATGAACGCTTAAATGGTTTAATTTGGCACAATCCATTTATAACCTGAATAATTTGCAGAAAAATCCTCATCGATTTTCTATAATTAATTAAACGAAAAAAACATATTGCAAATACCTTTGTAGTAGCCGCGGTCAGGATACCCTTATCCAGCCCCCCTGCATGATTCGCTTCGCAGCGTCATCCGGGTAATGTATAGTCCGCGTTTTACGGAGATCCCATGCTGACTAACTCATCCATTCGTCTGAACAAATACATTAGCGAGAGTGGCATCTGCTCACGCCGCGACGCCGATCGATACATCGAACAGGGCAACGTTTTCATCAACGGTAAACGCGCCACCGTTGGCGCTCAGGTATTTGCCGGCGATGTGGTGAAGGTTAACGGTCAGCTGATCGAACCGCGCAATGAAGAAGATCTGGTGCTGATCGCGCTGAACAAACCGGTCGGCATCGTCACCACCACCGAAGACGGCGAGCGCGACAACATCGCCGACTTCGTCAACCACAGCAAACGCATCTTCCCGATCGGCCGTTTGGACAAGGATTCACAGGGGCTGATCTTTCTGACCAACCACGGTGACCTGGTCAACAAGATCCTGCGCGCCGGCAACAATCATGAGAAAGAGTATCTGGTGACGGTCAACAAGCCGGTGACCGACGAGTTTATTCGCGGCATGGGCGCCGGCGTGCCGATGCTGGGCACCGTGACCAAAAAGTGCAAGGTGAAGAAAGAGGCGCCGTTCGTGTTCCGCATCACGCTGGTCCAGGGGCTGAACCGCCAGATCCGCCGCATGTGCGAACACTTCGGCTATGAGGTCACCAAGCTGGAACGCACGCGCATCATGAACGTCAGCCTGAAAGGGTTGCCGCTGGGCGAGTGGCGCGATCTGACCGATGACGAGCTGATTGAGCTGTTCAAGCTGATTGAAGGCTCTTCGTCCGAGGCTAAACCGACGAAGAAAGCCCCGGCCAAATCTGCCCCTGCGAAAAAACCGAACGCCGGCGGGCCGAAAGGCGCCGACAAAGCCGCTGCGCCAGCCGGCCGCAAGCGCTTTACCCAGCCAGGGCGCAAGAAAAAAGGGCGTTAACGCCCTTTCTCCCTCGCTCAGCCCGCCTTTGCGCGGGCTTTTTCATCATAAAAGTCAGCCACAGGCCGCCACTGCGTTCTCACCATAAAAAAGGCCCGCATCAAGCGGGCCTGCAAGTACCAGAGAAGTCTAGAGGAAAAATCAGAACGACCAGCGCAGGTTGGCGTTGACCGAATTAACGCGAGTATCGGCGCCAAATTGCCCCTGATAGCCGACATCCAGTGTCGCGGCGTGCGACAGTTTCACGCTCACACCGATATCGCCCACCATCACGTTGTCATCCACGGCCTGGCCCTGCGTGACGAACGCGTCGCTGCCGGCAAACGCCATGCGCGATGAAGTGTTCTTATCGCCGTAGGCGTGCTGCCAGCCGAGTGAGCCGTAAAGGCTGACGTTCTTCGGCAGTTCGGTCACGCCGCGCACCCCGAGCGTAGAGTAGAAGGTGTTCATCGTTTCATTGCGCACGCTCAGCGCCGCCGCGCCACCCGACTCCTGGAAGCTGTCGGTATGCAGGCGGATGTAGCTCAGGTTGATGAACGGTTCGACGTTCATCTCCGGCTGGCCGAAACGGTAACCCGCTTCGGTGAACGCCAGCAGCGAGTTCGCGTCATAATCCGACTTCAGCCGATCCGAGAAGCCGCTGAAATCGACGTTGCGCTTGCCTTCAATCTTATGCCAGGTGTAACCCAGCGCGCCGCGCAGCGAGAACGCATCCTGCTGCCCCGCCGCATACAGGCCGAGGTGGTAGTTGTCGGTATCGGCCTTGGAACGGCGGCTGTCGACGTCGTAGTCGCCGCGGCTGTAACCAAAGTAGCCGCCGATGCGCACGTTATGGTCCGCCAGCTTGCGATCCGCCCCCAACAGGAAGCCGGTGGTGTTGCCATCCAGCTTGCCCACGTTGCCGTTGCCGCTGTTTTTGCCCCAGGAACTGAAGGTTTGCCCCCAAACGCCGCTGTTTTGCGCCTGCGCCGGTTGCACCAGCGACATCGCCAACGGCGGTATCGGCAGGCTGTCATTGTCGAACAGGCGCAGCATGCGCTGGTTCAGCACGTTGAACAGCTGGGTGCTGCCGGCGATCAGGTTAGACTGCATCGACGGATAGACTTCACCGGACAGCTGATTGAACGCCTCGCGCGCTTCCGGCGCGCTCAGCAGCAGCAGCGAGTTATACAGCGCCAGCGAAGGGCCGCTCTGCGCCAGCGTCGAGAGCGCGCCAGCGGTATTCCACTGGTTGCCGCTCTCGGCCACCGTTTGGAAAATGCCCGGTTTGCCGCTGCCTGGATTCTCGCCCCCCGGATTTTCACCGCCTGGGTTTTCTCCGCCCGGATTCTCGCCGCCTGGATTCTCGCCCCCTGGGTTTTCCCCGCCCGGATTCTCGCCCCCTGGATTCTCACCGCCTGGGTTTTCCCCACCCGGGTTCTCGCCGCCAGGGTTTTCACCGCCCGTGTCTTTCTGCGCGATGGTCAGATCCACGGCGTTGGCGCTGTGGTTCAACGCCACATCGAGGAAGGCGGACTTGGAAACCGCCGACGCGAACTGGCCGTCAATGCCGCCGTCCGAGGTCAGAATGCGGTAGCTTTGGCCGGTTTTATAGCTGGTTTGCGGATCCAGCGCCGTAACCTGCACCTTGGCCTGATCGCTGATGGTGGTTTTGCCCGCCACCAGCAGTTGATCGCTGCGGCCGTCGCCGGCGATATCGACGTCATAGAAGGATTCGCCGATAAAGTTCAGGTAGCGTTTCAGCGTCAGCGTGCCGATATTGCCGTCGCCGGGCGAGATATGGCCGCCGGACAGGATCTCGGTCTGGCCCAGCGTGCCGTTGCCGCCCAGCGTGCCGCCGGCCTTGATCGACGCGGCGCTGCTGTAGCCCTGCCCGTTATTGACGTCGGAACCCGCCGTCGCATTGAGGATCAGCGTGCCGCCGTTTTCGGCGCTGAGGGTTTGGATCTCGAAAATGTCGTCTTCTTTCTGGGTATTGATGTCGCTGGCGATGATGAGCTTACCGCCGCGCGCGGTGACGTTTGCCTGCAGGCCAGTGAGATCGCCGTTCAGCGTCGTGTGCCCGGCGGTGTTGATCACCTCGCCTTCGCCGCTCATCTTGTTGCTGAAGACGTAATTACCGTCGGTATGGTTAAAGTACACATAGCTGCGGAACAATCCGCCCCGCAGGGCGATCGCCGTCTGGGCATCGATAGTGCCAGCAGCGCCCGCCGCGCCGAGCGTCGGCTCGGTCAACCCGGTGCCGGTATCCATGTTGCCGCGGCTGCCGATAATCAGCGCGCCGCGGTTAGAACCGGAACCGGTCTTGCCCAGCACCACTTCGTTGCCGCCGGCGGAGAATGTCCCGCCGTCCATGACCGCCAACACGCCATTGCCGTAATCGCCGACGTTGACGCTGCTGCCGCTGGTAAACCGTGAGCCGCTGCCGGCGATCGTCAGCTCGGCGGTTTTACGCGCGCCGGAGACGCCCGCCACCTGAATATTACCGACGTTGACCACGCCGCCGTTCAGCACGTCCAGATCGCCGTAAAGCGTGAGCGCACGGCCGACGTTCCATTGGGAATTAGCCCCCGTGACCGTGGCTTTCGGGCTCAGCATATCGCTCTCGCCCGGCCCGCTGCCATTGCCGATGCGTGCGTCAAAGGCGGTATTCAGCACCGCGCCGTCTTCAATCGCCAGCGTGGATCGTGCCCCTAAATCGGTGCCGACGCTGAGAAAATTGCTGGTGACGCGAGAACCGGCGCCGGTGGCGATAAGGTGGCTGTCATAGCCACGGGTGGTGCCGACCACGATCTCTTTCGCGCTGGCCAGCGCACCGTCTTCAACCCGCAAGGTGCCCCGCCCCAGATTCAGGCCGCCACGCAGCACGAACTGATCGTTCACCGCGTTCAGCTCGGCGTTCGGCCCGCGGACCGTGACTACGCTCTCATGAATTTGGCCGTTGAACATCCGGCCAATATTGATGTTATAGGCGCTGATCTTGCCATTCTCGATCAGCAGATTGCCGCTTTGATTGCGGCCGACGTAAACGTCCCCGGTGTAGGCCAATGATTCGGTAATTTTTGAGTCGCCGTCAAAAATGGCATCGTCTGCGCGAGCGATATCGGCGGGCGCCAGCATCAACAGCGGCGCAGAAAATAGAGCGAGGTAAAGTTTGGAAAGCGGTGTACTAACCGCTAAAGGGTGCGATGTCTTGTCATTCACGGGCTATCTCCGTACTCGTTAGCGTGATGTCGCGAAATTTATTGTTATAGGAAAACTCAATACACTAGAGGAGGTGTGAGGCGTTATTTCGCGCACGCCGGTTTAGTGATCGTCGAAGCAAAAGCTTATTGCCCCCCGGCGCTGGCGCTCCGACGATGGAAAACCAGGAAGCGGCAATACCGCCCCCGAAGCGAATTATTTATGCGTGACCACCGGCGTACAGGTCGGCGCGCTCAGCGACGGCGACGAACCTAAAATTCCCGGCATCATCAGCGATGAGCAATCAAAAATACGGCCTTTTTCCGTGGTGGCGCGATAAGAAAGTTTTTGGCCGCCCAGCGCATCTGGCTGTGCGCCATTGACGTTGGTCACGGTAATTTCGTCCGATGAGCCCAGGCCCAGCATTTTGGCGGTTTCCGCCTGCAGTAATGGAATGGCCTGATCGGTTTTCAGGGTGGAACAACCGGCTATCATCATCGTAACGGTTAAAGCGATAAGTGGTTTCTTCATAAATTATCCTTTATAACCAATCAGTTAAAATTACCGATTAGCTTTATGTTTTCTCTTATCCAAATCCTCGAATAATATATTTCCCTTTCCTAAACGAAAAAACCCTCCTAAAGTAGGGAGGGTTGATAATAATTCATCAGACCTATCTGATATTTGAAGGCGAAAGGAGAATCCTTTGGGGCAGGATTATGCGTTGGTCGTTGATGACCATCCATTGGTAGCAAGCGGTATCGCCAATTTTCTCAGCACGCATTGCCGATTCAAACAGGCGCATGTGGTGACCAATGAAGAGAATTGTTACCGCCATATTAGGGAAAATGGCCCACCGCGTTTACTGGTGATTGATTTTTGGCTCTCTTCCGGTACGGCGTTGAAATTACTCAAAGAAGTAAAACAACGTTATCCGCAGGTGCGGATTTTGGTGGTCAGCGGCGACGAGAATAACGATATCTGGCAGAAAGTGCACAATGCCGGCGGGCATGGGTTCGTGTTAAAAAATGAACCGCCAGAATTATTCGCCAGGGCGGTTTTTGCGCTGAATAACAATCAGGAATGGTTCCCGGAAGGCAATGAAGCCGCCATTAAAAACAACCATGACCATTTAAATAAATTCAATTTAACGCCGAGGCAATTAGACGTATTAACTATGATGCTGCGCGGCCTGCCAAATAAAAGAATTGCGACGCAACTGTCTATTTCCGAGCCGACCGTCAAAGAGCATATCAGCAATATATTGAAAAAGATCGGCGTCAACAGCCGAGTGGAAGCCATCACGCTGTTGCACGGCAAACGGGATCCGTCGTCATGAGGTTTTTCCAGCATTTACAAAATGATGGCATCTCCCCACGCGCACAGATCCGCCTGCTGGACAACACCTTCATGCGGCTGGTGTTCAGCTTCACCGCCGTGCCCTTCGTCGGCATTCCGTTCGCCATCTGGATTTATTTGCTGGGTGATGAACTCGGCCCAACCATTACCTGGATCATCGTTTACCTGCTATGCGCCGTGGCGATCCGAATAGGACATCGTCGCTATCTGCATGAGGCCAAAGAAAATGATGAAGACACCGTGCTGCGCCGCTGGCTGCCGCGCATTAATAAGGTGGCGTTTATTCACGGGTTGGGGATCTCATCACTCTATTTAATTACGCCGCAGACCCATAACTTTGACTTTTTCCTGCTGCTCAATATCAGCATCGCCGCGATCGTCGCCGCCAACGCAACGCACCTGACGCCCGTCATCAGCACCTTTACCCGCTTTTTCTTCGCCTCCTGGGGGCTGCTGAACCTCGGCATCATCTGGCGGCTGGAAGACGTGATGTTCATCGTACTGATGCTGAACTTGCTGTACGGCTTCGCCATTTACCGCCACGCATTAACCTCGCATGCGTTCTTTATCCAGCAGGCGCTGCTCGAAGAACAAAGCTCGCGCCTGGCGGAGCAGTTCCGCCAGGCTAAAGAAGAGGCGGAACAGGCGCTGTTGGACAAGAACCAGTTCCTGACCACCGCCAGCCACGATCTGCGCCAGCCGGTGCACGCCATGGGTTTTCTGATCGAAGCCATCATCCACAAAAACCGGGACGACAGCCTGACGCCGCAACTGCTGGATCTGCAGCAGAGCGTGCGCTCGGTGCATTTGATGTTCAATTCGTTGCTCGATCTCAGCAAGATCGAATCCGGCAACGTGCGCACCGCCGCCACCCATGTGGATATCGGCGCCCTGCTCGACTCGGTGGTCACCCTGTTCCGCGAAGAGGCCAACAGCCGCGCCCTGGCGCTGCGCACCTGGCGGCCTAGACGGCGTATCAGCGTGATGGGCGATCCGCTGCTGGTGCGGCAATCGCTGATCAACCTGATCCAAAACGCCCTGCGCTACACGCAACGGGGCGGCGTGCTGATCGCCATCCGCCCGCGCGGCGCCGAGTGCCTGGTGGAAGTGTGGGACACCGGCGTGGGCATCGCCGACGAAGAGAAAAGCAAAATCTTCTCCCCTTACTACCGCCCCGAACTGGCGTGGAAAATCGACAGCGCCGGCCACGGGCTGGGGCTGGCGGTGGTGGCGCGCTGCGCCAAGCTGATGAAGGTGAAGTACGGCATGCACTCCGTCGAAGGCAAAGGTTCGCGCTTCTGGATGCGCTTCACGCAATACAGCGGCGAAGACAAAGCGCCGGACACCGCGGCCGCCTACGACAACACCGCCACGCCTATCCGCTATGCGCCGCTGCGCGGCGCCTGCCTGGTGGTGGACGACGATCCCTTGGTGACCTCCGCCTGGGAGAGCCTGATGAGCACCTGGGGCATCACCGTGCGCTGCGCGGCCTCCGCCGAGGAGGCCTTCGCCATTGTCGAGGACGGTTTTACGCCGTTCGCCGTGCTGTGCGACCAGCGCCTGCGCTCCGGCGAGAGCGGTTTCGACATCCTGAAAGCGCTGTTCGAGCGCCTGCCGGACGTGAGCGGCGCGATGGTCAGCGGCGAGTTCAACTCACAGATATTGCAAGAGGCCGAGCAGGAAGGCTATCTGGTGCTGCGCAAGCCGCTGGAGCCGGCCAAGCTGCATGCGCTGCTGACGCAGTGGGGGGCGGGCTGGCGCGAGGCGGTGCCTTAGCGGGCAAGATGCCGCAGCAGGCCTTCAAGGTTGCGCTCCCCCTCCGGGGTTTGCGCACCGGCTTTCAGCCCACCGCGGATCAACCGCTCCGCGGCCGGGCGTGCGAACAATCCCGCCCAGGCGTCGTGCTCGCGATAAAAACCGGCCTGCAGATCCGGTGCAGGCATCGCCTGTTTGGCCGCCGTAATCACCCCCGCAGGCAATGCCGCGATATTGCGCGCTAACCGCTCGACGAAATCATCCAGCTCGGCGGCAGGCAAGGCGCGGTTAATCCAGCCGTAGCGTTCTGCGGTAGCGGCATCGATGAGATCGGCGCCCAGGATCACTTCCAGAGCGCGGCCGCGCGTCATTCGGCTCGTCAGATACTGCGTCGCACCGCCGCCGGGCGTAATGCCCATCAAGGCCTCGCACTGGGCCAGCCCCGCCGCTTCCCGTGCCGCGAAAGCCATATCGGCCGCCGCCACAAACTCGGCGCCACCGCCGCGCGCCAGCCCGGCCAGCTTAACGAGAGTGACCTGCGGCTGGCTACGCAGCAGCTCGCCAAACGCCTGGAACGGATTTAGCCCCTCCGGCGCGTTGCTCGCCAGTTCGTCGAAAGCGTGCGGCTCATCGATCAAGGTCATGTCGACGTGAGCAATAAAGAACGCTGGGTTCGCGCTCTGGAACACCAACACCCGCGTATCCGGATCGTCACGCACCGCGAGCAATAAACGGCTGATTTCCGACATCAGCGCCACATCAAGCACGTTTACCGGTGGGTTATCGATAGCGATCGTCATCACGCCGTGCGCATGAGACAGCCTGAGCTTGCTGAAATCTGTATCTGTCATCTCAATGTCCTTTTACCTGGGGTACAAGTGCGGGTTTTTCACGCCGTGTGTCGAATGGTATACTTTGCATACTTGGCGTCAATTACGCACCTTAAGCATCCCAGGGATGCAGGAGGATACCGATGGATACGACCGACCTTGTTTACCGCGCCGACTGCCCAAGCCGCATCGTGCTCGATCAGATTGCCGATAAATGGTCCATGATGGTGCTGGAAGTGCTGCGTGAACCGCAGCGCTTCAACGCCATCAAGCGCCGTTTGGATGGCGTCACGCAACGCGTGCTGACCCAGACGCTGCGCAAGCTGGAACGCAACGGCATGGTGCATCGCAAAGTGTTGGACGGGCGGGTGCTTGGCGTCGAGTATTCGCTGACGCCGCTCGGCAAATCCCTGCAGGGGCCGTTCTCGGTACTGTTCGACTGGACGTTAGGGAATATTGAGGCGATTCAGGAGTGCCAACGTAAGTATGATAAGCAGGACGAGTGAAGCGGTTCCCCATAGTCTTTCACTTGCATGAAAACGAGGGTTAGGAGCCGATCGGGTTATCAGGCCGTGATCAGACGCTTAAACAACAGCAATTAGATGTCCTGCCGGTGTGACAAGATAGCATGGGCAGTCAAAGTGGCTGCTTCTACGGAATACAAAACCCGGTAACCTTCTGCGTGATTAAACTCCCGGTACTTTGCACAGCCAATCTTCAGCAGCTCAGGGCAAATCTAGCATCCCTGCGGGAACAGGCTAACGGTATTCTCAAACTGAGGGAGTATTTCCGTGATCACCGGGCGGGATTCGACTTCAACGCGACGGAGAGGGTTCGCTATTGAGTCGCCGTGTACTCAAATTCCATTGTAATCCCTTAATTCCGTCTAAAGCGCCTTAAAAACACGGCACGGGGCAAGAGCGTCGAACGCCTGCCGGACGTGAGTGGCGCGATGGTCAGCGGCGAATTCAACTCGCCGATCCTGCAAGAGGCCGAGCAGGAAGGTTATCAGGTGCTGCGCAAGCCGCTGGAGCCGGCCAGGCTACATGCATTGCTGACGCAGTGGGGGGCGGTTAAGGGTGGTTTGGCACCTCCTGAAACACTGTTTGCGTACTAATAATATAAAAACTTTATTTAATACCCACCCTGTCAATAGATTATTTTGATGTTAAATAAAAAAACAAGATATAGTTTCAAAAAAAACAATAACACTCTAACACTATAATCATTGATATTTGTAAGTAGGGAGAAAAATGATAGCTTAGATCAAATAATCATTTTACTTGCAATCTCTGACTGAGCTACGGAAAGACTATCAGATTAAAATGGCGGAAAATTATGAGAAATGTCAACTCAATAATAATGATACTAGCTAAACGAGCTGAAAAATTACAAACTGAGCATCTGATCAAATCCTTCGTTGATGTTGGCCCTACATATACATTACTTTCAAGCACAGATAATCAAATAATGTTTGGACGGAGAGGGACCGGAAAGACACACTTCTTAGCAGTGCTCAACAATGAAATATCTAATCGAGG
>NZ_JBJNMH010000018.1:0-112344 GCF_052168635.1 Serratia sp. CY47444
GGTCAAAACCGCCGGTTAATACGGTAAAAACGACTTTCCCAGACGATGCGCAGCCGGCATCGTCCGGATCGTCGCAGCTAAAAGCAGAAAAAATACAGAATACTCTAAATTTGAAAAAGCATAGGCAAAATATTTTAAATTTTGGTGAGGATGCTTACACTATGGATATTTCAAGGTGTTATAAATCAGTAATACCACACTTAAAAAAAGCAGGCTACCAAAAAGTAACTTGGAAAAGATGTCCAGACTTGCTGACTAAATATGTAGATCTCATATTTAAATGTCAAGATAGTAGACCTTTTTTTCACATACATATAGAGAACTGCCTCCCTTTCTGCTGGAATTCCCCAGCAAAAAAAGGATGGGACCTTAACTATATAAAATACGAGTGGGGACATATTAATTCTATAAACCAAAATAATGATTTAGCTCACAGTGCAAATAATCTCTGTTTACAATCGGCTAGATGCAACCAGCATATACAAAGCTCACTCAACGTAGATGAACTAATTCAATACGGTGGGGAATTGGAAGTCGTTATAAGGAAGAATTTATCTAACAGGGAAAAATTGTTTGCATCAAATGAGTGGCAAGAACTGCTGAAATGCCTTGATTTGTTCAGATAATTTACGATGACATCTTTTTTCCTATCGTCAAAATGGGGGGCGAGATGTTACACATTTACTTGCCCCTCATTAATTGATATATCGTAACCTTAGTAATTTATACATCCGCAGTAATAATAAATGTGAACTTCCACTCCTCGCTCAAAGCTGGCCCTTAATGCCACCGTTCAAAGCAATAAACCAGCACCAGTAGCTGTGGAACGGAAGCGTTATGGGGCTCATTGAGGAAAACAGAAATCCCTGCTTAAGAGCGATCAGATCGACAACGCAGATGATGAGCCCTAAGACCGTCTTCCGGTAACAACACCGCTAATCTAACAGCGAATTTTCACTCCCCAACTCCCCACCACAACCCCGGCAACAGCGCCAACGTCTCATCAATCAACGCCCGCCGGTCATTGCCCGGCTTCCAGATGGTCACTATGGTTTGGCTGATCCCCTGGCTGCCGACTTCGGTGCGCAGCGTGTTGACGTTTTTCCACTGTTCCGCGTGCATATGCGTCGGCAAGAATCCCCAGCCGCAGCCTTGTTCAAGCAGGGCGCGCAGCATTTCCAGCTCGTTGGTAAATATTGTATGCCCGGAAATTTGCAGGCGGCGCGCCACCGGTTCGTCAGAATCCGGGTGCATGATCACCTGCGGCGCGAGCGAGAGCTCCAGCAGTGAAAGCGGCTGTTCCGCGTTGGGGAAAAGCGTTTTTGCGGCGTAAAAATCCATCTCTATCGCCCCTAAGGCGCGCCACTCCATGGCGTCGCCCACGCTGCGATGGCGCGCCTGGCAGATACCCAGATCGGCCTGGCCGTTTGCCAGCAGCCTTTCCGCTTCGTCGCGCGAGGCGTTAATCAGGCTCAGCCGTGTGTTGCGCTGGGCCATGGCGGCAATCAGCGCCTGCAGCAACGCGCGGGGCGTAAAGGGATCGTAGACCAGCGAGATTTCCTGCGCCGCGCTCTTGGGCACGTCTTTGGCAAATGCCTCAAACGCCTTCACCTGGCGCATCAGCAGGTGCGCCTGGCGCTGCAGCTGTTCGCCTTCCGGTGTCAGGTGCAGGCTGCGCCCCTCGCGCAGGAACAGCGCATAGCCCAAGCCATCCTCGAGAAAATCAATCAAATCGCGCAGCGTCGTGCGGTCTTTGCCCAGTTTGAGCGCGGCCTTAGCCAGGCTGCCGTGCTCGGCCACGGCGGTGAAGGCTTCCAGTTGGGCAAAGGAATAAATCAGGCTCGGCACGCGGTTCCCCCGTCGATTTTTCGGGGGATTTTCCCCCATTAGGCGTTTTTTATTATAGGCCGCGTTTTTTTAAGCTGAACGCCTTCCTGAGCTAAGCGAGAAAAAATATGAAAAGCAAAGTGTTTAACCGCAGCCTGCTGGCGGGCGTTGTCATCAGTCTCTGCAGCGGTCTGTTGGCGCCCGCCGCGCTGGCCGCCTGTGCGAGCACCGAACTCAGCGCCTGTCCGGCGCCTTTCGATGCGCAATTGCCGGACACGCACAAGATGCTCACCTGGAGCCAGAGCGATCGGGTGATCGGTTTTCGTAACGACTACCGCAACTATGCCGGGGATGTGTTTCATCACGGCAATGCCGCACCGCTGCCGGCTGCCGCTAAACCGTTAAAGGACGCCAGTTATCGGGTGAATGGCAAAACCTACAGCCTGCAGGACTATCTGCAGCGCCAGAACGTCAGCGGCATGCTGGTATTGAAAGACGGCAAAATCGCCTGGAAATATCTTGGGGAGGGCAATACCGACGCCACGCTGTGGACGTCGCGCTCGGTGGGCAAATCCGTGGTCGCCACGCTGGTGGGCGTGGCGATTAAACAGGGCAAAATCCGCTCGCTCGACGATCTCATCACGCAATACGAACCCGATCTGAAAGGCACCGCGTGGGACGGCGTGACCCTCAGGCAGCTGATCACCCACACCTCCGGCGTGGCGTGGAATGAGGATTACACCAACCCGAAATCGGACTTCGCGCAGCTGACCGAGTGTGAAGCCAGGCCCGGCACCTACGCCTGCGTGCGCAAGCTGGTGGCCGGCTTGCAGCGTGCGCACCCTGCCGGGCAGAACTGGTCTTACTCCTCCGGCGGCGCGTGGCTGCTGGGCGACGTGCTGGAGCGCGCCACCGGCATGCCGCTGGCGGCCTATCTGCAGCAAAGCATCTGGCAGCCGTACGGCATGGCGAGCGACGGCGTGTGGCATGCCTACGCCAAAGGCCAGCACGACGTGGGCGCGCACGGCTTCAACGCCACGCTGGAAGACTGGGGGCGCTTCGGCGAGTTCATTCTGCATAATGGGACGTTGCCGAACGGCAAACAGATCTTGCCGGAAGATTGGGTAGCCCAGTCGTCCAATTGGACTCAGGCGGTGGGCTCGGTGTCGGCGGCGCATCCCAACGGCATTTACGGATTCCAATGGTGGAACAACGAAGTGCCGGTGAATGCGACCAACGTTGAGCCTGTTCCGCAGGCCTCCCTCAAGCATTCCCTGTGGGCGCTGGGGATCTTCGGCCAGATGATTATGGTCAATCAGGCGGAGAATCTGGTGATCGTCCAGTGGTCCACCTGGCCGCAGGCGGAGCCTTCTTTCAGCGCGCAACCGCTGGAGGCGTCGCTGATGTTTAGCGCGATAGCGAAGGAACTGCGTTAAGCCCGCGGAGCGAGCAGGGGCTGGATGGCGTTTGCTATTCAGCCCCTGTTTCTGCCCTTAACGCTATCAATCTTTGCCATACCAGGATTTAAAATACTTTAGGAAACTGTAGGCCACGGCATAAAACCCAGTGACGGCGCCGACTTTGCCTTCCTTCCATGCGCCGCTCAGTACGTACCATTTGAAAAACGCGCCGATCGCGCTAACGACGCCACGAAATATCGAGGGCCTGATGTCTCTGTATTTGACTACCCTTGTCGTATAGCTATTGAGCTTATTGAGTATTTCATGGAGAGAATAAAAAGTATCGTGCTTAACATTGCCGGGAATGACCGACGTGTGAATATAGCCTTCAGCGGCATCATCTACCGGAGCATCATTGAACCTGACCTGTGTTCTATTGAACAGTCGAACGGGGTAGTCCGGTGAGGAGATGGGATAAATCGTTCTGACTGGCTGCCCGAGTACAAACCAATTCCTTTTTATTCTATAGGCTTGCTGTGGTGGCGGGTTTGCCTGCGATTTGAATGTTAAAATGGACGCTATGGTTTCGGCATCAAGGATTTCGTCGCTGTCCAGGCACAGTACCCAATCATGGTGAGATTGAGAAATCGCAAAGTTCATTTGTCGTCCATGCGTTTCGAAACGATGGTAAATAGGGCTTATTCCAAAGCTTTGGCAAATAGACAGCGTTTTATCCGTACTTCCGGAGTCCACCACAATCCACTCATCCGCAATGCCCATGAGTGGAGAAAGCACCTCGTGTAATAAACGAGAGGAGTTAAAAGTCAGTATACAAACAGCTATCTTTGCCATTAACTAACATCCTTAAAAATCGCTGAGCAGGTGAGCGCGTAATGTTTTCTCTGGAATGGAAATTGCGATTCTCTTCTTATCCCTTATCAACCTCGGAAAATGCCTAACCCCGCCGATCAAACCGATAAACCAGCGCCAGCGACAATGTCAGGAGTAAAAGCGGCGGGGCGAGGGCGGTGAAGGGCGCGTTGAGGGCGAACAGCAACCCCAGATTGAGGACGATCTGGTAAGCGATGTAGGTCAGCAGCCCGATGATGACGCCGAGCGCTAATCGGCTGCCCATGCCGGGCGCGCGTGGGGCGGTGAAGGTAAACGGGATGGCTAGCAAAATCATCGCCAGCACCAGCAGGGGCTGGCCGAGTTTTTTCCACAGCGCCAGGCGGTATTCGGTGCTGGGCTGCCCCGAGCCCTGCAGGTAATCGATATAGCGATCCAGCTGTTGGAGCGAGAAGCTGCCGGCCGGCAGGGTCAGCTCTTTCAGGCTCGGCACGGCGAACAGCGAGCGCCAGAGCAGGCTGTCTTGCCGCTGAATCGTCTCCTTTCTGCCTTGCCAGCTTTTTTGCATCACGTTGTGCAGCAGCCAGCTGCCGTCGGCGGCGGTGCTGGCGCTGTCGGCGTAAATGTAAGATTCCAGCGCGTGGTTGGCCTGATAGCGGAAGATCTCAATGCCGTGGGGCTGGTCGTTCTCATCGACGGTTTTGACCGTCACAAACTCGTTGCCGCGCCGCGCCCACAGCGGGTTAACGGTGACGTCGTTATCGTTCGACTGCGCCAGCGCGTTGTTCTTTATCTGCAGCGCGCGTTGCTGCAGCGGCGAAGCGGCCCATTCATCGAGGGCGCCGAGCGAGAGGTTCATCAGCAGCCCGGCGGCGAGCATCACCAGCGCGATGCGGAATATCGACATCCCGGCGGAGCGGATCGCCGTCAGCTCCAGGGTTTTAGACAGCTGCCCCAGCCCGACGATGCCGCCGAGCAGCGCGATAAACGGCCCCAGATCGACCAGGCTGCGCGGCAGGGTCATCACGGTCACCAGCAGCGCCTGCTGCCAGCGGTAGCCGCCCGGAGTGACGTCCTCCAGCTCGTTGATCAGCGTAAAGGTGGTGAACAGCGGGATGAGCAACCCGGCCGCGGCGGCGAAGCCGATGAACACGTTGCGCATTAGGTAGCGGCTAAAAATGGTCATCGGGAGGGTTTCCGCAGCAGGGATAAGTCGCGCGCCAGCAGCAGGGCGATGCCGACAGCCATCGCTATCGGCACCAGCCAAACGCCGGGGATCGGTGGCAGAGAGCCGTTGGCCACCAGCGTGCGGCAAATGTTGCCGCCATAGAAAATCACGGTAAACAGCACCGTCAGGGGCAGCAGCGCGGCGTAGCGCCCCTGCCGCGGCTTGATGCGGCTCAAGGGGATCGCCAGCAGCACCATCAGCACGGTGGTCAGCCCGCGGCTCTCGCGCCATTGCAGTTCGGCGGCGTCGCCCGGATCGGCGGAGCGCGCCAGCTCCGCCGGCGAGGCCGACTTGTGCCGGCTCTCGGCGCTGGGCACGAACGGTTTAAGCGCGATGTCGAAATTGTCGTAGTTCTGCCCGTTGTCGTCGGCGCCCTGGCGATCCAGCACATAGGCAGTGCCGGTTTTCAGCCGCACGGCGGGGCTGGCGGGGGAGGCGTCGAGCACCTCCACCGACTGCGCGCGATACAGGTTGGTGTGATGGCCGCCGCGCACATAAATCAGGGCGTCCGTCAGGTGGTTGGCCGTTTTGTCGACGTGATTGGCGAGGATCATGCGGCCGTTGCCGCTGACGTTGAATTTGTCGGCCTGCAGGTGGCTCACGTCCAGCACCGATTGCGACTGTTGTTGCAGTTGATAAATATTGGCGTACGCCCAGGGCCTGCCATACAGCGACAGCAGCGTGACCGCGATCGCCAGCGGCACGGCGAGCAGCAGCACCGCCTTGTACAGCCGCAGCGGGCTGGCGCCGGCGGCCAGCATGGCGGTGATCTCCGCATCGCTGTACAGCTGGCTCAGCGCCACCGCCACCGAGACATACAGCGCGACGGGCAATATCATCTCCAGCGCGATCAGCGATTTATAGAAAACCACGTCGGCCACCACCCGCAGCGCCAGCGTGCCGTTGGCGGCGTCGGTCAGGTAGCGCTGGGCGGAGTAGCTGGCGAACATAAAGATCAGAAACCCGGCGATCATCATCACCAGGCGGCGGATCTCAACCGTGATATAGCGTTCAATCAAAGACATGCGTCATCGGCTCCCGGCGGCGTGCGCTTCATGGCGTCTCCTGCGCGATCAGGGTGCGCAGCAGGGCGATCACCTGGTCAACTTCCTGCGGGGTGAGTGCGCCGTCCTTCGCCCACTGCACGCGCCCGGCCTTATCCAGCACCACGATGGTGGAGCTCTCCTCCGGCAGCCGCCAGGCCATGCGCCCCAGCCCGTCGCTGTCGACGATGAACTGCGCCCAGGGATAATGGCGCTTGTTTTTCTCGATCTTGCCGCGCACGAAGAAGCCGGAGCCCGGTATCGCGTCGTCGGTGTTGACGATGGTGGTCGGCTGGAAGCGATCGCCCGGCAGGTTCGCGTCCTTAACGGCGTTGATCAGCAACGAGTTCTTCTTTTTGGCGGAGGTGCGCCCGGCGATGTACTGGATCACCCGCACCTTGCCCGCCAGTTTTGCGCTGTTCCACGGCCGGTAGCTGAAATCGCCGTTGCGCAGCAGCAGCTCGCCGCGATCGGCGATGGCGATCGGCGCCACCGGCCGGCCATGCACGAAGTTATGCGCAGATGCCGCCAGCGGCGACAGCAGCAGCGCAAGGGTCAGCAAGCGACGTAACGTCATCATGGCTACGGGCAATGCGCTTATCTGCCCGCCGCGATGGCCGGCTGGGAAAACGACAGCGGAAAGCGCGCCAGCAGCAGCTCCAGGCGCTGGCGGATGTCGATATCCAGGATCGCCGGCCGGTCATAGATATCGCCGCCGGCCAGCTTGTCCGCCACCATCACGTCATGCCGGTCACCCATCAGGCCGTTAATCGCCGCCAGGAAGCGCGAGATCTGCCGGGCTTCGCGGTTGTCGGGATCGATCGATCTCAGCGTGTCGTAAAACGAGACCTGGCGGCTGACGATTTTGCGCACGTCATGGAACTGATGCCCGGTCAGCGCCGGGCCGGCGATCAGCGTTTGCAGCTGGCGCATCTGCTCCTGGCGGTAGGTGATAAAGCCCTGTGCGCTTTCCAGGCGGGTGTGGCGCAGCGCATAACGCACGTATGACCACACCGGCTTGCTGAGCAGTAGCCGCAGCAGGTTGCCGTACAGCGTGAGGTTCTTCTGGTTGCCGTTGCGAAACGCGTCCTGAAAATGGCCGAGTACCACGGTGGTGGTGTGGAACAGGCGGTTGGCGCGGTGGGGGGCGCCGTACAGCTGCTGGGCGAAGCGCAGGTGCTTGTAGCGGGCGCGGATATATTTGTAGCGCATGCGGGTAGCCGCCGCCAACTGCGGGTCTTGCAGGAAACCGTTCACCAACTGCAGCAGCTCACGGCGGGAAAAACCGTCTTCCCAAAACTGCAGGCACAGCGCGTAGTTGTCCCGAATGCTCTCGGGGGAGCATTCCAGATCGATCTGCTGCGGCAGGCTGATATTCGCCTCGACCAGGTCATCCTCTTCCACCGCGACAAACAGCGCCTGGGTGGTTTCGGCGGAGAACTTCTTCCAATTCGTGATAGCGGTCATTGATTACTCTCTTTGGGCACATTCAGCCCCAACATAAAGCGATTGCGGTAGGCGCCGATCGTCGGTATCAGGGATAACAGCACGTCTAAACATTGCCCCAGTAAATAAGCGAAGGCGGCGCCCTGCACGCCGAAGGCATACGCCATCGACACCAGCAGCGCAATGTAGGCCGCCGAGGCCGTCGCCTGCGCGATCAGGAAAGCGCGCTGCTTGCCTGCCATAAATAGTAAGGATTCCTGCGGGAAGCCCATCATGGAGACGATGATCGCGCCCAGCATGATTTGAATCAGGTCATAGGCTTCCAGGTATTGCTGCCCGAAGACCGCGGAAATGAGCGGTTTGCCCACAAGCAACATCAACACCGCGACGGCCAGGCCGATGCCGCCGGCCAGCAGCGAGGAGCGCAGGCCCAGCAGCCACGGGGTCTTGGTGCGCGGATCCAGGCGCATGATCTCGGGATAGAAGCTTTTTTCCAGCAGCTTGGCCGGGGTGCCCGTCGCATCGAAGAAGGTCATGGCGATCTTGAACAGCCCGGCGGCGGCCGGCCCGAGCACCACGCCCACCAGCACGGTGGTGCAGGAGTTGCGCGCGGCCCAGATGGTATGGGCGATGTTGGTGGTCCAGACGAAGTTCCAGGCACCCTCGATGCGGCGCGCGACGTTGAACAGGCGTGGCCTCAGCGCGCCGTGGATATCGCGGCGGCGCAGTTCGCGCGCGGTGAACCACCAAAACAGCGTGCCGCCGATCAGGTTAGAGGCGTACCAGGTGACGATAAAGCCGGGGAACCCCAGATCGAAATAATAGGAGATGACGCTGCCCACCGCCTGCAGGAACGGCTTGATCGCCTGCTGGATGGCGATGAGATCGAAGCGGTTGAAGGCGCGCAGCACGCCGGTCGGCGTGGACGAGGTCATCGACGGGATCAGGGTGCAGTACAGCATGGCGAGCCAGAAGCTTTCGCTGTCCAGCCCCAGGGCGTGAGACAAGAACGGCAGCATGATCATGCCGCCCAGCACGGCGATGACGCCGCTGGCGATATCCAGGCCAAAGGAGAAGGCGACGACGTCGCGGAAGCGCCCGGTATTTTGATGCTCCAGCGCCGGGGTGCCGAATTGCACCACAAACTGCCAGGTCTGGAATTTGATGAAATCGCTGACCGCTTTGGTGTAGGCCTGGATCACCACCAGCACGCCGAACATTTCAGGCGACATGCCTTTCCCG
Organism: Serratia sp. CY47444; assembly: GCF_052168635.1. Classification (NCBI taxonomy): domain Bacteria; kingdom Pseudomonadati; phylum Pseudomonadota; class Gammaproteobacteria; order Enterobacterales; family Yersiniaceae; genus Serratia; species Serratia sp. CY47444. The sequence continues at coordinate 9,036 of NZ_JBJNMH010000018.1, forward strand.
GCGCAGGAGAGCGCCAGCAGGCCGAGCAGCGCGCTGGCGACGCTGCCGGAGCCTAAATAGGCGGCATTACGTAAAATGGAGCGAAACGCGCCATCGGAAAACCACCGTTTCATAACCAAAACCAGCCGTTATCGTTGTTTTGCTGCATTTTTTTTTCCGCCGTCATGCGCTTGCCCTGTATGCGTTTAATAAACCTGAGTTTCTTCGCCGGCGTTTTCGCCGGGTTGCCCGATATCGCTCTGTGGGCGCTTCGCGGGATTCACTACGGCGGAAATGGCGTTGAGCGCGTTGCTCAGCACCTCGTCGTAAGGGGCTCTGGCGTCCAGCTCGATGATGCGCGCACCGTTGTACTGCAGGCGCACCATGGCGGCGATCTTGTCTTTCAGCTCTTCATAGCTGTGATCGGGCTTGCGGGAAAATGCCGTATCGACGTCGATATCAAGGCGAATGATCAGCGCCGGCCGATAGACGGCCATGCGTTGATATAAACGGCGTTCGCGCGCCGCCAGGCGGCTCAATAGCCAGCCTTTTGCGCGTTCCACGCCGATGCCGGGCCCATCGTAGTAAAAACCTGAAATTTCCGCCTGCGGGTAGCGATCGCTGACCACCAGCACGCCGCTCTGCGCCAGCCGTCGCACCTTGCGCAGGTTGGCGGCGCGCCACAGCGAAAAGCCGTACATGATCAGCGCCGCCCACAGCGCCGGCGGCCTGTTGCTCATGCGCTGGGTTTTATCGGATTTGGCCGCGAGGCGCCGTTCCAACCACACGCCGATGAACGGCAACTTCTTGATTTTGTCGCCGTCTTCGCCGGAGATCAGCCCCAAATAGCGGCGCTCCGTGGGGCGATGTTGCTGCAGGTTTTTCACCAGATCGGCGGTCAGCGTGGACTTGCCCGTGCCGTCGCTGCCCACCACGGCAATCAGCCCGGTGATGCAGGTGGGAGAGGTATCCTGTTCGGCGGTGAGTTTATTTTTTTTCATCTGTTTCGGTACGAAAAGGTTATTTGGCTGCTAGGCATTGGCGGCCCTCAGCGATATTTTAACGGCGCGCAGTGAGGCATCGAAAATACGGTTAGCCGGCTCGCGGCCGTCTAAATCCAATATGTTAGCGCCATTAAACGTCAGGTGCGGGATGACGGCGATCTTTTCACGCAACGCCGCCAGCGAGTGATCGGGTTTACGTGAATAGGCCGTTTGTTCGTCAATATCCAGCCGAATTAATAATAAGGGCTGATAAGACGCCATCCATTGGTACAGCTTTTGTTCGCGCTTTCTCAGCCAGCGGATCCAGCGATTGCCGCCGGCGGTTTTCGCCAGCTGCGGGCCATCGAAACGAAACCCTGCCACTTCGGCCTGCGGATAACGATCGGTGATCAGCAATGCGCCGCTGCGACTTTTCTTCAGCATGCGACGGAATTTATAAACGCGCCAATAGGAGAGTAAAAAAATTACCAGCGCCGTGGCATTATCCGGCGGTGTGGAAGGGCGCTCATGCACGCGCTGCGATTTCTTCAGCAAATAACGCCCGAAGGGCGCGCCAATAATCGGCAGCGAACTGATCCATTCGCCGATGCGCCCGGAAGACTGGCCGAGATACAGCAGTTCGGCAGGTTCTTGCGCCGATAAGGCCTCGACCAGGCTGGCAGCTAACGTGGATTTTCCCGAGCCGTCACAGCCGGTTATCGCTATTACGCGCACGGGCGAGCGATCAGATGAAGGTCTTATCTGCTGACTCACAATAATTGATCCAATGCGAAAAAAACTATTGTATTCCAATACGCCTTGGGTTCAAGATATTTATTGTGCTTTGCTGCGATAAAATAATGAGATTGGTATTCTTGTTCGCTATTTGAATTGATATTTATGGCGTTCGTTCTTGTTATTTTGTGCTAATTGTTCGTGCGCGCGCCGGTTTCGCTTTTTATGTTAATTCCCGGCAGGGCTCACGATGAAAAAAGAGCAGAGGTTTTCCATTTTCGCTTAATATTTTGTGCTTTTTGGCGCCGCGCTACGGTAAATTTTTTCACGTAGCCGCCACGGCAATGATAAGCGATAGGTCGCTTCAAATATGGCACGCCGTTTCTGGTGTATTGAAAGAGAGTCTTATTATGAGTGCAAAATTTCCGCCGCTGATTGCGGTTATCGGCAGCGACGGATCGGGTAAGTCCACCGTTTGTGAACATCTGATCGCGTATATGAAACATTATGGCCCGGCGGTGCAAGTGCATCTGGGCAAACAGGCGGGCAACGTCGGCCGCGCGGCGGCGAAATTGCCGCTGCTCGGGCGCTCGGTGGGCAAGGCTATCGAGAGTAATACCAAAAAAGTCAAAACGAAAAAATCCCGCATCGGCCTGTTGCCGTCGGCGGTGATCATCGCTTTCGTGGGGCGGCGGCTGCTGCGTTTCCGCCGCATGCTGGCGTACCGTCGGCAAGGGTTCATCGTGTTGACCGACCGTTTTCCGCAGGCGCAAATCCCCGGCGCTTACGACGGTACGGTTTTTCCCGTCGACGTGGAAGGGAGCCGTTTTGTCCGTTGGCTGGCGGCGCGCGAGCGGGCGGCGTTCCAATGGATGGCGGGGCAAAAACCGGATCTGGTACTCAAGCTGAATGTCAGTCTGGACGTGGCCTGCGCGCGTAAACCCGATCACCGCAAAGCGGCGTTGGAGAAGAAGATCGCCGTCACGCCGTTATTGACGTTCGAAGGCGCCGACATCGTGGATCTCGATGCCGATCGGCCGATCGAGGAGGTGCTTTCGGCGGCGGAAAAAGCCATCGGGGAATTTATGGCGGCGCAGGGTTATCGCTATTCGGCTGATGGGGTATCAACGGCTGCGCACTGAGGTGCGCAGCGATTCGGCAGGGCGGCGATACCATTTTGGCACCGCCGCCGCGGCCGAGAGGGAAGGCTTTATTTTTTCAGCGCCGCAAAGGCGCGCACGATGGCGTCTATCTCTTCATCACTGTGCGCGGCATTGACGCTGCAGCGCAACAGGGTGACGCCCGCCGGCGCGGCCGGTGGCAGCACCAGGTTTACATACACCCCGTGGGCGATCAGCTCGCGCCAGAAACGCAATCCTTCTTCTTTTGAACCGATCATCACCGGCACCACCGGGCTGATGCGCGGCCCCAGGGTATACCCCAGTTCGGCGAGGCCGTGGTACAGACGGTGCGCGTTGCTCCACAGCTTTTCCCGCAGCTCGGGATGGCGCGCGATTTTTTGCAGCGCCGTGCGCACCGATGCGATGCTGGACGGCGACGGCGAAGCGGTAAAGATATACGGCCGGCTGCTGTAGCGCAGCACGTCCATCCCTTTGCCGCCGACGGCGAAACCGCCGATTGAAGCCAGGCTTTTGCTGAAGGTGCCCAGGATAATATCCACGTCTTGCTCGACGCCGAGCGCTTCGGCCAGGCCGCGGCCGTGCTCGCCCATCACGCCGAAGGAGTGCGCTTCGTCGACCAGCAGATAGCCGCCGAGCCGCCGCTTGATATCGACGATTTCCACCAGCGGGGCGACGTCGCCCAGCATGCTGTAGATGCCTTCCACGATAATGATCGCCTCGCGGGCGCGTTCGCCCAGGCGCACCATGCGGCGCTCCAGATCGGCGGCGTCATTGTGGCGGAAGCGAATAATCTCCGCGCCGCCGAGGGCGCAGGCGTCGTAAATGCTCGCGTGGCTGTCCGCGTCGATCAACACCACGGAGCCTGGTCCCGCCAGCGTGCTGATGACGCCCAGGTTGGCGGTATAGCCGGTGGAGAACACGATGGCGCTGGGGCGATCGAAGAATTCCGCCAGCTCCCGTTCCAGCGTCAGGTGCGATCCGTAACTGCCGTTCGCCATGCGCGAGCCGGTGGTGCCGGTGCCGAGCGCGGCCAGGGCCGCCTGGCCGGCGGCGATCGCCTGCGCATCGAACGTCAGGCCAAGGTAATTATTGGTGCCGGCGAGGACAATCTTTTGATCGCCGATGCGCCCCTGGGTGGCGGAATAGACTTCGTCGATGCAGGTGCCGAACGGATTCAGACCGGACGTTTGAAATTGCTCACGGTCATTGGCGAGCCGCGCAAACTTATCATACAGTCCCATGGTTTTTCTCCAGATAAGGGCGCAGCGCGTCAAGCAGTTGCTCAGGCGTTCTGACATCAAGCAATATATTGATAGGAATGGAGATATCTAATTCATCTTCCAGCATCATCAGCAGATCCAAGACTCTGATGGATTCCAGGCCAAGATCATTGACGAGATCGCTATCAGGTTTTATTTCCACTCCGCCTTCGACGATACCTTGCAAACACGTCAGGATATAATCCATTACAGCATCGCGATTTAGCATAAGAACGTTGACACACCTCTAATTGGAATAATTAAAACAGCCCTTCGCGCAGTGCGCGCTCCAAACTTACCTGTGGAAACCAATTAATCTGTTGCGACAGCGCGTGATTACTGGCGGACCAGTCGTGATGCGTTAATTCGCGTATTTTGCTGCGCGTCAGCATCGGCTCTTGTTTGACCAGGCGGTTCCACACCACGCTGATATCCGCCAGGGCTTTCAGCAGCGGCAGCGGAATGCCCACCAGACGCACCGGCCCGTGACGCACGGCGGCGCCGATGTCGCGCAGGCGCAGCCAGTTATAGCCTTCGGCCACGCCGTCGCACAGTTCGTAAATATTCGGCTGCGCGGGTTCGGCCTGCACCCATTGGCTGACCGCCTTTGCCAAATCGCTCACGTGCAGAAAAGTGAGCTTGGCCTCAGGCGCGCCCAGCCGGGGCAGTACGCCGCGCAGCAGGCCGTTGAACAGCGGTTTCAGCTCTTTATCGCCCGGCCCGTAAACCGCCGTTGGGCGGAAAATCCCCAGCGCGATATCGCCGGAGGCTGCGATGAGTTGCTGCTCGGCGGCCTGTTTTGAATGGGCGTACCAGGACAGCGCCGGATGGCGGGCCGCCAGCGACGACATGAACAAGAAACGATTGCAGCGGCCGTTTTGCCTGGCCGCCTGCATCAGGTTCAGGCTGCCGGTGACGTTGCAGCGGGTGAACACCGCTTCCGCATGCCCGCGCACCTGGCCCGCACAATGCACGACGTATTCTGCGCCGCGCACCAGCTCGGTGAGCGAGGGCCGATCTTCCAGCGCGCCGGGGATCCACTGCAGGTTGTCCGCAGCGGCTTTTCCGGCTTGCCGCGTCAGGGCGCGCACGTTAAACCCTTGCGCCAGCAGTTCCTGGACGATATGCCGACCGATAAAGCCGGTCGCGCCCGTCACTGCGACGGTGCCGCTCATTGCGCGAAACCGGCCAGCTGCGGCATTTGCGGATAGAGCGAAGCGCTCAGCCAGCGTTTTTTGGCCTCCGCACGGGCGGGTTTGCCCGATGACGTGCGGGGAATGCTGTGCGGCGGCAGCAGCTCGATGTCCACCGCAATGCCGAACTCGCTTTGAATGCGCGCGCTCAGCGAATGCACGATTTGTTCCCGGCGTTCTTCCGAACTGACTCGGCACTGGATTTGCAAAATGATCCTGGCCGCTTCGTCGTGTTCTTCAGTCACGAAGGCAATCGCATCGCCGGAACGGATTTCCGGTTCGGATTCCGCGACGTACTCGATATCCTGTGGCCAGATATTGCGGCCGCGAATGATGATCAAGTCCTTCTTGCGGCCGGTGACGTACAGATAGCCGTCCAGCAGGTAGCCCAGATCGCCGGTATCCATCCACCCGGTCACCTGAATTTGCTTCTGAGATTCATCGTCGCAGAAATAGCCGTTCATCAGGCTGGGACCGGAAATCGTGATATGGCCGACCTGGCGCTCCGGCAGCGGTTGCCCGGTTTCGCTGCGGATCTCGATGCGGTGGCCGGGCAGCGCACGGCCGCAGTTGACGAAGGTCGAGACGGCGCGGGTTTTTTTGCCCGGCGCGACCGCTTTACCCTCGTACTCCAAAATATCGCGGTCGACCGCGTTGGTTTGCGGGCCGGAGCAAGGATCGGAAAAGCTCACCGCCAGGGTGTTCTCGGCCAGGCCGTAACACGGCATGAAGGCTTTGCTGTCGAAGTTGATGCTGCTGAAGTGTTCGCCAAACTGGCCGAGCAGCTCGGCCGGGATCGGCTCGGCGCCTACGCCGGCAACCCGCCAGCTGGAAAGATCCAGATCGGCCAGCTCTTTGGCGTTGCTGCGGCGTAGACACAGATCGTAGCCGAACGGCGGGGCGACGGACACCGTGCCGCGATTCTTGGCGATCAGTTTCAGCCACTGCATCGGGCGCATGGCGAAATCTTGCGTGCGCAGATAATCGACGGACAGCTGGGTCGCTACCGGCGTCAGCAGGAAACCGACCAGGCCCATGTCGTGATAGAAGGGCAGCCATGAAACGCAGCGATCGCCCGCACGCAGCTTGATCCCGTCGCGGCTGATCGCGTTCAGGTTCGCCATGGCCGCCCGCTGGGTAATGATCACGCCGCGCGGAAAGCGGGTGCTGCCCGAGGTGTATTGGAGGTAGGCGATATCGTCGGGCGAAGGCGCGGGCAACGCGATCTCCGGCTCCGGCAAGGCGTTAAAATCCTCGTCGCTGAGGATGTGCATCGCCGACGTGTTTTCCGTGGCCGACGCGATGAGCGGTGTCCACTCTTCGCTGCTGATGATCGCCGCCGGGTTGCAACTGGCGATCAGCCCTTTCAGTTTGGCGGTGTAGGAGTCGCGCTGGCCCACGCCCATCGGGATCGCCAACGGTACCGCCACCAGGCCGGCATATTGGCACGCAAAAAAGGCTTCGACGAATCCCGCGCTGGTTTCGGCGATAAGCGCCACGCGATCGCCTTTCTTGAGCTTCAGGGACAATAAGCGCCGCGCGCCCGAGATCGCTTTTTGCTGCAGCGTGCGATATTCGAGAACGGTCACGAGTTGATTGCGACGGTCGTAAAAATTCATTCCCGTATTGCCCAGCGCCGCGTAATCCAACGCGTCCACTAAAGTGGGGAAGTCCGCATAGCGCATAGGAAGAGAATGAACGGAACTTGTTTCAGACATAGACAAACTTAGCCATAGATTAAAAATCACCAAAAGAGAAAAATCACTCTTGGCGAGGTAATTGATGTTTTACTATGAATAGGTTTTTGAATAAGTTTGTTATTCAACCATCTTCATTCCGCGAACAGCGTATATTGCCGTGCTTGAGCGGCACGCCGGTTATTAACCGGTCAGAGCGCGAGTAGCCCGTGCTATCAGCCTGAACGGCACCCCGGCGATATACGAGAGGCTATTGTAATATCCGGGTTTCGCCGTTCTTTAGTCTGCATCTGTCGGGCAGGAAATAACTGTCGGCTCATAGGTTATGACCTCATGCATGGCTATCTTGGAACTTAAACACTTCCTAAACAGTATGCCGCAAGAAATCCAAAAGTGAACGATTCATTTAAGGCTAATCTTAAAAAGAGCATTAAGTGGTAAAGATGGCGGCACACCTCCTGATTAAAGTCGGTACACTAAAGACGGCGAGTTTATTTTGCCATAACAGCACGAAATAATAAAAGAGCACCATTAGCGTAGCCTGGCTGCGCCGCTTTCTGTTTCCTTTTTTTATCAATTATGGACATCACAGGGTGAATGTAGAGCCAATAATGCGCTGATTCACAGGGGGTAATATTCGGTTTTTCTTATCATTGAACCGGAGGCAATACACAATCCAATAAAAGAGAACAGCATAAAAAATGCTAAAGGCGTTGTCGCGCGCTCATTTAATTATTTTATTAAAACGTAAGGCTATTTATGATCCGTATTGAGAAAGTTCTGGATAAACGCGAACTTAAAGAATTTATTGCTTTCCCTTCGCAACTGTTTCGCGATGATCCGAACTGGATTGAGCCGCTGCATGTCGAGCGCGAAGAGCACCTGTCAAAGAAGAATCCCGGCACCGACCATATTGAATGGCAGGCATGGGTGGCCAAAAAACAAGGCAAAGTCGTTGGGCGCATCACGGCGCAAATCGATTCTCTGCACCGGGAGCTGCATGGCGAGGATACCGGCCACTTCGGCATGATTGACGCCGTTGACGATCCCGCCGTTTTCAGCACCTTATTCACGGTCGCGGAAGAGTGGCTGAGATCGAAAGGCGCGCGTAAAATCACCGGGCCATTCAGCCTCAATATCAATCAGGAAAGCGGCCTGTTGGTCGAAGGGTTCGATACCCCGCCTTCCGCCCTGATGACGCACGCGAAACCCTACTACGCGGCCCAGATAGCGCAACAGGGCTACAGCGAAGGGATTGATTTGCTTGCCTATTGGATGAAAAGAACCGATCTGCATTTTTCGCCATCGCTGACTCGGATGATGGATCAGGTGCGCAAAAAGGTGACCGTGCGCCGCCTCAATCGCAAGCGCTTTCGCGAGGAGATGCAGGTGCTGCGCGAGGTGTTCAACTCTGGGTGGCAGCATAACTGGGGGTTTGTCCCGTTCACCGAGCATGAGTTCGCCACCATGGGGGATCAGCTGAAGTTTCTGGTGCCCGACGATATGATCCATATCGCCGAGGTGGATGGTGCCCCCTGCGCCTTTATTGTCGGCCTGCCAAACATCAACGAAGCGATTGCCGATCTGCAGGGGCGGTTATTGCCGTTCGGTTGGGCGAAGCTCTTGTGGCGGCTGAAAGTCAGCGGCGTGCGCACCGCGCGCGTGCCGTTGATGGGCGTGCGTCAGGAATATCAATTCAGCCGCATCGGGCCGATTATTGCGCTGTTGCTTATTGAGGCGCTGCGCGAGCCTTTCGCGAAGCGCAATATCGACGCGTTGGAAATGTCGTGGATCCTGGAAACCAATACCGGCATGCGGACGATTTTAGAACGCATTGGCGCAGTTCCCTATAAGCGCTACCGCTTGTTCGAGAAAACGCTTTAACCGGCTGATAACGCATCGCCTTTTCACGTTCTCAGAATAATAACCGCGGCAGGGTATTTTCGGGCGGTGCCGTTTCAGGGGCAGGGTGACGGCGCGTGAGGGAATGCATCGCCTCCTGGAAGAGAACAGTTAAGGTCATTAATTAATAAACTCGTGATAAATTCACGCCGCGTTATTTATTCGCGAGTGATTGTCGCAGTCTTGACGAGAGCAGATTGTATGCCTGTGGAAAAGAAAAAAGGAATAAGCCGATTAACCTACAGCATAAGGAATTCCTGGGCCGGGTTTATTGACGCCGTGCTTACCGAAGATGCGTTCCGCCAATTATTGGTTATTAACGCCATTTTACTGGTTGTTACATTTGGTTTAGATATTACAAATATAGAGCGGCTGTTATTAATCACCTGCAGTTTTCTGCTATTGGTGGTTGAACTGCTTAATACGGCGATTGAAACCGTGGTCGATCGCATTTCGCTGGAATTACATCCGTTATCCAAACGCGCCAAAGATTTGGGCGGCGCAGCGCAGCTGGTGGCCGTGGTGATGACTATCATTATTTGGGGAATGGTGCTGCTGGGGCGATAGGGGCTTTGGTGGCTCAACCAGCAAGCCGGTTGCCGTGGCGATATAAGCGGTTATCATCGTTGTTTTGCGTCCTCTGCCATTTCAGCAAGGAGAGTTGGCCGTTATGCCCGTGAATTTTGATCTCAACGATCTTTATGCGTTTCGCGCGCTGGTGGAGTACGGCAATTTTCGGCTGGCCGCAGAGTCCATCTGCCTGTCGCAGTCGGCATTGAGCCGCAGGATTGAGAAGCTGGAAAACGCGCTGGGCATCAAATTGTTCGACCGCACCACCCGGCGCGTGACCTTGACGCTGTACGGGCAGGCCTTCGCCGAACGTTCGGAGCAGTTACTGATGAACGTCGAAGCGGTGATGGCCGATATCGATAAGGTCAGCCAGGAGCGGGTGGGGCTGGTCACCGTCGCCACGGTGCCATCGGCGGCCTACTATTTCATGCCCGACGTGATACGCCGTTTCCGGCTTCGCTATCCGCGCGTGCGCGTTAAGTTGATCGACGGCAGCGCAGGCAATGTCATCGAGGCGGTCACCGGCGGCCAGGCCGATTTCGGCATCTGCTTCGCAGGGCGGCTGCAGCCTAATCTTGAGTTTGTGCCGTTGGTGGGGGACGTCTACGTGGCCGCCTGCCGGCGTGACCATTCGCTCGCCGGTAAAAAGAGCCTCACCTGGCGGGAGTTTTATCAGCAGGATTACGTGTCGCTGGATAAAACCTCCGGCAATCGCAATCTGCTCGATCAGCGCCTGGAACACCTCGTGCCGGAACGCCCCAGCGTGTGTGAAACTCGCCATGTGACGACCATGCTGGGCATGGTTGAGGCGGGCATCGGCATTGCCGCCGTGCCCGCCATGTCGATGCCCGCTTCAGAGCATTCAGTGTTGACGTCGGTGCCGCTGGTCGATCCGGTGGTGAAACGCACCGTAGGCCTCATCAGACGCGGCGGCCGCATGCAGTCTTTCGTCGCCGCCGAGTTGGAAAAGCTGATTACTGAACAGTATCACTCTGCCTGACCGGCTGCGGCGCCGGCACGGTTCGCATGCCGGTCGCACGAATGGTCGGCTGCGCCTGAGAGGAGGTGAGGAAGTCCAGCAGCGCTTTGCCTTCGCGGCGGTGCTCCGCCTTGGCGGTTACCGCGCCCGCGAAGCGGGTGATGTACTGCACGTTTTCCGGCAGCTCGCCGATAAAGGTCACGCCCGCCACGGGTAGCAATTCGCTGACCTGCTGGAAGCCCAGTGCGTATTTCCCCTGCGCCACTTCAGAGGCCACCGGAATGCGCTCAACCTTATGCGCTTTCCCTTTCACCTGTTCCTCGATACCCAGCTTTTTAAACAGTTGGCCGCTGACATAGCGGCCGCTGGCGCTGTCGGAATAGGCGAAAGAGTCCGCCTGCAGCAGGACCTTGCGCAGGTCGGCATCCGTTTTTACCACCGGCTTGGGCGCGCCCTGTTTGACCACCATTCCGATCGGCGAATCGGCCAGCTCCACGCGCGAACCTGGCTGGGTCCAGCGCTCTTTTTCCAGTTGGGTGAGCGCGTCGCCCACCATGATCAGCACATCGGCTTGCTCTCCGCGCGCTAACCGCGCGGGGATCGCCTGCGGCGTTTTGCCCATCGAGGGGCCGGACACCAGAATGATTTTATCGCCGCTTTGGGCTTCATATTCCGGGGCCAGCTTCTCCAGCGCGGCTTTGAAGCCGCCGGAGATCATCACGGTCACGTCTTTGGCCAGCGCCGCCGTACTGCAGGAGACGCACACCAGCGCGGCGAGGATCGAACGAGTGAGTTTTAGCATGACATCATTCCTTTTGAGATGGCGGCTTAGCGCGCGGTTTGCAGCGGCATGGCGATGCGGCGATACATATACAGCGTCGCCAGCAGGGCGCACAGCGCGGCGAAGCTCATCCAGTAGCCCGGTGAAGCTTTGTCGCCGGTGTATTCGATCAACGCAGTGGAGACTACCGGCGTAAAGCCGCCGAACACCGCCGTCGCCAGGCTGTAGGCCAGCGAGAACCCGGCCACCCGCACTTCCGTTGGCATGATCTCCGTCAAGGCCGGGATCATCGCGCCGTTGTAGAGGCCGTAAATGAAGGACAGCCACAGCAGCACGGCCAGCATCATGCTGAAGCTGGGGGCGGCGGCGAGCAGGCTCAGCGCCGGGTAGGCGGTGGCCAACGTCAGCAACGTCATGGTGACCAGCACTGGTTTGCGGCCGAAACGGTCCGACAGCGCGCCGCCGATGGGCAGCCAGATGAAGTTGGAGATCGCCACCAGCAGGGTGACCAGCAAGCTGTCTGAAGCGCTGAGCAGCAGCACCTTTTTGCCGAAGGTCGGCGCATAGACGGTGATGAGGTAAAACGCGGTGGTGGTCATGGCGACCATCAGCATGCCGGCGATCACCACCGGCCAGTTTTTCAGCAGGGTTTTAAACACGTCGCGCATCGCCAGGTGGTGACGGCGAGCGGTAAATTCCTGCGTCTCTTCCAGCTTGCGGCGCAGGAAGAAGATGAAGGGAACGATCAGGCAGCCAAACAGGAAAGGCAGGCGCCAGCCCCATTCGCGAATGGCGCTTTCTTCCAGCGCCGCATTGAGCGCGAAGCCCATGGCTGCCGCCACCATGATAGCCACCTGCTGGCTGCCGGACTGCCAGCTGGTGTAGAAGCCTTTACGGCCCGGCGTGGCGATTTCAGCCAGATAGACGGACACGCCACCCAGCTCCGCGCCCGCCGAGAAGCCTTGCAACAGACGCCCGCACAGCACCAGCAGCGGCGCCCAAAGCCCGATGCTTTGGTAAGAGGGGATCAGCACGATCAGGAAGGTGCCCGCGGCCATGATCGACAGGGTCACGATCAGCCCTGTGCGGCGGCCGACTTTATCGATGTAAGCACCTAGCACGACAGCGCCGATCGGGCGCATCAGAAAACCGGCGCCGAATACCGCGAAGGTCATCATCAGCGAGGCAAATTCGCTGCTGGCCGGGAAAAAGGTGTGTGCGATGTAGGTAGCGTAAAAGCCGAACAGGAAAAAATCGAACTGTTCTAAAAAGTTGCCGGAGGTGACGCGCAGTATCGCGCCGGTTCTGGCCCTGATGGTCATGGGTGAGGTAGAGGAATGCATCTTTATCTCCAGTTTGTTATTGGCGTTTGACGCCGCGCCTGTTGCTGAAGACTCGCTCAGGAAAATAAAGTAAATAAGCGCAATAAACGCATGACGCGATGCGTTTGACGCATCAATCGGCGTTAACAATGTTGCCTAACCCGATGTAACGTGGCGTTAACAAGTTTGTCGCTCATTGCCCGCTGCGCAGAACGCCGAAAACGTTATGCGCTTTTTGTGACAGGGTTCATAAAGGGGCGGCGGGGAAGCGCCCCGTGCCTCTGAACGATTGTTCGATACCGTACGTAAAAAGATGAATACCTCGCACTGCGTTTGCAAAATACGTGGATGTACGTTCAGCCTTGCAGTATCCACGTATGCCTTTGCATGTTATCCCTGCGCCTCTCTGCTATAGCTTTACATCTATATAGTTACTGATCTATATTTTAGGGAGATCCCGTGTGGGAAATTAAAACAACGGATGCATTTGATCATTGGTACAGATCGCTCAGCGATGCCGATCGGGCCGGCGTACTTGCCGCATTGATGGTCCTGCGGGAAAAGGGGCCGGGGCTGCCCAGACCCTATGCCGATACGGTTAAAGGCTCACGTTACAGCAATATGAAAGAGTTGCGCATTCAGTGCCGAGGCGAACCGTTGCGGGCATTCTTCGCTTTCGATCCGTACCGTATTGGCATCGTGCTTTGCGCGGGCAATAAAGCTGGTAATGAAAAGCGTTTTTACGATCGGATGATCCAGGTTGCCGATCGGGAATTCACGAACTGGCTGAACACATTAAACGAGAAGGAGTGACGCGATGGGCAGAACGTTGGAACAGCTTATTGCGGATGAAAAGCCCGAGGTCGTGGCCAAAGCGCAGGCGCTGGCGGCGGACATCATGCTGAACATTCACCTTGCCGAGCTGCGTGAAAAAGTACAGAAAACGCAGGTTGAAATGGCGCAGGCGCTGGGGATCAGGCAGCCGACCGTTGCCGTGATGGAAAAACCGGGCCGCGATCTGAAACTGTCTTCGCTTAAACGCTATGTTGAGGCGGCCGGCGGCAAACTGCGCCTGGACATCGAACTGCCGGACGGCTCTCACTACGAGTTTGTGCTGTAAGCGCTAACGGCAGAAAGGCACAAAGCCCGCTCAGGTTCCCCGGAGCGGGCTTTATGCACCAGGGCTCCTTTGACACAAGCAGGCGGCCGTGAAAGCAAAGAGGCGCAAGACGGGCAGGCTGTCTGAGCACTTTCGTTTGGGCCGGATAGCGTTAAACAAGCCACGCGCACTCCCTTCGCGATGTCTTGCTTGCCCGTAACTGTCTCTTTGCTCCTTAGCTGAAACGATACAAATTATGTTGATAAATAGCTCGTTTTGTGTGCAAAAACTCAACGTCTTTCATTAAAACTGCGATGAAATTCGTATTTTTATCGCGCTATTTCGTCAAATACTCACCCGGTGAAGCTCATCACATTTCTTTAACCTGCTTAACAGTAGATTTTCCTTGCTTAGAAAAAAAACGATTCAGCTAAAGGGGAAGGGAAATGAAAAAGGCATGGGTGATGGCGGTGTTTTCGGCCCTGATTTCAGGACAGGCTGCGGCGCAGAGTTGGGTGCTGACCAGCGCTGAAGATGGCGTGGAGAAAGGAAACTGGAAGATTTCGAGCGAGGCGCTGAAGGTGAAGGATAAAACGTTCAGCATTGAGCAGAAAGTGTTGCACGGCGGCAAGCAAGAAGGCAGCAAAGTCGTCATTATCCGCAGCGAGGATGGCCTGACCATCACGCTGAGCCCCACCCGCGGCATGAACCTCCTGCGGGCAGAAGGCTTTGGCGCGAAAATGGGATGGGATTCCCCGGTCAAAGAGGTGGTCAATCCCGCCTTTATCAACCTGGAAAGCCGCAATGGGCTCGGCTGGCTGGAAGGTTTCAACGAGATGATGGTGCGTTGTGGCTATGAGTGGACCGGTCATCCGGTGACCGAAGGAGGGCAAATGTACACGTTGCACGGCAAAGCGGGCAATACGCCGGCCTCGCGGGTTGAGGTTGAGGTCGCGGATACGGCGCCGTATGAAATTCGTGTTCGCGGCCTGATCAAAGAGAGCACATTCAAAAAAGCCGATCTGCAAACCCTGACCGAATTGCGCTATGTGCCCGGCAGCAACAGTTTCCGCCTGCATGATGTGTTAACCAACCGGGCGGATTATCCCCATGACTACCAGATTATTTATCACAGCAATTTCGGCGCACCGATTCTGGAAAATGGCGCCCGCTTCCTGGCGCCGATGGCCAGCATCAGCCCGTTTAACGACTATGCCAAAGCCGGGCTGAAGACCTGGGCAACCTATGCCGGTCCAACCAAAGGGTTCGATGAAATGGTCTTTAACATTAAGCCATTATCGGATCCGAATCATCAGACACTGGCGGCGCTGGTCAATAACGCGGGCGACAAAGGGGTGGCGATTCAGTTCGATACCCGCCAGTTGCCCGTCCTGACGCTGTGGAAGAATACCGATACGTTAAAACAGGGGTATGTCACGGGGATTGAGCCGGGCACCAGCTATGCCTACCCGGTCACTATCGAGCGCGAACAAAAACGCGTTAAGCAGCTGCAGCCAGGCGCCAGTGCGCAGTTTGATCTGACCTATACCTTGCTGCACAGCAAAGCACAGGTGGCGGATCTGGAGCAGAAGATTGCGGATATTCAGGGCAAGGTAAAAATTGATGAGAATGACGCGCCGATAGCCAAAGAGTAACGCTGCCTGTCGATGCATTTAGCGTTAAAGCAAAAAGCCCGCTTAAGTTTCCTTAAGCGGGCTTCTCTAAATATGGCTCCTCTGACTGGACTCGAACCAGTGACATACGGATTAACAGTCCGCCGTTCTACCGACTGAACTACAGAGGAATCGTGTGAACGGGGCGAATAATAGCGGGGCGCCTGGGGTTTGTCAAAGCGCTAAACTGCAAAAAAAGTGCGTTTGCTGAGGGAATGAGCACCTTGCGCTGTTTTTCGGCATTTTACATCGCCAGGCGGTGATGTTTGCCGCCGGTCTCGTTATCGCGTCGCTTGCACATGCCCTTGCACGGCGATGGTGCAGGGCCGTTCTCCCTCCCATACTTCCTCTCGCGCTAGCCGTATTGCCCAGTCTCCGGCTAACGCCGCCACACGCCGCGCCGCAACTGATATGTAGGATGAATAAGCAAACAATATGTATTCGTCGTCACAATGGCTGGATTTTTGCTTACCCATTTTTGGGGAATGCGACTGCGCTCTCAAGAAAATTATTTTCCCCGTCTACACATAAAGTGACTGATCCGCGCCCCAGGGCGTTTCGCTACAACAGTGCTGAGGAAGATAACAATGTCATCGAAATTGATAAAAAGTCCGCTCGCTGCTTTGCTCATCGGTTGTTTAGGTACGGCGTTTTCCGCGCAGGCCGATATTGTCATCGGCGTCGCCGGGCCGTTCTCCGGGCCGAACGCCACTTACGGCGATCAGTATTGGCGCGGGGCTTCGCAGGCGGCGGCGGATATCAACGCCGCCGGCGGCATCAAAGGGGAAAAAATCAAGCTGGTGCAGGGGGATGACGCCTGCGAACCGAAACAGGCGGTCGCGGTCGCCAACCGGCTGGTGGATCAGGACAAGGTCTCGGCGGTGGTCGGCCACTTCTGCTCCTCTTCCACCATGCCCGCCTCCGAGGTGTATGACGAGGCCGGCATCATCGCCATTACCCCCGGCTCCACCAACCCGCAGATCACCGAGCGCGGCATGAAGACGATGTTCCGCATGTGCGGGCGCGACGATCAGCAGGGGGTGATCGCCACCAACTACATGCTGGATACCCTGAAGGCCAAACGCATCGCGGTGATCCACGATAAAGACACCTACGGCCAGGGGCTGGCGGACGCAGCGAAGGCGGCAATGAACAAGCGCGGGGTCAAGGAAGTGCTGTATGAGGGGCTGTCGCGCGGTGAGAAAGACTTCAACGCGCTGGTGACCAAGATCGCCTCGGTCAAGCCGGACGTGGTCTACTTCGGCGGCTGCCATCCGGAAGCCGGGCCGCTGGTGCGCCAGATGCGCGAGCAGGGCGTGACCGCCAAGTTCTTCTCCGGCGACTGCGTGGTGACCGAAGAGCTGGTGACCGCCGCCGGCGGGCCGCAGTACACCAACGGCGTGCTGATGACCTTCGGCAACGATCCGCGTCAGATCGCGGAAGGCAAGGCGGTGATCGCCAAGTTCCGCGCCAGCGGTTTTGAACCGGAAGGGTACACCCTCTACTCCTATGCCTCGATCCAGGCGATCGCCGCCGCCTTCAACGCCACCGGCGGCAAAGACAGCGCCAAGGCCGCCGAATGGCTGAAGTCGCACGATGTCGACACCGTGATGGGCAAAAAAGCCTGGGATCAGAAGGGCGACCTGAAGGTCTCGGACTACGTGGTCTATCAGTGGGATGACAAGGGCAAATATCACCAGCTTTGAACAACCCAATACTGACGTTGTGACTCTATGACAGACGGGCTCGCCGCCCTGGCGAGCCCGTTCCTCGATGACCTTTGGGCCGCGTCGGACTGCGTTGGCGGCCTTACCAGGCGAGACTGCTCATTATGGATGTATTCTTTCTGCAACAGCTGATCAACGGCCTGACCCTCGGTGCGGTGTATGGCCTAATCGCCATTGGCTACACCATGGTTTACGGCATCATCGGTATGATCAACTTCGCTCACGGCGAGGTGTACATGATCTCCGCCTACCTGTGCGCCATCGGTTTGGCGCTGCTGTCGTTCTTCGGGCTGCACTCGTTCCCGTTGCTGATCCTCGGCACGCTGGTGTTCACCATCGTTATCACCGGGGTGTACGGCTGGGTGATCGAGCGTATTGCCTACAAGCCGCTGCGCAACTCCACCCGCCTGGCGCCGCTGATCTCCGCCATCGGCATGTCGTTAATCCTGCAAAACTACGCGCAGATAAGCCAGGGGCCGCGCCAGCAGGGTATCCCTACGCTGCTGAGCGGCGTGTTCCGCCTGGAGTTCGACGGCGGCGTGGTGCAGATCACCTACACCAAGGTGTTCATTCTGGTGGCGTCACTGCTCGGCATGGCGATCCTCACCTACATCATTCAGCGTACCCGGCTGGGGCGCATCTGCCGCGCCACCCAGCAGGATCGCAAAATGGCCTCGATTCTCGGCATCAATACCGATCGGGTGATCTCGCTGGTGTTTGTGATCGGTGCTGCCATGGCCGGGCTGGCCGGGGTGCTGATCACCATGAACTACGGCACCTTCGATTTTTACGTCGGCTTTATCATCGGTATCAAGGCCTTCACCGCCGCGGTGCTGGGCGGCATCGGCTCGCTGCCGGGCGCGATGCTGGGCGGGCTGCTGCTCGGGGTGGCGGAGGCGCAGTTCGCCGGCATGGTGAACTCGGATTACAAGGACGTGTTCTCCTTCGGGTTGCTGGTGGCGATTCTGATCTTCCGTCCGCAGGGGCTGCTCGGCCGGCCGCTGATCGCCAAGGTTTAAGGAGAATGCCATGTCGCAATCCGTGATCAACGGCGGGCTGGACGTTAAACGCAGCCTGCTGGACGCCGTCTTGGCCGGGCTGATCGCCCTGATCGTGTTCGGGCCGATCGTCGGCATCGTGCTGAACGGCTACAGCTTCAACTTCGAACCGCACCGGCTGGTGTGGATTATCGTCGCGGTGATGGTCGGGCGGCTGCTGCTGAGCCTGTTCCTGCAAACCGCGCCGGGGCGCAGAGTGCTGGCGCGCTTCGACGGCGGCAACGACGGCGTCTACGTACGGCCGCTGGGCGATAAATCCAACCTGCGCTGGTTCCTGCCGCTGATGGCGGCGATCGCGCTGCTGTTCCCGTTCGTCGCCACCAAATACCTGCTGACGGTGGCGATCCTCGGCCTGATCTACGTGCTGCTCGGGCTGGGGCTGAACATCGTGGTCGGGTTGGCGGGGCTGCTCGATCTGGGGTACGTGGCGTTTTACGCCATCGGCGCCTACGGGTTGGCGTTGGGCTACCAGTATCTCGGGCTGGGGTTTTGGGCGATGCTGCCGCTGGGGGCGCTGATGGCGGCGTTGGCGGGCGCGCTGCTGGGTTTCCCGGTGCTGCGCATGCACGGCGACTACCTGGCGATCGTCACGCTCGGGTTCGGCGAGATCATCCGGCTGGTGCTGAACAACTGGATGTCGCTCACCGGCGGGCCGAACGGCATTTCGGTGCCGGCGCCGACGGTGTTCGGCCTGGAATTCGGCCGGCGCGCCAAAGACGGCGGCGTGCCGATCCACGAGTTTCTCGGCATCGATTACAACCCGAATCTCAAGTTCATTTTCATCTACGCGGTGCTGTTTTTGGTGGTGCTGCTGGTGCTGTACATCAAGCACCGGCTGACGCGCATGCCGATCGGCCGCGCCTGGGAGGCGCTGCGCGAAGATGAGATCGCCTGCCGCTCTCTCGGGCTGAACCACGTGCTGGTGAAGCTGTCGGCGTTTATGCTGGGCGCCTCTACCGCCGGGCTGGCGGGGGTGTTTTTCGCCACCTATCAGGGCTTTGTCAACCCGACCTCGTTCACCTTCTTCGAGTCGGCGCTGATCCTGGCGATCGTGGTATTGGGCGGCATGGGGTCTACCCTTGGCGTGGTGCTGGCGGCCTTCGTGCTGACGGTGGCGCCGGAGCTGCTGCGCAGCTTTGCCGAATACCGGGTGCTGTTGTTCGGCGTGCTGATGGTGGCGATGATGATCTGGCGGCCGCGCGGGCTGGTGCGCATCAGCCGCGCCAGCTTTGCGGAACGCAAGGGGGTGGCGCCATGAGCGACGCCATTTTGCGGGTGGAACACCTGATGATGCGCTTTGGCGGCATCAAGGCGCTGAACGACGTCAATCTGGAGGTGGAGCGCGGCTCCATCACCGCCCTGATCGGCCCCAACGGCGCCGGCAAGACCACGGTGTTCAACTGCCTGACCGGTTTTTACCGCGCCACCGGCGGCGCGATCCTGCTCAATACCCACAAGCGGCCAACCGATGTGATCCAGGTGCTGGGGCAGAAGTTTCGCGCCGGTGATTGGATACGCCCGAAGCGGCTCGGTTCGCGCCTCTATTACAAGATGTTCGGCGGCACCCATCTGGTCAACCGCGCCGGGCTGGCGCGTACCTTCCAGAATATCCGCCTGTTCCGCGAAATGTCGGTGGTGGAGAACCTGCTGGTGGCGCAGCACATGCAGAGTAACCGCAACCTGATCGCCGGGGTGCTGAATACGCCGGGCTACCGCCGGGCGGAAAGCGCCGCGCTCGATCACGCCTTCTACTGGCTGGAGGTGGTAGATCTGGTGGACTGCGCCAACCGGCTGGCGGGGGAGATGTCCTACGGCCAGCAGCGGCGGCTGGAGATCGCGCGCGCCATGTGCACCGCGCCGGAGATGATCTGCCTCGACGAGCCTGCCGCCGGGCTGAACCCGGTGGAGACGGCCACGCTGAGCCGCATTATCCGCTTCCTGCGCCAGCATCACGGCATCACGGTGCTGCTGATCGAGCATGATATGGGCATGGTGATGGAGATCTCCGATCGGGTGATCGTGCTCGATCACGGCGACGTGATCGCCCGCGGCACGCCGCAGGAGATCCAGCACAACGAGGCGGTGATCGCCGCCTACCTGGGCGCGGACGAAGAGGAGCTGGCGGGATGAGCGAGGCGATGCTGGAATTTCGCGAAGTGGACGTGTTTTACGGGCCGATCCAGGCGCTGCGCAAGGTGTCGTTGCAGGTTAACGCCGGGGAGACGGTGGCGCTGATCGGCGCCAACGGCGCGGGCAAATCCACGCTGTTGATGTCGATCTTCGGCCAGCCGCGCATCGCCGGCGGGCAGATCCTGTTTGGCGGCGAGGACATCAGCCGTCGCTCCACGCACTTTGTTGCCAGCAGCGGCATCGCGCAGGCGCCGGAAGGGCGGCGCATCTTTCCGGACATGAGCGTAGAGGAGAACCTGCTGATGGGCACCATCACCGTCGGCAATCGCTACCTGGAGGAGGATTTGCCGCGCATGTTCGAGCTGTTTCCGCGCCTGAAAGAGCGGCGCAACCAGCGGGCGATGACCCTGTCCGGCGGTGAGCAGCAGATGTTGGCGATCGCCCGCGCGCTGATGAGCCGGCCGAAGCTACTGCTGTTGGACGAGCCGAGCCTGGGGCTGGCGCCGATCGTGGTGCGGCAGATCTTCGGCGTGCTGCGCGAGCTGACCCGCAGCGGCATGACGCTGTTTCTGGTGGAGCAGAACGCCAACCACGCGCTGAAGTTGTCCGATCGCGGTTATGTGATGGTCAACGGCCAGATCCGCCTCACCGGCAGCGGCCAGGAGCTGTTGAACGATCCGGAGGTGAGAAAGGCCTATCTGGGCGGCGGCTGAGCGCCGCCCCACGGGCAGGGATGCCCACGTTCATCCCTCGATGGCGCTTCGTTCTTGATCATCGTAGCGCGAGCGGGCCGCTCTGAAGGAGCCGGCGGAGGAGATAATCCACGACCAGAGCGGCAGCATGTTGAGCAGCATCTCTTCCCCCGCGTCGGTGATGGTGTAAACCACGCGGGGCAGTTTTTCCTGATAATCGCAGCGCGATATCAACCCGTCCCGCTCGAGATGGCGCAGCGTCCGCGTCAGCATTCTCTGCGTCACGCCCGCTAATTGGCGGCCTATCTCGCCGTGGCGCAGCGGCCCGTGGGTACCCAGGATATGCAATACCCCCAGCGACCAACGGTTGCCCGCATGCGCGAGGATCTCACGCTTTAGCCCTTCATCGTCGTTGCTCAATGCTTCACAGAACGCCTGTGAAAATTGCAGCAGCGCTTCCCGATCGTTCGTCATATTCCTCTCCGGTATCACGCGTGTACCTAATTGAACCCGTTTTTGTCAGCTGTCAGGATGGCGCAGTGTCAAGACAGGAGGCAAGAATGAAATCCACAAATCCATCTATCAATACCGTGCTCATCCTCGGCGCCGGTGAACTGGGGCTGCCGGTATTGCGTGCGATGAGCCGGCAGGCTCGGTTACACCATGCTTTAAAAATCAGCGTGCTGCTCCGGCCGGAGGCCGCCCGCGCCGAGAGCGGCCCGCATCGTGCACGGCGGGATGCGCTGGCGCGGCTCGGTATCGCCGTGGTGGAAGGCGATCTGCAGCAAAACGGCGTGGAGGCGCTGAGTGCGCTATTCCGTTCCTTCGACGCGGTGATCAACTGTAGCGGCTTTGTCGGCGGGGCGGGCACGCAGATAAAGATCACCCAGGCCGTCTTGCAAGCGGGCGTGGCGCGCTACTTCCCGTGGCAGTTCGGCGTGGACTACGATGTTGTCGGCAAAGGCAGCGGGCAGCCGGTGTGGGATGAACAGCTCGAGGTGCGTCACCTGTTGCGTGCGCAGAAGACGACGGAGTGGGTGATTGTTTCCACGGGCATTTTCACCAGCTACCTGTTTGACTCGGGCTTTGGCGTGGTGGACGCGGCAACCAAAACGGTGCGCGCGCTGGGCGACTGGCGCTACGCGGTGACGCTGACCACTCCCGCGGACATTGGCCGGCTGACGGCCGCGATTTTTTTCCATCGGCCCGCGTTTCGCAACCAGGTAGTCTATATCGCCGGGGACACGCTGACCTACCGCGAGCTTGCCGATGTCATGCAGGCGCACTGGGGCGTGGAGGTCAACAGAGTCCTGTTGGACAAAGAGCGGCTGCAGGAGGAGGTGCGGAACCATCCGCGCGACGTCGGCGCCAAATACCGGCTGGCTTTCGCCCGCCCCGACGGCGTGGCCTGGGATAAGGCGAAAACCTTCAATGCGCGCCAGGGCATAGCCACCACCACCGCCGAGCAGTGGCTGGCGCAGCAATGGCCGATCTCTCAGGACGGTTAGTCGCCTGAGCGCCGGAATCAGAACTGGCGCTGCATCCAGCGCACGTTCAGCCGCACCAGGGCGATGATGGCGCTGGAGAGCAGCCGCAGCCCGCCGGGCATGTCGCGGCGGCGGATGTCCAGCAGCAGCACGGTGCGCACCTGCGGGCTGTCGTTCCACACCTCGTGTTCGAAGGTATCGTCCCACAGCATGAACTCCCCTTCGTGCAGCCGGTATTCGCGGCCGTCCACTTTCAGCACCGCCGCGGGTACGCCGTCGGCGCGTTTGGGCATGTCCAGCACCAGATAGCCGCGCAGAATGCCGCGAAACGGCCCGCGGTGGGGCGGCACCTGCTTGCCGGGCGCGAGGAAGGAGAGCGAGGCGGACAGTACGTCCGGCGACGAAGCGATCAGCGCCGCCAGCGTCGGGCAACGCGCCAGGTTGCGGTCAATCGGCTGGCCGTAGGCCTTCATGATGAACATGCGCCAGTCGCGCGCGTCGTTGGCGGAGATCGATTCCTGCTGGATCATGATCTCGTGAAAGCGGGGAATATTGTGCAGATCGTGGGCGACGGTCAGCGCCTCTTCGCGGATCTGCCGCCATTGAGCGGTGAAACGTTCGGCGTCGGGGAACAGCGCGGCGCTGTCGAGCACTGGTTTGCCCTGAATGCGGCGATCGTAAACATTGCGCAATGCGAGCACGGACCAATCATAAATCGCAGACATAATGACCTCGCCTCAGAAAACGCCAAAGGGACACTGCGCGCGGTTCTTCGGCGCGGCGCGTCCTGTGTGGCGGCCGGAGGGGAAGAGCGGCAGGAAAAATTGGTACGCTTCAAGAGATTAGCACAGCATTTGTGCAACCGTGTGTCTGCGAATGTGTCGAAATGCGGCGAAAAAAACCACACAATTAAAGTGTGACGCGTATCGCATTTAGCGGGCCGGTTGGTTAAAATATCGCTACTTGCCCGCACCTGTCCGGATTTTGTTTACCATGGAACACGCTCCCGTTTCGCGCTCAACCGCCTGGTTGCGCGTGGTTATCCTCGCCGTCTCGGCCTTTATCTTCAACACCACCGAATTTATCCCGGTCGGTCTGCTGAGCGATATCGCCGCCAGCTTCTCGATGCAAACCGAACAGGTCGGCCTGATCATTACCATTTATGCCTGGATCGTCGCCGCCGCCTCGTTGGCGTGCATGCTGCTGACCAGCAAAATTGAGCGCCGCAAGCTGCTGATCGGCGTGTTCATGCTGTTTATCGCCAGCCACGTGCTGACCGCCGTGGCCTGGGACTTCACCACGCTGGTTATCTCGCGCGCCGGCGTGGCGCTGGCGCACTCGGTGTTCTGGTCGATCACCGCCTCGCTGGCGATCCGCGTGGCGCCGCCGGGCAAGAAAGCCCAGGCGCTGAGCCTGCTGGCGGGGGGCACCGCGCTGGCGATGGTGCTCGGCCTGCCGCTCGGGCGGGTGGTGGGGCAGTTGCTCGGTTGGCGCATGACCTTTATCGGCATCGCGGTGTGCGCCACCCTGGCGCTGGTGCTGCTGTGGCGCCTGCTGCCGGTACTGAAAAGCGAGCATTCCGGCTCGCTGGCCAGCGTGCCGCTGCTGTTCAAACGCCCGGCGCTGGTGGCGCTGTACATGCTGACTATCATCGTGGTGACGGCGCACTTCACCGCCTACAGCTACATCGAGCCGTTTATCCAGACCGTGGCCGGGCTGTCGGAGAACTTCACCACGCTGATGCTGCTGCTGTTCGGCGCCGCCGGCATCGTCGGCAGCCTGCTGTTCAGCCGCTACAGCGAGCGTTTTCCTTCCGGCTTCTTTATCGGCGCCATCGTGCTGCTGGCCTTGAGCCTGCTGCTGCTGTTGCCGGCCGCCGGCAGCGAAAGCCACCTGACGGTGCTGTGCATCTTCTGGGGCATGGCGATCATGGCCATCGGCCTGTCGATGCAGGCCAAAGTGCTGAGCCTGGCGCCGGACGCCACCGACGTGGCGATGGCGATCTTCTCCGGCCTCTACAACTTCGGCATCGGCAGCGGCGCGCTGCTGGGCAACCAGGTGAGCCTGCATCTGGGCATGGGCAACATCGGCTTCGTCGCCGCGCCGCTGGCGCTGATCGCTCTCGGCTGGTGCCTGCTGAGCGTCTATCGCAGCGAACGGCTGCAGCAGCACCACAGTCGTTAATCCACCGATTCGGGATGCCGCTGCGGCATCCCGCGCTGCATTTTCCTGCTATAAAACAGGCTGCTGCAGCGTTTTATGCTTAACTTTTTTTCATAGTCTGCTAATTAAAAATTTAACTCCGACGCCGCTTCGCTAGCATAGAAAGTCATCAAAAATGTTAATGCGAGGTTAACGGTGAGTGACTCTGTAGCGGCGTCGCCGATCCATGCGCGGGATTTGGCGGCCAGAATCGACGCCTTGCCCGCGTCGGCCGGCCTGTGGCGCTTTATTATTCTGCTGTCGCTGGGCGGCTTTTTCGAACTCTACGATCTGTTCCAGACCGGCTATATCAGCACCGGCCTTATCGCCGACGGCATTTTCCACACCGGCGCGCTGGGTGTCTTCGGCGTGTCGGATCAGGCGGCCTTCGCCTCCGCCACCTTTCTCGGCCTGTTCGTCGGCGCCAGCCTGCTGAGCCCGTACGCCGATCGCTTCGGCCGGCGTGCCACCTTTATGTTCGCCCTGATCTGGTATGGCGCGTTCTCGCTGCTGCTGGCGTTTCAACAGCAGGCGGAATGGGTGATCTTTCTGCGTTTTCTGGTGGGCGTTGGGCTCGGTATCGAGCTGGTGACCATCGACACTTACCTGACGGAATGGGTCCCCGCGCACTTGCGTACCCGGGCTTTCGCCTTCGCGTTCTTCGTGCAGTTTCTGTCGGTGCCGGCGGTGGCGCTGATGTCCTGGTGGCTGGTGCCGCAGACGATTTGGGGCCTGAGCGGCTGGCGCTACGTGGTGATCGCCGGCGCGCTGGCTTCGCTGGTGATCTGGCTGGTGCGCAAGGGGCTGCCGGAGTCGCCGCGCTGGCTGGTGCAGCAGCGGCGCTATGCGCAGGCCCGGCAGGTGATGCGGGACATGGAGCGGCGCTGCGGCGTGGCGGCCACTGATTTTCCGTCGCGCCCGGTGGACGATGCCGAGGGGGCGCCTCTGCGCGGCCGCTTTCGCGACATCTGGGCGCCGCAGTATCGCGATCGCACGCTGATGCTGGTGGTGATGAACTTCTTTCAGGCCATCGGCTTCTTCGGCTTCGGCAACTGGCTACCGGCGCTGCTGTCGGGCAAGGGCGCTTCGGTCACCCACAGCCTGCTGTACGCTTTCTTCATCACGCTGGCTTACCCGCTGGGCTCGCTGCTGTGCAGCTTCTACGCCGACAAGATGGAGAACAAGTGGCAGATCGTGTTGTCCTGCCTGGTGACGGTGATCTTCGGCTCGCTGTTCGCACTGCAGAACAACCCGCTGTGGCTGATCCTGTGCGGCTTCTTCATCACCTGGTCCAACGCCTGGCTGACCTACAGCTACCACTCTTACCAGTCCGAGATCTTCCCGACCCATATCCGCGCCCGCGCCGTCGGCTTCTGCTACTCCTTCAGCCGCCTGTCGACGGTGTTCAGCAGTATCATCATCGGTATTATCTTGCAGTACGGCGGTTCGCTGGGAGTGATCGCGTTTATCGTTGCCAGCATGCTGATCGTGATGCTGGTGATCGGGCTGTTCGGCCCGAAAACGCGCGGCATCGATCTGGAAAACATCTGACGTTTTGCGCCGGCGGTGACGCCGGCTTCTTCAGCAAAAAAATTCGCGATCATGCGAAAATTATTCCGTTATCACTGCCTTTGCGCCTGCCGTACTGTTAACCCGTACAAAATCCAATTCGATACCGAGCGGGGAACACGTCATGAGCACCCTTACCGCGCCCGATGGCGCACGCATTTTCTATAAGGATTGGGGCCGCGGCCAGCCGATCCTGTTCTCCCACGGTTGGCCGCTGTCCGCCGACGCCTGGGACAACCAGCTGCTGTTTTTCGGCCAGAGCGGATTCCGCGTGATTGCCCACGATCGCCGCGGCCACGGCCGTTCCGATCAAACCTGGCACGGCAACGACATCAATCAATACGCTGACGATCTGGCCCTGCTGATCGAAACGCTGGATCTGCGCGATCTGATCCTGGTCGGCCATTCCACCGGCGGCGGCGAAGTGGCGCGCTACATCGGCCGTCACGGCAGCGATCGGGTGGCGAAGGTGGTGCTGGTCGGCGCCGTGCCGCCGCTGATGCTGCAAACGCCGGTCAACCCAGAGGGTACGCCGATGGCGGCCTTCGACGGCATTCGCAGCGGCGTGGCGGGCAACCGCTCGCAGTTCTTCAAAGATTTGGCGGTGCCGTTCTATGGCCTCCACTGCGACGAGGTGGAGAGCAATGCGGGGCTGATCGACCACTTCTGGCTGATGAGCATGCAGGGCGGCGTGAAAGGGCAGTACGAGTGTGTGCGCGCGTTCTCCGAAGTGGATTACACCGCCGATCTGCTGGCGATCGACAAGCCGACGCTGCTGGTGCACGGTGACGCCGATCAGATCGTGCCGATCGGTGCCTCGGCGCTGAAAGCCGCTAAGCTTATGCAACAGGCGGAGCTGAATGTTTACGCCGGCGGTTCTCACGGTTTGGCGCAGGTCGATCCCGATCGCTTCAACGCCGATCTGCTGGCCTTCATCCAGAATTCGCCGTTTTAAGGGGGCGCGATGAACCTGACTGCTATCGCCGCCCGCTGCGTACAGCGGCTGCATGCGCCCGCGGTGCGCTGGCTGCTGCTGCTCGCGATTTGTACCGCCTATATTCAGGGCGGATTGGTCAAGGCGTTGAACGTTGAGGGCGCCATCGCCGAAATGACCCACTTCGGCCTGCAGCCGGCGGCGCTGTTCGCCGTGCTGGTGACGCTGCTCGAACTGGCCGCGTCGGCGCTGATCCTGAGCGGCTTTTATCGCTGGCTCGGCGCGTTGGCGCTGGCCGGTTTTACCCTGATGGCGACGCTGATGGCCAATCCGTTCTGGCAGTTCGACGGGGCGGAGCGCGGCCAGATGATGAACGGATTTTTTGAACACCTCGGGCTGGCCGGCGCGCTGTTGCTGGTGGCATTTAACGATTTGAAGGAGCGAACGGATGGCTGAACAGACGGAAAACAAGGCGGCGGCGGGCGGCTTCGCGCCACTGAAAATCCCATTATTTGCGGTGCTGTGGGGCGCCACGGTGCTCGGCAACGTCGGCAGCTTTATGCGCGACGTCGCCAGCTCGTGGCTGATCACCGACCTGTCGAGCAACCCTTCGGCGGTGGCGCTGATGCAGACCGCCGCTACGCTACCGGTGTTCCTGCTGGCGATCCCGGCCGGGGTATTGTCGGACATCCTCGATCGGCGGCGCTTTCTGATCTTCGTGCAAATTCTGCTGGCCTGCGTCAGCGGCAGCCTGTTGCTGCTGTCGCAGACCGGCGCGCTGACGGTGGAATACCTGCTGGCGCTGACCTTCGTCGGCGGCATCGGCGCGGCGCTGATGGGGCCGACCTGGCAGGCGATCGTGCCGGAGCTGGTACCGCGCACCGAGCTGAAAAACGCCGTGGCGCTGAACTCGCTGGGCATCAACATCGCCCGTTCCATCGGCCCGGCGGCCGGCGGTCTGCTGTTGGCCAGCTTCGGCGCCGGCGCGGCCTACGGCGCGGACGTGATGAGCTATGTGCTGGTGATCGCGGCGCTGCTGTGGTGGAAGCGGCCGAAGGCCGAGGACAGCGGGCTGTCGGAGCATTTCTTCGGTGCCTTCCGCGCCGGCCTGCGTTATGCCCGCTCCAGCCGCGAGCTGCACGTGGTGCTGCTGCGGGCGGCGGTGTTCTTCGCCTTCTCCAGCTCGGTTTGGGCGCTGTTGCCGCTGGTGGCGCGCCGCATGCTGGGCGGCAGCGCCGGTTTCTACGGCGTTCTGCTGGGGGCGGTAGGCGCCGGGGCGATCCTTGGGGCTATTGTGCTGCCGCGTCTGCGCCAGCGGCTGAATGCCGACGGGCTGGTGTTGCTGGCGGCGGTGCTCACCGCCGTGGTGATGGCGGCCCTGTCGCTGGCGCCGCCGCAGTGGCTGGCGGTGGTGCTGCTGCTGGTGCTGGGCGCCGGCTGGATTATCGCGCTGACCACGCTTAACGGCGCGGCGCAGGGCGTGCTGCCCAACTGGGTGCGTGGCCGTGGTCTGGCCATTTACCTGATGGTGTTCAACGGCGCGATGGCGGCGGGCAGCCTGCTGTGGGGACTGGTGGCGCAGGAGCTGGGCGTGGCCGCCACGCTGCTGGTCGGCGGCGTCGGCCTGTTGGCGGCGGGGCTGCTGTTCCACCGCCTGCGTCTGCCGACCGGTGAGGCCGATCTGCAGCCGTCGAACCATTGGCCGGAGCCGTTGGTTAACACGCCGGTTGAAAACGATCGCGGCCCGGTCATGATCCAGGTGGAGTACCGCATCCGCGAACAGGACCGGCCGCAGTTCTTGCGCACGCTGCTGATGCTGGAACGGGCGCGCCGCCGCGATGGCGCTTACGCCTGGGGCATCACCGAGCACACCGGCGATCCGGAATGCATCATGGAGTGGTTCCTGGTGGAGTCCTGGGCGGAGCACCTGCGGCAGCACCAGCGGGTGTCGCACGCCGACGCCGACCTGCAGCAGGAGGCGCTGCGCTTCCACATTGGCCCTGAGAAACCGGTGGTGCATCACTTCCTGTCGCTCGACCGGCGTCAGGTGAAGCATTAACTGCACGGCCAGGCGGCGAGAAGGTGCTATGCTTTTGGTCGGTTCGGCGGCGCGGCCGCCGTAAGACGAATGTAGTCAGCACAGGGAGACACATTGATGACGGCACCTTCTGCTTTTGCCCGCGAGCTTGGGCTGCGCTATCCGATCGTTCAGGGGCCGATGAACGGCGCGTCGCCGCCGGCGTTGGCGGTGGCGGTGAGCAACGCCGGGGCGCTGGGATCGTGCGCGGCGGCGCTGTTTTCACCGGCGGTGATCCTCGAACGGGTGCAGCAGATCCGCGCGCAGACCGCCGCGCCGTTCAACATCAATCTGTTTCTGCTCGATGAGCAGCACCCGGATCTCGCCGAGCTCAAGCGCGCCCAGCACCTGCTGCGGCCGTTCCGCGAAGCGCTGGGGCTGAGTGAGCCGCCCATGCCGACCCAATTCGCCGAAAACAACCGCGACCAGATCGCGGCCCTGTTGGAGGCGGCGCCGCCGGTGGTCAGCTTCACCTTCGGCGTGCTGCCGCGCGCCACGGTCACGCAGTTCAAGAAGGCCGGCTCGCGGGTGATCGGCACCGCCACCACGGTGGCGGAAGCCCGCGCCTGGGAAGAGGCGGGCGCCGACTTCGTGTGCGTCTCGGGCGCGGAGGCGGGCGGCCACCGCCCGACCTTCCTCGGCGACATTGAGCAATCCTGCGTCGGCCTGATGGCCCTGCTGCCGCAGGTGGTGGCGGCGGTGAAGATCCCGGCGATCGCCGCAGGCGGCATCATGAACGGGCGCGGCATCGCAGCGGCGCAATTGCTGGGCGCGCAGGCGGCGCAGCTGGGCACCGCGTTCCTGTGCAGCCCGGAGTCGGGCATCGCCGAAGCCTGGCGGGCGGCGCTGCGCAACGCCGGCGATGACAGCACGCGCCTGACGCGCGCCTTCAGCGGCCGCCCGGCGCGCGGCATCGTCAATGATTTCATGCGGCAGATGCGCGCGGAAGAGGCGCAGATCCTGCCTTATCCGGTGCAGAACGCGCTCACCGGCGATATCCGCCAGGCGGCGGCCAAGGCCGGGCGCGGGGAGTTTATGTCGCTGTGGGCCGGGCAGGGCGTGGGCCTGGCGCGGCCGATGCCGGCGGCGGAGCTGGTCGCCACGCTGGCGGCGGAGCTGGAAGCGGTGTGACCTCGTCGGCGCGATTTATTGCTGTGGCAATGTAAAAAGACGCCGGGGTGAGGCCTGAGAGAGATAAACAGTCCGGCGTGAAGGCCGGACTGCGGGTTTGCCTTGGCTAGACGAGAATATCGGCGGAAGCGTCGACATGCCCAACGATTTTAACCAGGAAATCAGGCAGGTGATTGCCGGAGAGATTGATGGCCAGATCGGTGACATTCTGCTGCGCGTCATAATTCAGTGCCGCTTCATACAACGAGCCGCTTAAACTATCCACGAAGTGCAGCTCGCTCCCGTCGGCCTTAGCCGTCTGGTTGAGCCACGACAGATCGATTTTATCCACCGCCGTCTGGAAATCGCGGATCCAATCCGGCGCGGCGGCTTGGCTGTCGCCGGCTTCGCGGAAGACGAAGGTGTCCGCGCCTGCATTGCCCCAGAGCTGATCGGCGCCGCCGGCACCGTAAATGATGTCGTTGCCTGCACCGCCTTTTAGCGTATTGTTCAGCGCGTTGCCCACTAAAATGTCTGCGCCGCTGCCGCCGATGATATTTTCAATCTGCGCGCCGTAGGCGATGGCGATATTTGCCTTCAAGCCGCCCACATCAGAGAATGCGCCTTCGTTAATGTTGATGCGCTGATCCTGGCTGTAGCCTGAAAAATCCAGCGTGTCATTGCCGCCGGCATCCCAGATAGCCGCCACGATTTTGTCCGTGGACGCCTTAACGCTCAAAAAGTCTCTGTCCGTATTCGAGTTGAAACCATAGGTGGTATCGCCGGTGCGCGTGGTGGTATTCGCGCCGTAAAGCTTCTGTATGGCGGTAATATCATCCAGCTGCGGCCCTGATGGCCAAACGCCTTTATAGTCAGAGCTGGTGTATTGTTCGTTAAAATAGCTCATCAAAGAATATTGATGGTCGTCTTCATAATACTTCGCCGAGTTGGCGTAGGTGGGGTAGGTGGCATTTGACGCATCATAATTGCCGGGATGAGAAAGCCCCAACGCATGCCCTATTTCATGAGTCAGCGTATCCCTGGCGTAGTTATTGGTTTGCGGATTGGAGGCGTCGTAGCCGTTATTGCCGCTGATCCAAATGGTGCTTTTGAGATTGCTCTGCGTACTTTCATACGAGGTGTAATTGCCCCCGCTGGCCGCCTTATAAAAACCAAACTTTATATCTGCATTTTTCGCGTCGTTGCCTTTAACCTCGGTGAACGTGATGTTGGCCACATCCGACCAGGATTGCAATGAAAGCTTGGTTTGGGCTTGCTGCGCGGCGGTAAGCTGCGCGGCGCCCGTCTTGTCGCTGTCGGTATAGACGGGGAAAGAGTAGGTCAAGGTAGCCGCATGGTCGGTCACGCCTTTGCCATTGGCGGAATAATGGCTCCTTAGCAGCAGATCTGAAACCTCTTGCGTGGTATATGACGGTTTACTGCTCCCCGCGTGATCGCCTCTTTCATAACGGGTTAAATAATCGGAAATCTTATCGGTCGCTAATGACATATCAAACTCCTTTGGACGTTGACAATATTGCACCTAACGCTCTATATGCTCGTACACAGGTTTGAAAATCAGGGGTAATTAATGTGATATCATTGGCTTGCCTCCTTGGTCCGGCTTGAATATTGCGTTCAAGCGGAATATATCCTTATCATTAATCACGGTGAGGAATTAATTGTGCGCTGTGATTGAGTTAAAGCAGTATAAACACAATTATTTCATTGATGAGTTATTCTTATATGAATCTTTTACATAAGATATGCGTAAAAGGCGTGATTAAATAACCAGGTGGAATTAAATTTTTATTTAATATTACACTGTAATTGGCTCGCGGAGTTTACGTGATTGATTTATCTTTTTGCTTTTATTTAGCTTTTATCTGTGAATGGCGGCGAGTAGCCGCCATTGCCGCAATGCATATGGACGGCTACTCGCCGGCGCTCGTCATTAATTGAGTACGGGATTATTAAGGGCGTCCGCGTACACCGATTAACTTACCTGATACTTAAAAACTGTAGGTGCCCTGCGCCAGCACGAAGTTCATGTTTTTCAGCCCGGCATGTTGCTGCAGGCTGTTGCTGACGTCGAAGTAGACGTAGGCCACCTTGAACTGAAGATCGCTGCGCGGTGTCCAGGTCGTTTCAACCTGATACTGGTTGCCGATAAAGCGCGAGCCCTGCGCGCTGCCCTTCACCGGGCGCATTGGCCCGAGGTAGAAGGCATCCTCGCGGCGTTGCCGCCACAACGCGTCCCAGCTGAAGTCGATGGCCAGGGTTTGCCACGGCATAATCGTGACCGAAGGATGGATGGCGATCAGGTTAGCCGGCGCCACCAGCCCGTTCTCGGTCAGGTAGGGCAGCTTGGGGTACATGGCGTTAAAGGTGTTGAGCTGCCCATCGTGACCGTTTTTATCGCCGCTGGCGATGCCAATCTTGCCGCCGAAGCGCGGTTGCCAGCGCCAGTCGTTGACCGTATAGCCGGCGTGCGCCGACGCCGACCAGGCGCGGATGTCACGCTGTTCTGCGCTGCCGAACTGCCAGGCGGCTTCATTATCCCAGTCGAACCCCTGTGCCGCGCCGAAAATGCGCGCGCCGACGGTATAGCGCCGCTCTTGCCCGCTGAGCTGCGCGTAGTGGACGTCGTGATCCTCAAAGCCGAAGGTGTAGAGATCGAGCGAGGAGGCCAGCGCTGCCAGCGGCGTGGTGCCGTACAGCCCCCAGACCTTTTGGCTGTTGTCAGTATCGTCGTCGAAACTGCCGGTTTTGAGGGTGACGGGATGGCCGATAAAGGCGTCGAGGCGGTTTTTATCCTTGGCCCAGCTGGCGCGGATAGCATCGAAGGAACGGCGCACGTTGGGGCCGTCGCGGGTGCCTAGCAGGTGCAGCGAGCCCAGCGCAATCTCCTGGCGGCCGGCCCGCAGGGTGCCGAGGCCGTAGGCGGTGGGCAGTTTTAAGTCCACATAGCCCTGGCCGAGATAGGCATGATCTTCGTCGGTCGGCTTGCGCCCGCGATCGCGCGGGGTGGCCAGCGACGATCCCACCTGCACATAGGCGCCGAAATAGTCGCCGTAGTCGAGGCGCGCGCCAACCAGCAAGCGCTGCATGAAAGTGTCGTCGCGTCCGCCGCTCAGATCCCGTTGATCCGTCCATTCATAGCGCTCGCGCAGTGAACCGTCGAAAGACAACGTGGCCGCATCGCCCAACGGGATGTTTTTCCAGGGGGAAGCGGCGGGCTCCGCCGCCAGCGCGGGGAGCGTGGAGAACAGCAACAGTGCGGGTAGCGTGCGTTTCATCATGGATATCCGAAGAAAAAAGCGCGCCGCAGCGCGCCTTGGGTTTATTTAGCCGTCTGGTGAATTTCGGCGATATAGCCGCCGGGAAAACGCACCAGCGCCGAGGCGCGGCGTTCCGCCGCCGTCGAACGCCACAGCACCTGCGCGCCGCTGGCCGTCGCTTTGGCCAGCGTGGCCTGCAGATCGTCGACGCCATAACCGGTGCGCTCATGGCCGAACGGATAAGGCAGATGCCCGTCGGTGACGAAAATGCGCGTTTTGCCGAAGTGGGAGTCCAGCTCGATCTGACGGACCTTGCCGTTGTCGCTGCGGCCGATCGCCGTGTCGCTGACCTGTTCGTCGCTCACGACCTTGCCGTGCGAGAACGCCTGGTAGCTTTTCAGGAAATCGTCGACGCGGTAGGCGGAGAGATACAGGCGGTTTTCCGGCACGCTCAGCAGCGGCTTGTAGTCAGGCGCCTTGGTGTGCCAATAGAGCTGCATGTTGACGCCGCCGGGCCATTGGATCACCGCGTCGCGG
Organism: Serratia sp. CY47444; assembly: GCF_052168635.1. NCBI lineage: Bacteria > Pseudomonadati > Pseudomonadota > Gammaproteobacteria > Enterobacterales > Yersiniaceae > Serratia > Serratia sp. CY47444. The sequence continues at coordinate 43,154 of NZ_JBJNMH010000018.1, forward strand.
CCGATCGGATCGTCGAAAGGCGCAACCTGCACATCGGCGCCGGCGGCCCTGGCCTGCCGGATGGCGGCGTCCATATCCCTGACCAGAAAACCGTTGCGCTCGGCGCCGAACGGGTACGGGATCGGCGTTTTGAAATCGAACACCGAGAAGCTGCCGGCCGGCGTCAGTATCAGCTGGGAATAGGTTTCACTCGGCGTGGGCGTGACGTTGACCAGCACGCGTTCGGTACTGGTGCCGCCGAAGGTTTTCAGGATGCTGTCGACAAAGGCGTCCATCTTGCCGCGTTCGACGTAGACATGGGTGGTGTCATATTGCGGCCCCACGGCAAGAGGCGCCGTATCGGCCGCCCATGATACGGCAGGGAGCAGTAGCGCAAGGGCCGATATCCTCAGCCGACGAGAAGAAATGCCGATAATATGTTGCATGATGACCTCCAGGTAGCGGTTATTTTCCTGAGTGAAGCGTAATTTCCTATGAGCTTTCCCGTCGGCTGAAAAATAAAAACGAAAAACGCAATGTGCGTCGTGAAACATTAAATAAGGGCGATGTTCTGGCGCCTAAGCGAATATCGCGCAGGTGCAAAATATCTCTTTTTATGGGCGTAGAACGGTGGGGCGCCTTTGCCGGCTCAGCCCGCTATCGCTAAGGAATAGCGGTGGTCATGAGGCCCGCTTCGCCGCGTGTTGAGGTGAATCGAGGATAATCCATAACGGTGTTCTCCTAGATGGGATATATCGCATGAGCCAGCTGAGTTTACGGTCTTCATTGCCGTCTAAATATAAATACAGCATTAAAAGAATTGCCGCCCATCAAATTTTTATATGACTTGTTGAGTAAATACGAATAAGCGGGGAAAGAGAATATCGCGGCGCCAGCCATGGCTGACGTGGAGCGGAAGCGGTGTTGATCTCGGGAGAAAAAACGGCCCGCCGAAGCAGGCCGTTGGGGGGACGTTACGCCAGATCGAAACGATCGAGGTTCATCACTTTGTTCCAGGCGGCGACGAAGTCGTGGGCGAACTTCTCCTGCGCGTCGGCGCTGCCGTAGACTTCGGCCAGCGCGCGCAGCTGCGCGTGCGAACCGAACACCAGATCGACGCGGGTGCCGGTCCACTTGACCGCGCCGCTGCGGCGATCGCGGCCTTCGAACAGGCCGTCTTCACCGATCGGATGCCAGGTGGTGCCCATGTCGAGCAGGTTGACGAAGAAGTCGTTGGTCAGCGCCTGCGGCCGCTGGGTGAACACGCCGTGCTGCGTGCCGCCAACGTTGGCGCCGAGCACGCGCAGCCCGCCGACCAGCACCGTCATTTCCGGCGCGGTCAGGGTCAGCAGCTGCGCCTTGTCGACCAGCAGCGTTTCGGCCGGCACGCGGTATTTACCCTTCAGGAAGTTGCGGAATCCGTCGGCGAGCGGCTCCATCGCCTCGAAGGAGTCCACGTCGGTCTGTTCCTGCGAGGCGTCCATGCGGCCCGGGGCGAACGGCACCGTCAGGGCGAAACCGGCGTTCTTCGCCGCCTGTTCCACGCCCGCCGCGCCGGCCAGCACGATCAGATCCGCCAGCGAGACGCGCTTGCCGCCGGTCTGGGCATCGTTGAAGGCGCGTTGGATGCTCTCCAGCTTGGCCAGCGTCGCGGCGAGCTGCGCAGGTTGGTTGACCGCCCAGTCCTTTTGCGGCGCCAGGCGAATGCGCGCGCCGTTGGCGCCGCCGCGTTTGTCGGAACCGCGGAAGCTGGAAGCCGAAGCCCAGGCGGTGGAGACCAGTGCGGACACCGGCAGGCCGGAAGCCAGCACGGCGTTTTTCAGCGCGGCGATGTCCTGCTCGTCGATCAGCGGATGATCGACCGCTGGGATCGGATCCTGCCAAATCAGCTCTTCCTGCGGCACTTCCGGGCCGAGGTAGCGCGCGCGCGGCCCCATATCGCGGTGGGTCAGCTTGAACCAGGCGCGGGCGAAGGCGTCGGCCAACTCTTCCGGATGCTCATAGAAACGGCGCGAAATCTTCTCGTAGGCCGGATCGAAGCGCAGCGACAGGTCGGTGGTCAGCATGGTCGGGCGGCGTTTCTTGTTGGGATCGAAGGCGTCGGGAATGGTTTCACCGATGTCTTTCGCTACCCACTGATGCGCCCCGGCCGGGCTTTGGCTCAGCTCCCATTCGTATTCGAACAGGTGGCGGAAGAAGTCGTGGTTCCACTGGGTCGGGGTGGTGGTCCAGGTGACTTCCAGGCCGCTGGTGATGGCGTCTTTGCCAACGCCGGTGCCGAAGGTGCTGTGCCAGCCGAGGCCCTGCGACTCCAGCCCGGCGGCCTCCGGATCGGCGCCGACGTTAGACGCCGGGCCGGCGCCGTGGGTCTTGCCGAAGGTGTGGCCGCCGGCGATCAGCGCCACGGTTTCTTCGTCGTTCATCGCCATGCGGGCGAAGGTTTCACGGATATCGCGTGCGGCGGCCACCGGATCGGGATTGCCGTCCGGGCCTTCCGGGTTGACGTAGATCAGGCCCATCTGCACTGCCGCCAGCGGGTCCTCCAGATCGCGGTCGCCCGAGTAACGGCTGTTTGGCCCGCCGCTCAGCTCCAGCCAGATCTTCTCAGAACCCCAGTAGACGTCGTCCGGCTCCCAGGTGTCGGCGCGGCCGCCGGCATAGCCGAAGGTTTTGAAGCCCATCGATTCCAGCGCCACGTTGCCGGTCAAGATAATCAGGTCGGCCCAGGAGAGGTTGCGGCCGTATTTCTGTTTGATTGGCCACAGCAGGCGACGCGCCTTGTCGAGGCTGACGTTGTCCGGCCAGCTGTTGAGCGGGGCGAAGCGCTGCTGGCCTTCGCCCGCGCCGCCGCGGCCGTCGCCGATGCGGTAGGTGCCGGCGCTGTGCCAGGCCATGCGGATGAACAGGCCGCCGTAGTGGCCGAAGTCTGCCGGCCACCATTCCTGCGAGTCGGTCATCAGGGCGTGCAGATCCTGTTTGACCGCCGCCAGATCGAGACTGTTGAAGGCATCGGCGTAGTTGAAGTCTTTATCCATCGGATCGGACAGGGGGGAATGTTGGTGCAGTGGTTTCAGGCTGAGCTGATTAGGCCACCAATCCTGATTGGTGGGGCCGTTCTGCGGTGCGGGCTGCTTGCCGCCCGAAAACGGGCATTTGCTTTCAGTTGTCATAATGCGCTCTCTGCTTCCATAAAGGTGCTCCAGCCGCCGGGCGTGGAGCGGTTAACAAGGCATGCGGGTAAGGCTTGCGTCGGGTGTTGCGCTAAATAACTGAACTCAATGGATTCGCATCGCCCCGGCCGCTAACGGGCAAAAGGCGACTCATGGCTAAGCTTAGTCAGCGGTGGCGGAGAGATAAAATAGGAATGAGTGAATATTGTGATAGCTTGCGGCGATTTATGGGTGTGCTATTGATAGTCAACACGCCGTGTTATCGGCGCCGCAGCATAACCTTGAGCACCGCGTCCGCCAGCTTGCCGAACGGCGCGCGCAGGAGGTCGGTAAAACGCCAGCGGCTCTGGATAAAGACGCCTTTGGCGTGGCTCAGCGCCCGAAATCCTTCGATGCCGTGACAGGCCCCCATGCCGCTGGGGCCGATGCCGCCGAACGGCAGATCGTCCTGGGCGAAATGCAGTAGGGTGGCGTTAACGCTGACGTTGCCGGAGGTGGTGCGCGCCAGCAGCCGGTCCCGATCCTCGCCCGGCGGACCGAAGTAGTAGAGCGCAAGCGGGCGCGGCCCGGCGTTGATAACGTCGATCGTTTCATCAAAGGCGGCGTAGGTGCGCACCGGCAGCAGCGGCCCGAAGATCTCCTCTTGCATGATCCGGCTGTCGTCGGGGGCGCCGACGATCAGCGTGGGGGCGAGGGTTTTCGGCCGTTCAGACGCCGAGTCCGGGCGGTGGCCGACCGGATGGATTTGCGCGCCCCGCGCCTGGGCATCGGCGAGCAGATCGTGCAAGCGGTGGTAGTGCCTGTCGTTGATGATGGCGCCGTAGTCGTCGCCGGTTGGCCCGTCGGGATAAAAGCTTTTAACCGCCGCGTCATAGAGCGCCATGAAGCTTGCCAGATCGTCCTGATGAACCAGCAGGTAATCGGGCGCGATACAGGTTTGGCCCGCGTTTGACAGCTTGCCGAACGCCACGCTCTTGACGTTTCTGGCGTTAACCGCGCCGCGCGCCATGACGGCGGGGCTTTTGCCGCCCAGTTCAAGCGTTAACGGCACCAGATGTTTGCCGGCCGCCTGCATGACCTGACGGCCGATCGCCGTGCTGCCGGTGAACACCAGATGGTCGAACGCCAGCTCGCTGAATCTGGCCCCGACGTCCGGCCCGCCGGTCACGACGGCGACCTCATCGGCGGGAAACAGCGCCGCCAGCATCGTTTCGATGAGGCGGCTGGTATGTGGCGTGAGCTCCGAAGGTTTCAGCATCACGCGGTTGCCGGCGGCCAGGGCGGTGGCCAGCGGGATGAAGGTCAACGAGAAGGGATAGTTCCACGGCGCCATGATGCCAATCACCCCCTTGGGCTGATATTGCACATAGGCGCGTGCGGCCTGATACGGCAGGGCGACGTGGCGGCGCTCCGGCTGCATGAAGCGTTTCAGGTTGCGCAGCAGGTAATCGATCGCCTGCACGGTGACCAGGATCTCCAGAATGTCGGTTTCGTAAGGCGTACGGTGGCCGAAGTCCGCGCTGACGGCCGCCGCCAGCGCGGCGCGCTGGGTCAGAATGGCGCTTCGCAAGCGGCGCAGAGCGGCCTTGCGCTGATCCCTCGTCGGCGCGCCGTCGCGCAGGAAGGCGTGGCGCTGGGCGGCAAGCCGTTGCTCCATCGTCGTGGCGGTGTCATCTCCTTGCACTTGAATACTCCTGATGCCGAGTGAAAGCGGGAATGCGGTTTGCCGAATTGTGTTTGACCTTAAAGTGAACTTTAAACCTATACTCGTTAAACGATCAACGCAAGATCGTCGGCCAACCGGGATGAGGGAGCCAGAGATCCCGGCGCCGTGCGCAGTATAAACCTTCTTTTTTAACCATAGTGTAAACGGGAGAAACGACATGGGTTATGTAACGACCAGCGATGGCGTCGAGATTTTCTACAAGGATTGGGGCCCAAAAAACGGCAAGGTTATCTACTTCCACCACGGTTGGCCGCTGTCCAGCGATGACTGGGATGCCCAGATGCTGTTCTTCGTGAACAAAGGGTTCCGCGTGGTTGCGCACGATCGCCGCGGCCACGGCCGCTCCAGCCAGGTGTGGGAAGGGCACGACATGGATCATTACGCCGATGACGTCGCCGCGGTGGTAAAACACCTGGGCGTGCAGGGCGCCATGCACGTAGGCCACTCGACGGGCGGCGGCGAAGTGGTGCGCTACATCGTGCGCCACGGCGAGGACAAGGTGTCCAAAGCGGTGCTGATCAGCGCGGTGCCGCCGCTGATGGTGAAAACCGACGCCAATCCGCAGGGCACCCCAAAATCGGTATTCGATGATTTCCAGGCGCAGCTGGCCGCCAACCGGGCGCAGTTCTATTACGACGTGCCCGCAGGCCCGTTCTATGGCTATAACCGCCCGGGTGCCAAACCGTCGGAGGCGATTATCTGGAACTGGTGGCGGCAGGGCATGATGGGGGGCGCCAAGGCGCACTATGACGGCATCGTCGCCTTCTCGCAGACCGATTTCACCGAAGATCTCAAGAAGATTGCCATTCCGGTGCTGGTGATCCACGGCGATGACGACCAGGTGGTGCCTTATCAGGATTCCGGCGTGCTCTCGGCCAAGCTGGTGCAAAACGGCACGCTCCATACCTATAAGGGCGCGCCGCACGGCATCCCGACCACCCATGCCGATCAGGTCAACGCCGATCTGCTGGCGTTCGTGAACAGCTAACAACATCGCCCGGGCGGAATCTCCACCGCCTGGGCAATGATTGAGGGATATCCCTCATTGCGGCCCCGCCGGCGGTTATTTAAGCTGAAAGAGAAATGCAACGGTGAATATGGAGATAATCATGACTGATTCAGTATCCAACGATCGTAATCCCACCCCGGATGTGGCGGAAGACAACGCATTCTTCCCATCGCCTTACTCCCTCAGCCAGTACACCTCGTCCAAAACCGACTTCACGGGTGCCAGCTACCCGAACGCCTATCGCGGCGGCAAGTGGAAGGTGCTGATGATCGCCTCGCAGGAGCGTTACCTGCTGATGCAAAACGGCAAGTTCTTCTCCACCGGCAACCATCCGGTCGAGATGCTGCTGCCGATGTATCACCTGGATCTCGCCGGTTTCGAGATCGACATCGCCACGCCGTCCGGCGATCCGGTGAAGCTGGAGATGTGGGCGTTCCCGCATGAAGATGAAGCGGTCAAGGCCACCTACGAGAAGTACCGCAGCCAACTCAAGCAGCCGAAAAAGTTGACGGAAGTGGTGAAGGATCTGGATGGCGGCAACTACCTCGGCGTTTTCATTCCCGGCGGCCACGGCGTGCTCAATGATATCCCGTTCAGCGAAGAGGTGAAAAAGACCCTGCACTGGGCGCATGACAACGATCGCTACGTGATTTCGCTGTGCCACGGGCCGGCCGGTTTGCTGGCGGCGGGCATCGGCGAGAACAAAGAGGATTTCCTCTATCGTGGCTATGAGATGTGCGTGTTCCCGGACTCGCTCGATACCGGCGCCAACATCGACATCGGCTATATTCCCGGTCCGATGCCCTGGCTGGTGGGCGAACGCCTGCGCGAGCGGGGCGTGAAGATCGTCAACGCCGACATCACCGGCAAGGTGCATAAAGATCGGCGCCTGCTGACCGGCGACAGCCCGCTGGCTTCCAACAACCTCGGCAAACTGGCGGCAGAGACGCTGCTGGCCGACGTCGCCACGCGATGAGCGACGAGATCGCGCAGCGCGCTTTCCAGACGGCGCTGGCGATGGACCACGAGCGAACCCTGTCCGCCATTCAGGGGCGGGTTCGCGCCTTCGCCGCGCCGTTCGGCTTCGATCGCTTTGTGCTGTTTTCCGCTTCCGCCGCGGCGGAGGCGGGGATCGAGCATATCTACTGGGTCGAGGGCGACTGGTTCGGCGACGGCGAGGCCGTCGATGCGTTGACCTACGTGCGGCACTGCCCGGTGACCCGGCACATGCTGCGGGCCAGCGAGCCGTTCTTCTGGACTAAAACCCGGGCGCAGCAGGGCGAGCGCTATCGGATTGTGCGCACGCCGCGCGGCGCCGGCCTGCACGGCGTGCAGATCCCGGTGTTTGGCCCGGCCGGTTTGGAGGGGGCCGTCAGCCTGGGGGGCGAGCGCATCGATGCCTCGCCGCCGGTGCGGCTGGCGCTGTCGCTGGTGGGTACGGCGGCCTTTCTGGCGGCACGGCGGCTGTTCGCACCGGCGGCCGGCGAGGGAGAGGGCCGACTGTCGGCGCGTGAGCGCGAAGTGCTGAGCTGGACCGCCATCGGCCGGCGGCAGGCGGATATCGCTGCGATGCTCGGCCTGTCTGAACGCACGGTGGAAAACCACCTGCGGCGTATTCGCCAACGCCTCGGCGCCGCCACCACCGCGCAGGCGATCGGCGTGGCGATCCGCCTGGGGGAGATCGCCCCCGAGCGCCGTTAGCCCGTCGCCATTTGCCGCAGCAACCATTCGCGCAGCGCAATGATATCGGGGCGCTGCGCGGTCTCTTCGGTGGCCACCAGATAGTAGTTGGCGCCGGGTAACGACATCTCGAACGGCGCGGCCAGCACGCCGCGCTGCAACAAATCGCGCGCCAGCAGCCGGCTGGCGATCACCACCCCCTGGCCCGCCACCGCCGCCTGCAGCGCATGGGTTTCGTCGCTGAAGGTCAGCCCGGCTTCCACGTTCAACCCTTCCGGCCCGTAGCGCCGTCGCCAGTTTTCCCAGGTCGGCGCGTCGGCGGGCACCTGCCGATGTTCCACGTGAAACAGCGTCACCCGCTGCAAATCTTCGATGCGCTCCAGCGCCAGCGCCGGGCTGGCCACCACGATAAAACGATCCTCATGCAGCAAGGTGCAGTGCAGATCGCTTTCCGGTGTTTCGCGGTAGCGGATGGCGACGTCCACGGTGCGCTGGCTGAGATCGACCCGCTCGACGCTGGTGTGCAGGCGCAGATCGATGGCGGGAAACTCCGCCTTGAAATCGGCCAGGCGCGGCACCAGCCAGTGGGTGAGAAAATTGGAGGTGGTGGTGACGGTCAGCGCCGGTGGCTGCTGGGCGCGGGTGATTTGGGCGACGGACTGCTCCAGTGCGGCGAAGGCGCGCTGGGTGCCGGCATACAGGATCTCGCCGGTCTCGGTCAGGCTGACGCCCTGCGCGCTGCGCTCGCACACCCGGCATTCCAGCACCGATTCCAGCAGCTTGATCTGATGGCTGACCGCCGTCGCGCTGACGCCCAGCGCTTCGGCGGCATGTTTAAAGCTGCGGCAGCCGGCCACGGCGTGGAAGGCGCGCAGCGCGCCCAGCGGCGGCAAACGGGGTTTTCTCATGGCTGAGTTATTCTCATCTAAGGCTGAAAACTATGAGTTTGTCTGACCGATTATACAAGAGATAGGCTACTGACATGTGAATAGGGAAATGAATTTATTTCATCATTTCCATCATGTCGGGAGTGAACGATGAGCCTTTATATCAACAACGGTGCCCTGGGCGCCATGGCACACACGGGAGCGGCGGCGAGCGCCCTGGCGCTCAGCGTGCCGGCCGCGGCAGGCGCCTTGCTGCTGAAGACCGAAAATCTGCTGGGCATCGGCGCGACCCTGATGCTGCTAACGGCATTGGCGCTGGCGTTTCTCGGCGGCGCCGCACTGGCCCGTCTACGGCCGCTGCGGAACCGGCCTGCGCTGGCGATTCTCCGCTACGGCTTTTTACTGGCAGCGGTGGGGTGGCTATTGACGCTGCTGATGCTGTTCGGCGGCCATGATTGGCCGGCCCTGCTGGCGGGCATCGTCCTCGGCGGTCTGGGGCAGGGCGTCGCCTACCGCACGGCAGTGGGGGAGAAAGCGGCGTTCGCCGTGGCGTGCAGGCTGACGACGGTAGTGACTATCGTGGCCGTAGTGATTGCCGCTTCGCTGGTGCAAACCTATGCCGCACCGGGCGTGAGAGGGATCTGTTTCGCGCTGGCATTGCTGGTCGACCTGGCGTTGCTGGGGGCATTGATGGCGCGGGTTGCGGAGCGGGATGGGGCCTGAGACATTGCGGAGGGATAAAGGCCTGCCTGGGGGCGGGCCTTTTGGTGCTTGTGGAGATTGTTGAGTAGGTGATCCGCCGGGGCAGTTTTGTGCCAGGAGCGGACACCGTAAAAACCAAGCATATTGATTACTTAGCGGCAGTTCAGAATCACGAAAAGCACATTAAAGATTGGCACGAGGTATCAGTAGAGCTTACAGTTGCTGCCATAATTTTTACCAAGCAATTGGGGGGGGAATGGCACGCCGAATTGAATTGCAGGGCATAGCTAATGCTCTTAATGAGAGCTTTGTGAGCCGTAACAACGATTTTAAAGGATACTGGGCTATTGGTCAGTTAAAGTTATTGGCTATCAATAACAAACTCACTACGATAGATTTTTTCCTTACTCCCCCTAAAAGCTTACCGCACTTTAATCTGAGACATTATGTTGAACTCCACTATGTAGGCATGCTTGGACATTTGTTAAGAAAGCAACAAATTCCTGATATTTGGGTCAGTGAAGCTAGTATTACGCTCGATTTTAACGTTAATGCTAAACACGAGCAGTTGAATAAATGCTCAACCGCAGGTGAGCCTTTTCAGTGCCGTTGTCAGATAATTGATGACACTGGTCGCTGTTACTCTTCGGTTGTTTATGGTCGGAGCCAGGTTCACTCATCTGTAAAAGAACTAAAACGACTCGAAAAATAACTGTATAAAAATCAGCTGAAGTTCCACTCCTCGCTCATAGCGGATTTTCTCTCCAAGTGCTGGTCCGCCTGGCGCCAGAAGCGAACTATCGTTTTGCCATACCAAATAAGCCTCAGTGCGATGAAACAAATACCGACGCAGGCTGCGCGGGCGGAATGGCGAAGTGACGCTGCAGGCGTTTTATCTCCTCTGCCGGTGGCAGGCCAAACAGACGTTTGAATTCGCGGTTAAATTGCGATGGGCTTTCATAGCCAACGGCGTAACTCGCGGCGGCGGCGGTGATTTGTTGGCGCACCATCAGCATCCGTGCCTGGTGCAGGCGTACCGATTTCACATACTGCATTGGCGGCATCTGCGTTATCGCTTTGAAATGGCTATGAAAGGTCGGCACGCTCATGCCGGCCATCATTGCCAGCTGCGTCAGCGTTAACGGCTCCGCGTAAGCGGCATGGATGTGCTGCAACGCTTTACCGATTTTGCCAAATTGGCCCTGCAAGGCCAGCGCGGCACGCATTGCGTTGCCCTGTGCGCCTGTCAGCACGCGAAAATAAAGCTCACGCACCCGCGCCGGGCCGAGGATCGCCGCCTCAAGCGGGTTAGCCAGGACTTCAAGTAAGCGAAGTACGGCCATTTTTACCGCGCTGTCCATGGGGCTCGACATCATGCTTTGCGGCGCGACGGGAGGATGTGGGGCGCCATGCTGTTCAATCTGCAACATCAGTTCCGCGGCAAGCTGAAAATCCAGATGCATATAAATCGCCAGCAGCGGATGTGCTGCCGACGCGTCGGTTTCCATCACAAACGGCACCGGCACCGAAACCGCCAGGTAGTGCTGCTCATCATATAAATAGGTCTGTTGACCGAAATAGCCGCGTTTGCTGCCCTGGCAGACGATCACGATCCCCGGATCGTAAAGCACCGGCGTTCTGGCAAGCGGGCGATCGGAACGCAAAATTCGCACATCAGGTAGGGCAGTGAGGTTGTATCCCTCTTGCACCGCAAGTCTATTCATCAGGGCAATCATGTCGGACATCCCACCACCTCATAAAATCAGGCAAGAAAAAGAGAAAATACGGCCTAAAAATACGGCAGGGAAGAGAATACCATGCAACCTTCATGGTTCATGGGAGTTCTTTTTATGGCATCTGCAAAAACGATTTTAATTACCGGCGTCAGCAGTGGCTTTGGTCAGGCGCTGGCGCGAGAAGCCCTCGCCGTGGGGCATCGGATTGTAGGGACGGTGCGCAACAGCGAAGCACTGCAGGCTTTCGGTGCGCTCGATACGCAGCGGGCTTTTGGCTATCTGCTTGATGTCACGGACGTTGAACGTATTGATGAGGTGGTTGGAGAGATAGAGTCCGCCGTCGGTCCGATAGATGTGCTGGTGAACAATGCCGGTTACGGCCATGAAGGCATTCTGGAAGAATCCCCGCTTGCAGAGCTGCGCCGCCAGTTTGACGTCAATGTGTTTGGCGCGGTGGCGATGATCAAAGCCGTGCTACCGGGCATGCGCCAGCGCCGTCGCGGCCACATTATCAATATCACCTCAATGGGCAGTTTCATTACCTTACCCGGTATCAGCTATTACTGCGGCAGCAAATTTGCACTGGAAGGGATATCAGAAACGTTAAGTAAAGAGCTTGCCCCGTTCAACCTACACGTGACCGCCGTGGCGCCCGGCTCGTTTCGAACGGACTGGGCCGGGCGTTCAATGGTACGCAGCCCTCGCCGTGTCCCTGACTATGACGCGCTATTTGAACCTGTTCGTCAGGCGCGCCAGGAAAAAAGCGGTAAGCAACTCGGCGATCCGATTAAGGCGGCTCACGCCATGCTGGCATTGATCGAGAGCGGGAACCCGCCCACGCATCTGTTGTTAGGCAGTGACGCATTAAGTTTGGTGCGGCAAAAGCTCGAGGCGCTAGGTAAGGAAATTGAACAATGGGAGAAACTCACCCGTTCAACGGATGGCTGAACGGTGTCGGGTAGAGAGAGTGTAGGGGATCGCCGATTATGATCCGCCCAACAGCAAAAAGCCCGCTCAGGTTTCCCTGAGCGGGCTTCTCTAAATATGGCTCCTCTGACTGGACTCGAACCAGTGACATACGGATTAACAGTCCGCCGTTCTACCGACTGAACTACAGAGGAATCGTGTGAACGGGGCGAATAATAGCGAGGCGCCGTCGGCATGTCAAAGGCGGATTACACATTCTGTGACTGTTTGCTTACAGAATGCGCAACCCGTTGAGTTTTTTGGCAGATTTAGCCCTCGGGCGCCCGCTGCAGGCGCAGCTGATAGCGGTAAACGCCGGCGGTGAGCAGGTAATCCCGGTGCACGCTCGGGCTCCAGGAATCGTCGCCGCCCACCCCCATATGGAAGCCGTCCAGATGCAGCCAGGTGCCTGCTTCCGGCTGCAGCAGATGCTGGTGGCTGCAGGCCATCAGCTGTTGCAGGCCGTAGCGGCTGAGCGAGAAGTGGAAGCGGCCGTCGATGCGCCAGCCGCCGTAGCGCAGGCTGCGGGTGTCGCAGCGCAGGCCGTTCTCGCCGGGGAAAATATACGGCGTGTGCAGATCCGCCAGCGGCAGGCGCCAGCGCCCGTGCTGCGCGGCCAGGCATCGATCCGGGTAGTTCTCGTGCGGGCCCAGGCCCAGCCATTCCGCCTGCGGCTGCACCGTTGCCAGTTGGCAGTGCAGGCCGATGCGCGCCGGCGGCGGCAGGGCGTCGGCCACCTCGACCTCCACGTTCACGCTCACCGCGCCCAACGCGTCGAACAGCCACTGTTTGCGGCTGATCAGCAAAATCTCCTCGTCCACGCCGAACTGGTGTTCGCTCACCACCTGCACGCCGTTTTGCATCGCATCTGCCTGCAGCCGCGTGCAGCGCTCCTCCAGCCGGTACAGGCCCGCCAGCTTCCAGCGTTCGACCCAGGCGTTGGGATCGATATGGTCCGCTTCGCTGACGCCGATGTCGTTATCGATCGGCGCGCGCGCAAAGCCGTCGCGCAGCGGCGTCAGCAGCTGCGGCTGCTCATTCTGCCACCACTGCGTCAGGTGGCCGCTGCTGCGCTCGAAGCGCCAGCGCTGGTCGCCGTGGGTGAGGGTCAGCCCCTGATCGTCTTCAGTCAGCGTGGGTGGCACGCCCTGCGCCGGCGGCGGCGCGGGATGCAGCGCGCGCGGCACCCGCCACTGATCCCAGGCGCTGCGGTGATGCGCTTCGGACCAGTCGGTGGCCTGCGGCTGCACCACCTCCACGTTCAGCCACAGCTCGCCGGGCTGATGCAGCATCGGCAGGCGATCGAGCAGGGTGAAGCGAGTGCTGCCCTGCGGCGGCAGCGCCAGATCGAAGCTGCCGCTGGCGCGCTCCACGCCGTCCAGCTCCAGCCGCCAGTTGAGCTGTTCGTTGTCGGTGTGGCGGAACAGGTAATCGCTGGTGACGGTCAGCGTCAGCGAGGCGGCGTCGAAGGCGAAGCGGAACAGCTGCTGCGCCCGCTGCGCTTCGAACAGCGCCGGGTGAGGGGTGCGATCCGCGAACACCAGCCCGTTCAGGCAGAATTGGCGATCGTTGGGGGTGTCGCCGAAGTCGCCGCCGTAGGCCCAGAACTCTTCGCCGCGCTCGTCGCGTTTGATCAACGCCTGATCGACCCAGTCCCAGACAAAGCCGCCCTGCAGGCGCGGATAGTGGTGGAATGCGCGCCAGTAGCGCTCGAAACCGCCGAAGCTGTTGCCCATTGCATGGGCGTATTCACACAGGATCAGCGGGCGCTGTTCCTCCGGCAGGCCGATCCACTTGCCGATCGCCCATTTGGGCACCGCCGGGAACGGCTGATCCTGATCCACTCGCGCATACATCGGGCAGATGATGTCGGTAGCGGCGGTGTCGGCGCCGCCGCCTTCATATTGCACCGGGCGGGTCGGATCCTGGCTTTTCACCCAGCGGTACAGCGCGTCGTGGTTTACGCCGTGGCCGGACTCGTTGCCCAGCGACCAGATAATGATGCAAGGGTGGTTGCGATCGCGTTGCACCATGCGGGTGACGCGCTCGCTCATCGCCGGCAGCCACAGCGGATCGTCAGCCAACCGGTTCATCGGCTGCATGCCGTGGGTCTCGATATTGGCTTCGTCCACCACGTACAGCCCGTAACGGTCGCACAGCCGGTACCACAGCGGGTGATTGGGGTAATGCGAGCAGCGCACCGCGTTGAAGTTGTGCTGCTTCATCAGCAGGATGTCGTGGCGCATCGTCGCCTCGTCCATCACCTGGCCGTGGCGCGGATGATGCTCGTGGCGGTTAACGCCGCGGATCAGCAGCGGCTGTCCGTTGAGCTTCAGCAACCCGCCGCTGATTTCTACCTGACGGAAGCCGACGTCATAGGCCTCCACCTCGATAATCTCCCCCTCGGGCGAGAGCAGGGCGACGGTGGCGCGATACAGCGCGGGCGTTTCGGCGCTCCACAGCGCCGGGCGTTCCACCGGCAGGCGCAGCGTGGCGCGATCGTCATAGGCGCCGCGCTCGTCCACGATCTCGCTGCCGAGCGGCTGGGTGCGTTCGGCCACCCGCGCGCCATCGCGCCACAGCTGAACCTGCACCTGCAGCGGGCCGGGCCGGTTGGCGCGCGCCGTCACCACCAGTTCGCCGCGGGTAAAGCTGTCATGCAGCGGCGTGGTGATGCGCACATCGCTCAGGTGCGCGGCGGGTTTGTGCAGCAGGCTGACGTCGCGGAAGATGCCGCTCATGCGCCACATGTCCTGATCTTCCAGATAGCTGCCGTCGCACCAGCGCAGCACCATCACCGCCAGCCGGTTTTCACCCGGCCGCAGCCACGGGCTGAGATCGAACTCCGCCGGCAGGCGGCTGTCCTGCGAATAGCCGACCCAGTGGCCGTTGCACCATAAATAGAACGCCGAGTTGACGCCGTCGAAGATAACGCGCGTCTGGCCGGCGGCCAGCCAGGCCGGATCGACGCTGAAGGTGCGCGAGTAGCAGCCGGTCGGGTTGTCTTCCGGCACGCGCGGCGGATCGACCGGGAACGGGTAGCGCACGTTGGTGTAGATCGGCGCATCGTAGCCGGCGAGCTGCCAGTTGCCTGGCACCGTCAGCGGGGCGGCGTCCGGCAGATCCTGCTGCAGCCAGCCTTCCAGTGCCGCCTCTGGGCGCGGGAAATAGCTGAAGCGCCACTCGCCGTTCAGCGACCGGCGGCTGGCGCTGGGGGCATCGTCGCGCGCGTCTTCCACCGTGCGCCAGCTGGCGAACGGCGGGTGAGCGTCCAGCCGGCGGTAGTGGGTGCAGGCCGGGTTTTGCCAGTCACGGCGGGCGAGGATCTCGGTCAGGGAAGCAAGGGGCGCAGCGGGCATCGGCGATCGTCCTGTCGGCTAGGTGATGCTCACCAAGATGCTGACCGGCGCATAAAAAGTAAAGCGGTTACACGCAACCTTGCAAGGGCGATCAAATAACCGTTAATGCGGTTCGCCGGCGCGGTAGATCCGCTGCGGACGGCCGACCTTGCCGTAAATGATCTCGGCGCGCAGCTGCTGCGCGGCGGTGCAAAACTCCAGATAACGGCGCGCGGTGGTGCGGCTGAGCCCCATTTTTTGCGCAACGCTTTCAGCGGTGTGGCGCGCGGCGGGTTCGGCAAACAGCGCGCGGACCTTGCCCAGCGTCAGCTCGTCGATGCCGGCGGGCAGCGCCGCCTGCTGCTCGCCGCGGGCATAGGTGTTGAACATCTCGTCGATGCGGCGCTGGTTGAGGCGCGCTTTGTCCTTCAGCGCTTCGCGGCGTTGGCTGAAGCGCTGCAGGGTCTGGCTCAGCCGGTCATAGGCCAGCGGTTTGATCAGGTAGTCGAACACGCCGTAACGCAACGCCTCGGCCACGGTGGCCATGTCGCTGGCGGCGGTGATGAACACGATGCCGCCGCGATACCCGCTCAGCGTCAGTTCGCGCAGCAGGGTGATGCCCTGGCCGTCCGGCAGAAAGTTGTCCAGCAGAATCAGGTCCGGCTTGAAGCGCTCGGTCATGGCGCGCGCCTGCGCCAGGGTGCCGGCCAGCCAAATCTGGCGGCAGCCGCCGTTCTGGCGGATAAACTCCGCGTGCATTTCCGCCAGCGGCGTTTCGTCTTCAACGATCAGGATGTTCAGCCATTCCATAATGAAACCTACTATTGCAATCAAGATGCTAAATGAATGTAAGTAAACTGCGGCGCCAAATAAAGATTATCTCAATAATAAACACCATAAGATTAATTAAGCAAATAAAGAACATTAAATAACTTATTAACCGGGAACGGTTTGTGAAATAGGTCAATAATCGGCGTTTTTTTTCTGTTTACCATTGCTTTATCGAACGCGAAGCGGCGTTTATCTCCATGGTTTTTAAGGTTTTAATTATCCTTGTTGATGTTAATTAAAATGCCTTTTTGTATTTAACTTGTTGTTTGCTAGTTAACCCAGAGAGCGTGTTATGTTAGGCGATGCCGTATTTAATCGGGTAAAGCGATCGGATCATAAAGCGATTTCGGAAATAAGCGCATTCTTGCGCAGTAACGATCTGAATATCGACACCACGGTTGAAATATTTATTACCGTTACCCAGCACGACAAATTGGTCGCCTGCGGCGGCATCGCCGACAATATTATCAAATGCGTCGCCATCAGCCCGCTGATGCGCGGCGAAGGGTTGGCGCTGGCGCTGGCGACCGAGCTGGTGAACCTGGCCTACGAGCGCCATCACACTCAGCTGTTTATCTACACCAAGGTGCAGAACGAGCCGCTGTTCCGCCAGTGCGGTTTCTACCCGATCGCCACCGTGCCGGGCATCGTGGTGCTGATGGAAAACAGCCCGTGCCGCCTGAAGCGCTACGCCGCCCAACTGGCGAGCCAACGTCGGCCGGGCGATACCATCGGCAGCATCGTGATGAACGCCAACCCCTTCACCCGCGGGCATCAGTATCTGGTGCGTCAGGCGGCCAAACGCTGCGACTGGCTGCACCTGTTTCTGGTAAAGGAAAACACCTCGCGCTTCAGCTATGAAGACCGGCGCCGGCTGGTGCTGGCCGGCACCGCCGATATTCCCAACCTCACGGTACACGAAGGCTCGCAGTACGTGATCTCGCGCGCCACCTTCCCCTGTTACTTCATCAAGGATCAGGGCGTGGCCGACGACTGTTACACCGAAATCGATCTGAAGATCTTCCGCCAGTATCTGGCGCCCGCGCTGGGCATTACCCACCGCTTTGTCGGCAACGAGCCGTTCTGCGCGGTGACCGCGAAATACAACCGCGACATGCGCTACTGGCTGGAAACGCCGGCGCTGCCCAGCCCGCCGATCGCGCTGGTGGAAATCGAGCGTTTGCAATATCAGGGCACGGCGATCTCCGCCTCCTGGGTGCGCAAGCTGCTGGCGGCGGGGGACTTCCACGCCGCCGCGCCGCTGGTGCCGCCGGACACCCTGTACTACCTGCAGGATCTGCAAACGCAGCGCCGGGCCAAGGCGGCCCCGCATCCTTTTGAGTCCGCACAATCAGGTGAATGATGAAAATTATCCGAGAAGCAATGGCCGGCACGCTGGAATCCAGCGATGTCATGGTGCGCATCGCGCCCGCCGAGGGGCCGCAGCACGATCTGTTGATCGCCAGCAGCGTGGAAAAACAGTTCGGCACGGCGATCCGCCGCACCCTGCTGGAGGTGCTGCAGCGCTATGAGGTGGAGCCGGTGCAGGTGATCGTCGACGACAAGGGGGCGCTGGACTGCGTGCTGCGCGCCCGGCTGGAAACCGCGCTGATGCGCGCCTGCGAGGGCGGCCAACTGCCGTGGGAGGCGAAAGATGAAAACGCTGAATAAAACCCGGCTGCGCCGCAGCATGCTGTTCGTTCCCGGCGCCAACGCGGCGATGGTCAGCAACGCCTTTATCTACCAGGCCGACGCCCTGATGTTCGATCTGGAAGACTCGGTGATCCTGCGTGAAAAAGACGCGGCGCGCCGGCTGGTGTACCACGCGCTGCAGCATCCGCTGTATCAGGAGGTGGAAACCATCGTGCGCGTCAATGCGCTCGACTCCGCCTACGGCCTGGCGGACCTGCAGGCCGTGGTACGCGGCGGCGCGGACATCGTGCGCCTGCCGAAGACCGACAGCGCGCAGGACGTGGTCGACATGGAGCGCGAGATTGCCGCCATCGAAGCGGCCTGCGGCCGGCCGGTCGGCAGCACCGGGCTGCTGGCGGCGATCGAATCGGCGCAGGGCATCACCCACGCGGTGGCGATCGCGCACGCTTCGCCGCGCCTTATCGGCATCGCGCTGGGGGCGGAAGACTATGTGCGCAACCTGCGCACCGAACGCTCGCCGGAGGGCATCGAGCTGCTGTTCGCCCGCTGCTCGCTGCTGCAGGCGGCGCGCGCCGCCGGCATTCAGGCGTTCGACACCGTGTATTCCGACGCCAACAACGAGGCCGGCTTCCTGCAGGAAGCGGCGCTGATCAAACAGCTCGGCTTCGACGGCAAATCGCTGATCAACCCGCGCCAGATTGAGCTGCTGCACAACCTATACGCGCCGACCGCCAAAGAGGTGGCGCACGCGCAGCGGGTGGTGGACGCCGCCGAAGCGGCGGAGCGGGAAGGGCGCGGCGTGGTGTCGCTCAACGGAAAAATGGTCGACAGCCCGGTGATTGAACGCGCCCGGCTGGTGCTGGAGCGCGCCGCGCTGTCCGGCTTGCGGGAAGAACCGGCGCAGCACGGGGAGGAAGCATGATGAACCGCCAACAACGATTGATGACCTTCGCCAACCCGGCGGATCTGCCGGGCTATCAGGACGTGTCCAAAGCCAACCTGCAGGCGCGCAAACCGCGCGATCTCAAGCTGTGCGATTCCTTGCAGGAAGCGGTGCGCCGCAGCGGGCTGCAAGACGGCATGACCATCTCCTTCCACCATGCGTTTCGCGGCGGCGATCTGGCGCTCAATCAGGTGATGGAGACGCTGGCGGCGATGGGGTTCCGCAACCTGACGCTGGCCTCCAGCTCGCTGACCGACTGCCATGCGCCGCTGGTTGAGCATATCCGCCACGGCGTGGTGAGCCGCATTTACACCTCCGGGCTGCGCGGCCCGCTGGCGGACGCCGTATCGCGCGGGCTGCTGGCGGAGCCGGTGCAAATTCACTCGCACGGCGGCCGGGTCAACCTGATCGAATCCGGCGAGCTGAAGATAGACGTGGCCTTCCTCGGCGTGCCGGCCTGCGATGAGTTCGGCAACGCCAACGGCTACAGCGGTGAAGCCTGCTGCGGCTCGCTCGGCTATGCGCGGGTGGACGCCGAGGCGGCGGGCACCGTGGTGCTGCTGACCGAGCAGCTGGTGCCGTATCCGCATCATCCCGCCAGCCTGGCGCAGGATCGGGTGGATCTGATCGTGCAGCTGGAGCGGGTGGGCGATGCCGACAAAATCGGCGCCGACGCCACGCGCATGACTTCGAACCCGCGCGAGCTGCTGATCGCCCGCCGCGCCGCCGAGGTGATCGCCGGTTCCGGCTACTTCACCGAAGGGTTCTCGCTGCAAACCGGCACCGGCGGCGCCTCGCTGGCGGTGACCCGGTTCCTGGAGGATAAGATGCGCGCCCGCGGCATTCGCGCCGCGTTCGCCCTCGGCGGCATCACCTCGACCATGGTGGATCTGCACGAGAAAGGGTTGATCGGCAAGCTGCTGGACGTGCAGAGCTTCGATCGGGCGGCGGCGACCTCGCTGGCGCGCAACCCGCGCCATATCGAAATCAGCGCCAACCAGTACGCCAACTTCAGCTCCAAGGGCGCGTCGGTCGATCGGCTCGACGTGGTGGTGCTGAGCGCGCTGGAAATCGACACCGGCTTCAACGTTAACGTGCTGACCGGCTCCGACGGCGTGCTGCGCGGTGCGTCCGGCGGCCACTGCGACACCGCCGCCGCCGCGCGGCTGGCGATCATCGTCGCGCCGCTGGTGCGCGGGCGCATCCCTACGCTGGTGGAGCAGGTGACCACCTGCGTCACGCCGGGTTCCAGCATCGACATTCTGGTGACCGACCATGGCATCGCCGTCAACCCGGCGCGGCCGGAGCTGGCGCAGCGCCTGCGGGAGGCCGGGCTCGAGGTGGTGAGCATCGACTGGCTGCGCGCCCGCGCGCTGCAGCTGACCGGCGAACCGCAGCCGATCGCCTTTACCGACAAGGTGGTGGCGGTGGTGCGCTACCGCGACGGTTCGGTGATCGACGTGGTGCATCAGGTGGCGGAGTAAGCGATGGCCGCCGTCGATCCCCAACTGGCCGCCGAACGCGCGGTCAGCCTGCCGGCGCTGCTCACCAGCCGCGAATGCCGCCAAGCGCGCCAGCAGGCGTGGCTGGCGCAGCACGAGTGCACGCTGCTGGTGCTGACGCTGGTGGTGCCCGGCCCGGTGAAGGACAGCGCGTTGACGCGCGGCATCTTCAACCTGGGGTGGGCGGCGCTGCTGCGGCTGTGCGCCGAACAGGGTTGGCCCAGCCCGCAGGCCGAGGCGCTGGCGCTCGCCACCGGTTGCGAAGGGTTTGTGGCGCTGCGCGCCGATGCCCAGCGGGTGAAAGACTGCGCCATGCAGCTGGAGGTGAGCCGCCCGATCGGCCGACTGTGGGATATCGACGTGCTGGATACGCAGGGGCGCATTTTGTCGCGCCGCGACATCGGCCTGCCGGAACGGCGCTGCCTGTTGTGCGGCCAACCGGCCAAGATCTGCGCCCGCCAACGGAGGCATAGCAGCGAGCAGCTGCTGCATGAAATGGAAAGGATGTTCAACGATGCGATCTCTGCCGATTAATCTGCCTGCCCGCCGCATCGAGCCGGCCTGCGGCTTCGCCCGCGCCGCTTTCCGCGCGCTGCTGGTGGAGGTCAACCTCACGCCCAAACCGGGGCTGGTGGATCGCCATAATACCGGCGCCCACCGCGACATGGATCTCGGGCACTTCTACCGCAGCGCCCGCGCCATCGGCGTGTGGCTGCCGCGCTTTATCCAACGCGGACGGGAAGACGCGGCTTTGCCGGCAGAGCAGCAGCTGGCGCGGCTGCGGCCGCTTGGCCTGGCCTGCGAAAACCAGATGTTTCGCGCCACCGGCGGCATTAACACCCACAAGGGCAGCGTGTTCTCACTCGGGTTGCTGTGCACCGCCTTCGGCCGCCTGCAGCAGCAGGGCCGCGCCATCGGCGCAGAAGCGCTGTGCGCCGAGGTGGCGGCGATGTGTCGGGGGCTGGTGGAGCGTGAGCTGCGGCGCAACAACGCCGGGCAGACCGCCGGCCAGCGGCTGTTCGCCGCGCACGGGCTGAGCGGCGCACGCGGCGAGGCGGAGTCCGGTTTTCGGTTGGTGCTTGACGGCGCGCTGCCGCTGTATCGGCAACGGCTGGCCGCCGGTGGCGACGAACAGCGGGCGCTGCTGGACAGCCTGCTGTGGCTGATGGCCCACAACGACGACACCAACGTCGCCTCGCGCGGCGGCCTGCACGGGCTGCGCTGGCTGCGGCGCCGGGCGGCCTTGCTGCTGGCGCAGGGCGGCTCGGCGGGGGAAGCGGGCCTGGCGCGCCTGCGGCGCTTCGATGCTGACTGCATTGCCCGCAACCTCAGCCCCGGCGGCAGCGCCGACCTGTTGATAGTGACCTGGCTGCTGGCGCAGCTGGGTGCCCAAGAATAATAACCAAGCCTTCAGGAGAGTCCCTATGTCCCAAACCCAGGAAAAGATCTGGAAAGCGATAGCGCCGCTGGCGGTGCTCGCGATCCTGTTATTGATACCGGTGCCCGACGGCATGCCGCCGCAGGCGTGGCACTACTTCGCCATCTTTGTGGCGATGATCGTCGGCATGATTCTGGAGCCGATCCCGGCCACCGCCATCAGCTTTATCGCGGTAACCGTCAGCGTGCTCAGCGCCAACTGGGTGCTGTTCGGCGCGCAGGAGCTGGCGGAGCCGGGCTTCAAGGCCGGTAAAGAGGCGCTGAAATGGGGGCTGGCGGGCTTCTCCAGCACCACCGTCTGGCTGGTGTTCGGCGCCTTTATCTTCGCGCTGGGCTACGAGGCCACCGGGCTGGGGCGGCGCATCGCGCTGTTCCTGGTGAAGTTCATGGGCAAGCGCACGCTGACGCTGGGCTATGCGGTGGTGATCATCGATATCCTGCTGGCGCCGTTCACGCCGTCCAACACCGCGCGCACCGGCGGCACGGTGTTCCCGGTGGTGAAAAACCTGCCGCCGCTGTTCGATTCTTTCCCTAACGATCCCTCCTCGCGCCGCATCGGCGGTTACCTGATGTGGATGATGGTGGTCGGCACCAGCATCAGCTCCTCGATGTTCGTCACCGGCGCCGCGCCGAACGTTTTGGGCATCGAGTTCGTCGGCAAGATTGCCGGGGTGCACATCAGCTGGATGCAATGGTTCCTGGCGTTCCTGCCGGTCGGCCTGCTGCTGCTGATCATCGCGCCGCTGATCTCCTACTACCTGTACAAACCGGGCGTGACCCACAGCAGCGAAGTGGCCGCCTGGGCGGATACCGCGCTGGGGGAAATGGGCAAGCTGACGCGCAAGGAGTACACCCTGATCGGCCTGGTGCTGCTCAGCCTGTGTCTGTGGGTGTTCGGCGGCAAAATACTGGACGCCACCGCGGTATGCCTGCTGGCGGTGTCGCTGATGCTGGCGCTGCACGTGGTGTCGTGGAAAGAGATCACCAAATACTCCAGCGCCTGGAACACGCTGGTTAACCTGGCGACGCTGGTGGTGATGGCCAACGGCCTAACGCGCTCCGGCTTTATCGACTGGTTCGCCCAGACCATGAGCACCCACCTGGACGGCTTCTCGCCGAACATGACGGTGGTGGCGCTGGTGCTGGTGTTCTACTTCGCCCACTATCTGTTCGCCAGCCTGTCGGCGCATACCGCCACCATGCTGCCGGTGATCCTGGCGGTCGGCAAAGGGCTGCCGGGCGTGCCGATGGAACAGCTGTCGATGCTGCTGGTGCTGTCGATCGGTATCATGGGCGTGCTGACGCCGTACGCCACCGGGCCGGGGGTGATCATCTACGGCTGTGGTTACGTGAAATCGAAAGACTACTGGCGCCTGGGCGGCATTCTCGGCGTGGTGTACATCGCCGCGCTGCTGCTGATCGGCTGGCCGATCATGAGCCTGTGGTACTGAGTTGAAGCCACGCGGCCACCGCCCGGTGGCCGCGGTTACGATCCTTTCCCGTGAACCCTGTCACACACTTGTCACACTAACCCCGCCATCATACGCAGGCAAACGCTAACACCTTAAAAATAATCATTTTCCGGGAGCCTCTGCGGATGAGAAAAAAAACGTTATTGCTGTGCCTGCCTTTGTTATTCACCGGGAACGCGCTGGCGGACGCCGGCGGTTATCAACTGGAGCAGGTGCTGGTGATGAGCCGCCATAACCTGCGCGCGCCGCTGGCCAACAACGGCAGCGTGTTGGCGCAGTCCACGCCGAAGGCTTGGCCGGCCTGGGAAACGCCGGGCGGCCAGCTGACCACCAAGGGCGGGGTGCTGGAAGTGTATATGGGGCACTACTTCAACGCCTGGCTGAAGCAGACCGGCCTGTTGCCGCAAGAGGGCTGCCCGACCGCCGGCAGCGTGTACGTCTACGCCAACAGCCTGCAGCGCACGGTGGCCACCGCGCAGTTCTTCAGCAACGGTGCGTTCCCTGGCTGCGACGTCAGCGTGCACCATCAGGACAAGATGGGCGAGATGGATCCGACCTTCAACCCGATCATCACTGACACCAGCGAAGCCTTCAACCAGCAGGCGCTGGCGGCGATGAACGCCGCGCTGGGATCGCTGAAGCTGGACGCCTCTTACCAACAGCTGGCGAAGATCATCGACTACAAGGATTCCGCCGCCTGCAAGACCGACAAACACTGTGACCTGACCAAAGAAGCCAGCGTGATGAGCGCGGTGCCGGGCAAAGAGCCGGGCGTCTCCGGCCCGCTGCGGGTGGGCAACTCGCTGGTGGACGCCTTTATGCTGCAGTATTACGAAGGTTTCCCGATGAAAGAGGTGGCCTGGGGCAAAATCGCCACCCCGCATCAGTGGAAGCAGCTGGCGCAGTTGAAAGACGGCTATCAGGATTCGCTGTTCACCTCGCCGGTGGTGGCGCAAAACGTCGCCAAACCGCTGCTGACCTACATCAACAACGCGCTGCTGGGCGAGCGCAAACCGGACGCGCCGAAGTTGACGGTGCTGGTCGGCCACGACTCCAATATCGCCTCGCTGCTGTCGGCCATGCAGTTCCAGCCGTATCAGCTGCCGCAGCAGTACGAGAAAACGCCGATCGGCGGCAAACTGGTGTTCCAGCGCTGGCGCGACGCGCAGAACGACCGTGAATTGCTGAAGATTGAGTACGTCTATCAGTCCACCGAACAGCTACGCAAGGCGACGCCGCTGACGCTGCAAACCCCGCCGCAGCGCGTGACGCTGGCGCTGAAAGGCTGCCCGATCGACAAAGACGGCTTCTGTGCCTGGAGCGATTTCGAAAAGACCATGAAAGGCATCTTGTAATGCCCGGCCTCTCTTCCGATCGCGGGGGAGAGGCATAGGCGCGGCTGCCGGGGGATTGTGCTTGAATCCCCTCAACCGATCACCTAGCATTTCGTTAGGTGTAACGGGGAGAGAAAACCATGCGACCATCCATTGTTCTTGCAGAACATCGCCAGGCGATCCGAAAAACGGTTGGGCTGTTCCCTGCGGCCAATCCGCGGATTTTCGGCTCGGTGCTGCATGGCACCGATCGGGAGGGCAGTGATTTGGATCTGTTGGTCGATGCATTGCCGGGTGCCACGTTGTTTGATCTGGGAGGGCTGCAGTCGGAACTGGAAGCGCTGCTGGGCATTCAGGTGGATCTGCTGACGCCGCTCGATTTGCCGCCGACCTTTCGTCAGCAGGTTTTGGCGGAGGCCCAACCGGTATGAAAGATGCGCGGTTGGTCGATTATCTGAGCCACATGCAACAGGCGGCGCAGGATGCCTGTGATTTCGTTGATGGCTTGGCGGCGGCAGATTTTATCGAAGATAAACGCACTCAGCAGGCGGTCATTATGAGCCTGATTATTATCGGTGAAGCCGTGACGAAAATCATGGATGGCAGCCCCGCGTTTACGCAACGCCATCCTGAAATCCCCTGGCGAAACATGCGCGGCATGCGTAATCGCATTGCGCACGGTTATTTTGATATCAACCTTGAAGTGGTCTGGGCGACGGTGCAAACGGCGTTGCCGGAACTGCTTACACAGCTGTTGGCGGTACGCCAGGATGCTGAGAAGTTAAACGACGGTGATTAAGCTTTCTTTGGACAGTGACTCTGGTTCCTGCCGGAGCCCCACTTTTATCCGCAATATCGAATTTTTCACGCCGGACGGCTATCCGGGCCAGGTGGCGCGCTGCCATTTTGCGCTGGCGGAGTATCGCGACGAGCGTTTTTCCGAGGCGGGCTTTGCGCTGCCGGATCATCTGACGCGTGCGGTGCCGAAGCGCCGTGCGGAGTATCTGGCCGGGCGTGTTCTGGCGCGGCAACTGTTGGCGCCGCTCGGTTTTGCCGATTTCACCCTGGCGCGCGGCGAAGATCGCGCGCCGCAGTGGCCGCCGGGTATCGCCGGGGCGCTGAGCCATAATTCGGATACCGCGTTGTGCGCCGTACACCGCGAGAGCGGGCTGGGTGGCGTTGGGTTGGATGTGGAGACGCTGCTCTCCGACGTGCGGGCGGAGGAGCTGTGGGGGGCGATCGTTTCGGCGGGGGAGCGCGAGGCGTTACTGCGCGAGGCGCTGGCGTTCAACGAACTGCTGACGCTGACGTTTTCCGCCAAAGAGAGCCTGTTCAAGGCGCTTTATCCGCAGGTGCGCTGTTACTTCGATTTTCTCGATGCGCGCATGGTCGCCGTGGATACGCAGCGGCAGACGTTTGTATTAGCGTTGCTTAAGACCTTGACGCCAAATTGCCCCGCCGGCCGCCGGTTTAACGGGCGTTTTTGGCGTGAAGGTGACGATGTCACGACTTTTATTTTTTGCTAAAACATAATAATAACAGTGTGTTATTTCTTGCGGCACCGTAACGCGGATGTGCCGCGGCGGGCGGAAAGATTCATTCATCGGAGATTGACCCACGGTGGGGTTCCGGTGTAGTTTATTCTCCTTTTTATAGCTAATGATAATTATTCGCATAAACATTATCATTGGTAAGGCGCAACAAAGGAGTGGTCTTGTGGCGACACTGACGACAGAAAACCAAACCTTCCCCGGGTTTGTGTACGCCGAACAATCGACCTTTTTGTACCGGTCCGAATTCCGGTCCCTCTCCGCCGACGGTGTGTTTGAGCGTATCGAAACGCCGGCGTTCGGCGGCGAGCAGGAAGGCAGCGCGCTGACGCAGCATATTCGCCAGGCGCTGGCGCGCGCTAAAGCCGCCGGCCAAGAGACGCCGGTGGTGGTGGGCGCCATTCCGTTCGATACGCGCCGGCCTTCCTGCCTGTACGTGCCTGAAAACTGCCAGTTTGTCGCCAACGACAGCTTTACCCGCGCCGCGCGCCCGATGCTGCAACAGCCGCATCGCCTGGCCGCCTGCACCAGCATTCCGGACGAGCCGCGCTTCAAGCATGCGGTGGCGGAAGCGGTCAGCCGCTTTAAACAGGGCAAGCTGGACAAGGCGGTGCTGTCGCGCATCCTCGACATCGAGCTGGAGCAGCCGGTGGCGGGCCACCAGATCCTCAATAACCTGATGGTGCAGAACCCGACCGGTTATCACTTTTCCCTGCCGCTGGCCGATGGCGGCGTGCTGATCGGCGCCAGCCCGGAGCTGCTGATCCGCAAGCAGGGCGGCGAGATCCACACCAACCCGCTGGCGGGCTCGGCGCGCCGTCAGGACGATCCGCAACAGGATCGCCTCGGCAGCGAGCGCCTGATGCGCTCGACCAAAGACAAATACGAACACAAGCTGGTGATCGACGACATCCGTCGGCACCTGGCACCGCTGTGCGCCAGCCTGAGCGTGCCCAGCGGCCCGTCGCTGCTCAGTACCGGCACCATGTGGCATTTGTCCACCCGCATTCGCGGCGAGCTGCTGAACCCGAATCTCAACGTGATGCAGCTGGCCTGTCTGCTGCATCCGACGCCGGCGCTGTGCGGCTTCCCGACCGAGAGCGCCCGCCAACTGATCGCCGATCTGGAACCGCACGATCGCGGCCTGTTCAGCGGCATCGTCGGCTGGTGCGACGCCAACGGCGACGGCGAGTGGGCGATCGTCATCCGCAGCGGCCTGCTGCGCGGCAACCGGGTGCGGCTGTTCGCCGGCGCGGGTATCGTCGCCGCCTCGACGCCGCAGTCCGAGTGGCTGGAAACCGCCGCCAAACTGGGCACCATGCTCAACGCTTTCGGCCTGAACAGCGGCGCGCTGTAGGGCCACTTTGCGGCGCAGCGCGCGCCGCATCCTATCCTTTTCGCAGGAGACAACGATGAACAACAATATGACCCGGCTGTGCGCCCGGATGGCGGTGCGCGCATGAGCATTCAGATGGATTTCACCGGCAAACGCGTGTGGGTGACCGGCGCGGCGCGCGGCATCGGCGAGCAGATCGCCCGGCATTTTTTGACGCAGGGCGCCGAGGTGGTGGGGTTTGACCGCGAGTTCGCCAACCCGGATTTGCCTTACCCTTGCGTGACGCTGGACATCAGCCGGCCGGAGCAGGTGGAGGCGGTGTGCCGCCAACAGCTGGCGGAGAACCCGCAACTGGACGTGTTGGTCAACGCCGCCGGCATTCTGCGCATGGGCAATACCGAAGATCTGAGCGTGGATGACTGGCATCAGTGCATCAACGTCAATGCCTCGGGGGCGTTTTACCTGTTCCGTGCCGTGCTGCCGCACTTCAAGGCGCAGCGCAGCGGGGCGATCGTCAGCATCGGCTCCAACGCCGCGCACGTACCGCGCGCGCAGATGGCGGCCTACTGCGCTTCCAAGGCGGCGCTGACCAGCCTGAACCACTGCGTGGGGCTGGAAATGGCGCCGTTCGGCGTGCGGTGCAATCTGGTGTCGCCGGGCTCGACCGACACGCCGATGCAGCGCGGCATGTGGCAAACCGACGATGCACAGCAACGCACCATCGCCGGCTTCCCCGAGATGTTCAAGCTGGGGATCCCGCTGGGTAAAATCGCTCGCCCGGACGAGATCGCCAACGCGGTGTTGTTCCTGGCCTCCGACCTGGCCAGCCACATCACCATGCAGGACATCGTGATCGACGGCGGCGCCACGCTGGCCGCCTGAGTCAGACCCGCTGGCGGCGCAGCAGGTGCTGCGCGCCTTCCGCCGCCAGCAGCAGCACCGCCAGCCAGATCGCCAGATAGGTTGGACATTCGCTTTGGCTGATGCTCTCGCCGAGCAGCAGCGCGACGATCACCAGCAGCACCGGTTCCACATAGCTCAGCAGGCCGAACAGGCTGAACGGCAGCAGGCGGCTGGCGAGGATATAACACACCAATGCCACGGCGCTGATGACGCCGAGTAGCGGAATGCGCCAATACAGCTCGGCATTGATCGGCAACGCCGCCGCGCCGCCGTCGCCGAAGGCGAACCAGGCCGCCGCCGGCAGCATCAGCGCCAGCTCGCACCACAGCCCGCCGAGATTATCGGTGCCGAAACGCCGCCGCAAAATAAAGTAGAGCGGATAGCCCAGCGCCACCACCAGCGTCGGCCATGATACGCCGCCCGCCTGATACAGCTCATTGCCCACCCCCACCATGGCGCACGCCACCGCCAGCTTTTGCAGCAGCGACAGCCGATCGCGGTAGATCAAACGGCCCGCCAGCACCATGGTCAGCGGCAGCAGAAAATAGCCGAGCGACACGTCGAGCGCCTTGCCGTGCAGCGGCGCCCACAGGAACAGCCACAGCTGCACCCCCAGCAATGCCGAGGTGAGCAACAGGCCCAGCAGGCGCCGCGGCCGTTGGCCGATCCCGACCAGCGTGTCGCCCACTTTGCGCCAATCGCCGGACAGCGCCATGAACAGCGTCAGGAACGGCAGCGTCAGCAGCGTACGCCAGCCGTAGACCTGCTCGCCGTTCAGCGGGGTGAGGGTAGAGGTGAAGTAATACATCGCGCCGAACAAGATGGAGGCGACGACCGAAAGAGTGATGCCCTTAATCACACGCATTCCTGGTGAGTGATTGATTTTATGGCGGCTACTGTAGAGAAATTTGCCGCCAACGACAATGGCGTTGCCGGGCGCTGGACAATCGGCGGCGGCGGGTTACAATGAACACTGTGTATTCATACAGGTTGCGGCGATGACAATCGATCTTTTTGAAGACGCGCTGCCGCCGCCGTGGCGCGAAGAGATCGCCCCCGGCGCGGTGGTGATGCACGGTTTTGTGCGCGATCACGGGCCGGAGCTGCTGGCGGCGGTGCAGGGCGTGGTGGCCCAGGTGCCGTGGCGGCATTTGACCACGCCCGGCGGGCACGTGATGTCGGTGGCGATGAGCTGGTGCGGCAACGGCTGGACCAGCGACAGCCGCGGCTACCGCTATTCGGAACGCGACGCGCGCAGCGGCAAACGCTGGCCGGCCATTCCGCCCATCCTGATGGCGCTGGCGGACGAAGCCGCGCGGCAGGCGGGCTTTGGCCCCTTCGTGCCGGACTCTTGCCTGATGAACCGTTACGATCCGGGCAGCAAGCTGTCGCTGCATCAGGATAAAGACGAACACGACTTCGGTGCGCCGATCGTCTCGGTGTCGCTCGGGCTGCCGGCGGTATTTCAGTTTGGCGGGCTGCAACGCAGCGACCGGGCGCGGCGCATCCCATTGGCGCACGGCGACGTGGTGGTGTGGGGCGGCCCATCGCGGCTCTGTTTTCACGGCATCCTGCCGGTCAAGGAAGGCTACCACTCGCTGGTGGGGCCGCACCGCATCAACATCACGCTACGCAAGGCGCTTTAACGGCGGCTCCTGCGCCAGGCAGGCGACGAGATAGTCGATAAACACCCGCAGTTTGGGCGGCAGATACTGGTTGGGCGCGTAAAGCAACCACAGGCCGCCGTGATAGCTGCTGAGGAAATCCCATTCCGGCAACACCTGCACGATCTCGCCGTCGTCGAGCGCCTGGCGAGCGGTAAAATACGGCAGGCTGCCGATGCCGATATGCCGTTTCACCGCGTCCAGCCGCACGCCGGTGTGGTTGGCGGCGTAGCGACCGCGCACGTTGACCGTCACCGTTTTGCCGCTGCGGCGGAACTTCCATTGCGCATCGCTCGGCGTCTCTCCCAGATAGATGCAGCTGTGCGCCGCCAGATCGTGCGGGTGCTGCGGCGTGCCGTGCTGCGCCAGGTAGTGCGGCGTGGCGCACAGCAGATGGTCTATTCTCATCAACTGGCGGCCGATCAACCCGGGCGACGGGCGATCGGTAATGCGCAGCGCCAGATCGACCCGATCGTCGATCAAATCCATATAGCGATCTTCCAGCCGCAGCCTCACGTCCACCTTTGGGTAGCGGCGCAGGAACTCCGGCATGTGCGGATGCAGCACAAAGCGGCCCACCGCTTTGGGTACGCTGACGCTGACCAGCCCTTCGGGCTCCACGGCGCCGCGCCCGCCGATCGCCATGACCGCGTCGGCCGCCGCCAGCAGGGTGCGGCAGTGCGCAAACGCCTCTTCGCCGCTTTCGCTCAGCCGCAGTTTGCGGGTGGTGCGGTGCAGCAGCTGCAGCGCCAGCGCCTGCTCGAGCTTCGCCACGCTGCGGCTGACGGCGGAAGGCGAAGTGCCCAGCTTGCGGGCGGCGGCGGAAAAACTGCCGCTCTCTACCACCTGAACGAAAATGGCCATTTCGGGCAACAGCGCGTAAGAAAGATTTGTGCTCATGACGCAAAGGTCCATTGTGATGGCGGCGGATTATGCTCCGATTATGACATGAATATAATGGCTCTTCGAACCGAGGAGAAAAATGATGACCGAACGACGTTATTACTACAGCGACGATTTACAGGGCCAGGCACAGGTGTTGAGCTGCGCGCCGGCCGAGGCGGGCGCTTACGCCGTGGAGCTGGACGCCACGCTGTTCCACCCGCAGGGCGGCGGCCAGCCGTCCGATGTGGGAGCGTTAGACGGCGTCGCCGTGCTGCGAGTGCAACAGCAGGGGGATTCCGTGGTGCACTTTACCGCCGCGCCGCTGCCGATCGGGCCGGTCACGATGCAAATCGATGAAGCGCAGCGTCGGCTGCACGCCCGTTGGCACTCCGGCGGGCATCTGATCGGCTGGCTGGGGGAAACCCGGGGGTGGCGGCCGGTCAAGGCGCATCATTGGCCGGGGGAAGGGCGCATCACTTTCGCGCCGGGACCGGATGCACAGACGATAGAAGCGGACTTTTTGCAGGCGGAGCTGGCGCGCTTGATTGCTGCCGATTTACCGCGCCGCCAACAGGCGGTGGACGGTATGCGCCAGGTCGGTTTCGGCGAGCTGCCCGCCTACGGCTGTGGCGGCACCCATGTCGCCGCGCTGGGCGAGGTGGGCGCGATCGCGATCACCGGCATAAAGATGAAGAAAGGGCAGTTGAATGTGCAGTATGAGCTGGGTTGAATAAGGGAGAGCGGCTCAACGCCCGGCCTGCCGCAGCTGGGTGCAGAATGCGCATTGACATCCCGCTACCGGCACTGCCGCGCAGCTGCCGATGTTCACCGGCTGGGCGTCCATGGCGTGAAAGCCGTAAAACAGATTTTCGATGTTTTGTTCCGCCGCGCGCGCCTGTTCCGGGCGCGGTTCGGGCACTTTTGACTGAAACGCCGCGGCCTTGCCGGCCAACAGGCTGAGAAACAGCAGCGACAGCTGGATTTTCATCGTCGTCTTCCTTTGGCTGAGATTTTGATACTTTATAACAAAATGCATTCGTCGCCAAGCGACGCGTCTTGTGCGATTTACACCATTGGTTAGCGAAATTAGTTCGTTCAATTCCCCGCCGATTTGGTTTGTTATCTAACCCATAACTTTCAGAAATAATATGGGTGCGGCGCGAATGTTTAAGTTTTCTTTCAAGGTATTAACCGGTGGAATAGCGGTGGCGTTAGGAGGGGCGGCGGCGATGAGCCCGGCGTTGGCGGCGGTGCAGGGCGGCACGCTGATCTACCTCGAACAGCAGGCGCACACCAATCTTTATCCGCCTTCCGGTGGGTTTTACCCCAACGGCGGTATTCTCAATCAGATCACCGATAAGCTGACTTACCAGAACCCCAAGACGCTGGAAATTGAACCCTGGATCGCCGAGTCCTGGAGCAGCAACGCCGACAAAACCGAATATACCTTCAAGCTGCGCCCCGGCGTGACTTTCTCCGACGGCACGCCACTGGACGCCAACGCGGTGGCGAAGAACTTCGACACTTACGGGCTGGGCAACAAGGAGAAACGCCTGCCGGTTTCCGAGGTAATCAATAACTACCAGCGCAGCGAAGTGGTGGATCCGCTGACGGTTAAATTCTACTTCACGCGGTCGTCGCCGGGTTTCCTGCAGGGCACCGCCACTATTGGCTCCGGGCTGGTATCGCTCGGCACGTTGAACCGCAGCTACGACGAACTGGGCGATGCGCGCCATATCATCGGTTCCGGTCCGTTTGTGGTCAGCGGCGAAACGCTGGGGCGTGAGGTCGAGCTCAGCGCCCGCAAGGATTATGACTGGGGGCCGGCCAAATCGCCCCAACAAGGGCGAGCTAATCTGGACGGCATCAAGGTGATCGTCACCGGTGAGGACAGCGTGCGCATCGGTGCGCTGCAGGCCGGGCAGGCAGATTTTATCCGCCAGATCCAGGCCTATGACGAGAAGCAAACGCAGGATCAGGGCTTTATCATTTATGCCGCACCGACGCGCGGCGTCAACGACAGCATCGCTTTCCGGCCGGATAACCCGCTGGTGGCCGATCTGCGCGTGCGTCAGGCGCTGCTGCATGCCACCGACAGCAAACAGATCGTCGATACGCTGTTTTCCGTCAACTACCCGCAGGCCAAATCGGTGATCGCCTCCTCGGCCGCCGGCTTTGTCGATCTGTCCGACAAGCTGAAATTTGACCCGCAGCAGGCCAACCGGCTGTTGGACGAAGCGGGTTGGAAAAAGGGCGGCGACGGGCTACGGGTAAAGGACGGCAAGAAGCTGGTGCTGACGGTGTATGAATCGTTGCCGCAGCCGCAGAACAAGGCGGTGTTGCAGCTGGTTTCTCAGCAGTGGGGGAAGGTCGGCGCGCGGCTGAACATTCTGGCGGGCGACGCCGGCAGCCGGGTGGCGGATAATCTCGACCCACAGAAAACCCCGGCGACGGTGGTGGAGGTGGGGCGCGCCGATCCGGACGTGATCAAAAGTCAGTTTTATCCAACCAATCGCGATGGGCTGCTGCAGAAGGGCGGTACCAGCAGCAACAGCAATTTTAGCGATGACAAGCTGAACGCCCTGCTGCTGGGTATCGCCTCCGAGGTTGACGCGCAAAAGCGCCTGCAAACAGCCGGCGAGGCGCAAAACTACCTGATTGACCAGGCCTATGTGATCCCGTTCTTTGAGGAGCCGCAGGTGTTCGCCGGCGCGCCTTATTTGAAGGGGGTGAGCTTCGAAGCGGTCGGCCGCCCGAGCTTCTACGGCGCCTGGTTAGAGAAACATTAAGGGGGCG
This sequence comes from Serratia sp. CY47444, assembly GCF_052168635.1. Classification (NCBI taxonomy): domain Bacteria; kingdom Pseudomonadati; phylum Pseudomonadota; class Gammaproteobacteria; order Enterobacterales; family Yersiniaceae; genus Serratia; species Serratia sp. CY47444. Next base: position 76,653 of record NZ_JBJNMH010000018.1, read on the forward strand.
CAATGAAGCGATATCTGGCGGGGCGCATCGGGCAGGCGGCATTGGTGCTGTGGGCGGCCTTTACCCTGTCGTTCCTCCTGCTGCAGGTGCTGCCGGGCGATGCGATCCTGATCAAATTCCAGAACCCGGACATGGGGCTGAGCCCGGCGCAGATCGCTGACATGCGCGCGGCCTATGGCGCGGATGTCCCCTTGTGGCGGCAGTATCTGCATACCCTGGGCAGCGTGCTGCATGGCGATTTGGGCTTCTCAATGCAGGCCGGGGTGCCGGTTACCGCGCTGCTGGCGGCTAATCTGCCCGCCACGCTGCAGTTGGCGGTACTGGGCTTTGCGGTGGCGTTGCTGCTGGCGCTGATTATCGCTTTTGCTTCCAACCTGACCGGCTTCGGCTGGCTGCGTTCGGCGCTGCAGATGCTGCCGTCGCTGTTCGTTTCAGTGCCCACCTTTTGGCTGGGCATTGTGCTGATTCAGCTCTTTTCGTTCCGCCTGAAGCTGATCCCGATCATTAACCCCGGCGAGTGGCAGGGGTTGATTTTGCCGATCGCGACGCTGGCGCTGCCGATCTCTGCGCCGTTGGCGCAAATTCTGATCCGCTGCATCGATGCGGTGCAAACCCAGCCGTTCGTCGTGGTAGCGCGGGCCAAGGGCGCCAGCCGCAGCGGGGTGCTATGGCGGCATGTGGCGCGCAACGCCATGCTGCCGGCGCTGACCATCGCCGGCATGCTGTTCGGCGAACTGATCGCCGGGGCGCTGATCACCGAAACCGTGTTTGGCCGCAGCGGCCTGGGGCAATTGACCCAGCAAGCGGTGGTCAACCAGGACGTGGCGGTGCTGCAGGCGATAGTGCTGATCTCGGCCACCGCTTTCGTCATCATCAATTTGCTGGTGGATCTGCTGTTCCCACTGCTGGATCCGCGGCTGAAAACCCAGGCAGGAGCATCCCTATGAGCAGTATCTCCTTTGAAAAAGCCACGGTTCCTGAGCGCGATCTGTCCGGCGCTGAAAGTGAAGGCGCGCTGCCCGCCAGTCGCCCCAGCCGCCGCCGTGTCTCCCTGACGCTTTTGCTGGCCTGGGCGGTCATTGCGCTGGTGGTGCTGTGGGCGTTGGCGCCGCAGCTGTTTACCGCCTACAGCGGCACCGAAGGCATTGCCGGCGCGCAGCGGCTGGCGCCCGGCGGTGACCATTGGCTTGGCACCGATCAGCTGGGACGCGACCTGTATGCGCGCATGGTGTACGGCGCGTCGCAAACCCTGGCCGGCGCGGTAGTGGCGGTGGCGCTGGGGTTGGTGTTCGGCACCGCGCTCGGCCTGATCGCCGGTGCGTTGGGCGGCGTGGCGGACGACGCGGTGATGCGCGTCGTCGATGTGCTGTTGTCGATCCCCGGCCTGCTGCTGTCGCTGAGCATTATCATCCTGCTTGGTTTCGGTACGGTCAACGCCGCCATCGCGGTGGGTGTCACTTCAGTTGCCAACTTTGCCCGTCTGGCACGGGCGGAAGTGGTGCGAGTGCGGCACAGCGATTACGTTGAAGCGGCCTACGGCAGCGGCGGTAGCTTTTGGGCGGTGCTGTGGCGGCATATCCTGCCGAACTCGCTGACTTCGGTGATCGCCTTCTCGGCGCTGCAGTTCGGCAGCGCGATCCTGGCGATAGCCACCCTGAGTTTCCTCGGTTACGGCACTCCGCCGCCAACCCCGGAATGGGGGCTGCTGATCGCCGAAGGGCGCAACTACATTTCCACCGCCTGGTGGCTGACCACCTTCCCGGGCATTGTGGTAGTGGCGGTGGTGTTGGCGGCTAACCACATCAGCCGTTCGCTGGGAGGAAAAGTGCGATGAGCATGCAAGCGGCATGGCAACGGGCGGCGCGGCCGCCGGTACTGGCGCTGGACAAGGTTTCCATCGCCTATGAGGGCAACGAAGGCAGGCGAAGGGTGGTGCATGAGGTGTCGTTCACGATTGAGCCGGGCGAGGTGGTGGCGCTGGTTGGCGAATCCGGTTCCGGCAAAACCACCACGGCGCAGGCGATCATCGGCTTGCTGGCCGACAACGGCCACCTTGAACAGGGCACCATCCGGCTGCACGGTACCGATATCGCCGGCTGGTCATCGCGGCGGCTGGATGCGGTGAGAGGGGCGCAAATCAGCCTGATCCCGCAAGATCCCGCCAGCTCGCTCAACCCGGTAAAAACCATCGGCGAGCAGGTGGCGGAGATCGTCAATATTCACCGCCGGTTGCCGCGCGCGCAGGTACAACAGCGGGTGACGGAACTGTTGACTCGCGTCGGGCTGACGCACCCGGAACTGCGGGCGCGCCAGTTTCCGCATCAACTTTCCGGCGGCATGAAGCAGCGGGTATTGATCGCCATCGCTATTGCGCTGCAGCCGGCGTTGATCATTGCCGACGAACCGAGCAGCGCGCTGGACGTGACGGTGCAAAAACGCATTCTCGATCTGATCGACGAGCTGCGGCGCGAATCTGGCACTGCAGTGTTGCTGGTGACGCACGATTTGGGCGTGGCGGCGGAACGCGCCGATCGACTGCTGGTGTTCCGCCACGGCCGGGTGCAGGAACAGGGGGCTACCGCCGAGGTGCTGCGCGCGCCTGCCAGCGCATACACCCGCAAACTGTTTGCCGATGTGCCTTCATTGAGCGGCGCCGTTGCGCCGCCGCCGAAACGCAGCGGGCAGCCGCCGGCGATCGTGGTTCAGGCGCTGGTGAAGGATTTTCGGCTGTCCGGCGGCCAGGGGTTCCGCGCGCTGGATAGTGTGTCGTTTAGCGTGCCGCGCGGCACCACCCATGCGTTGGTAGGAGAGTCCGGGTCGGGCAAAAGCACGCTGGCGCGTTGCCTGCTGGGCTTCGAGCGGCCGGATGCCGGGCAGATCCTGATCGACGGCGTCAACGTTATCGGTCTCAGGGGCGAAGCGCTGCGTCAGTTTCGGCAGCGCATTCAGCTGGTTTATCAGAATCCGTTCAGCTCGCTCGATCCCAAACAGACTCTCTATCGGGTGATTGAAGAACCGCTGCTGAATTTCGCGCCGATCGGCAAACCGGAGCGCGATCGGCGGGTGCGTGAGTTGTTCGAACGGGTTGCGCTGCCGCCCGATTTGCTGAACCGCAGGCCGCACGAGTTGTCCGGCGGCCAGCGTCAGCGGGTGGCGATTGCCCGCGCGCTGGTGCTGCAACCGCGAATATTGGTATTGGATGAGGCCACGTCGGCGCTCGACGTCACGGTGCAGGCGCAGATCCTGCATTTGTTGCAAGAGTTGCAGCAGGAGCGGGACCTGACCTACCTGTTTATTTCTCACGATCTGGCGACGGTGCGGCGGATTTCGCACAGCGTTTCGGTATTGCACCGCGGTGAACGGGTGGACGGCGGCGCCACCGCCGAGCTGTTCGCCATGCCGGGGAGCGATTACACCCGTCAATTGATCGCCGCCATTCCCGGCCGCGCATCGCATGCCGGACAGCCAAAATTCGAGGAGGCGATATGAGCGGAAAAAGACTCGGTTTCTTCACCCGATTGCTGGATCAGGGCAGCGCGCAGGAGCGCTACCGGCTGGCGATCGAACAGATCGTGCACGCCGAACGAGCCGGGTTCGACACCGCTTGGGTGGCGCAGCACCACTTTCATGCTGATGAGGGCGGTCTGCCATCACCGCTGGTGTTTTTGGCGCAGGCGGCGGCACGCACCCGCCGTATCCGGCTGGGCACCGGGGTGATCACGTTGCCGATGGAGTCGGCGCTGCGGGTGGCGGAAGACACTGCGGTGCTGGATCTGTTGTCCGACGGCAGACTGGAGGTGGGCGTGGCCGGCGGCGGCACGCCGTCTTCTTTCGCCGCTTTCGGTCTCGACGCCGGTCAGCGCAACACGGCATTCGCCGAGAATTTGCGCACGTTGCTGAGCGCCTGGCGCGCAGAGGCGTTGGGCGGCGAAGACAACCGGCTGTACCCGGCGGCGCTGCAGCTGGCGCAACGTGTCTGGCAGGCCACGTTCTCGGTGGAAGGGGGGGAACGGGCCGGCCGCGCCGGTGACGGCCTGATGCTGTCGCGCACGCAGCCGCGCCCCGCGGACGCGCCTGACCTGCCGCTGGACGAACTGCAGAATCCGATCATTGACGCTTATCTGGCGGCGCTGCCGCCAGGGGTGGCACCGCGCATCATGGGGTCGCGCACCGCGTTTGTCAGCGAGAACGGCCAGCAGGCGCGCGACTTCGCCACGGCCGGGTTGAGCCGTGGGCTGGAGCGTATGCGCGCCAGCGGCCACCGGTTGGCCGATACGTCGCTCGACGGCCTGATCCGCGCTTTCGACGTGCACTTGGGCACGCCAGATCAGGTGATAGCCTCGCTGCAACGGGACAGCGCGCTGGCGCGCGTCACCGATCTGGCGTTTCAGGTGCACTCTATCGATCCACCGCACGCCCATATTCTGCGTTCTATCGATCTTATCGCCCGCCACGTGGCCCCTGAACTGGGCTGGCGGCGCGGCACGCCTGCCGCTGCTTATGAATATCACGTTGAGGAAAAGCTATGACGACATTATCGCACCAGGTCGATCTGCTGGCCGAACTGGCCGAGATTGCGCCGGATTCCACGCTGGCGCAGGCCAGAGCCACCCGTCAGGCGGCGACCGATGCCGTTCAGTCCAGCTATCTGGCGCTGTTTGCGCCTGCGGACGCCGGCGATTTTCCGCTGGCGCAGCGGCTGCGCTTGGCTCAGCGCATCAGTGAATGGCACGGCGAGCCGCGCTTGGCCGCGCACTACGCTGCTCTGCTGGAACGTCAGGGCGACGCGCCGGAAGACGAGCGGCTGCCGCTGGCGTTGGCGCATGCAGAACGGTTGGCGTTTCAACCGGCCAACGCCAACGCCCAGCACTTGCAGGCGCTGCGGCAGGCCGGCTGGTCGCTGGACGCCATCGTCACATTGTCGCAGTTAATCGCCTTTGTCAGTTTCCAAAGCCGCTTGCTGCGGGGCTACCGGCTGTTGGGCGGCAAGACGGACGACGCTGCGGCGCATCAGCCGGTAACGGCCGGCCGCTGGCGTACGGAGCGCACGACGCGAGGCGGCCGTCACGCGCCGCCGGCGTTTACCCGGCAAGAACTGGGGTGGGAGCCGTGGATCGCCGCCAAACCGTTGGCGGAATTCGATGACGCCGGCCGGGCGTTGCTAGAGCGGTTTGGCCACGCCGATTCCGATTACTTCCGCCTGTTGGCGCGCAACCATCCGGTGCTGGAACAACGCACGCTGGCGGACCGGGCGATTTTTTATACCTCCGGCGGGTTGGCGCGGCAGGATCGCGAGCTGGCGGCAACGGTCGCCAGCAAGGTGAACGGCTGCATCTACTGTGCCTCGGTGCATGCGCGCAAGGCGGCGCAGCTGTCGAAGCGCGAAGCCGAGATAGATCGGTTGCTGGCGGTGGCGCCGGGCGGCGCGTTGAGCCAGGCGCAGGATGACGCCTGGCAAGCGCAGATAACCTTTGCCGCCGCACTATCCGCAACGCCGCCGCAGGCCGACGCCGGGCAGCTGGCGGCGTTGCGCGCTCAGGGCCTGGATGAGCTGGCGCTGTTGGATTTGGTGCAGGCGACGGCGTTTTTTGCCTGGGCCAACCGGTTGATGTTGACGCTGGGCGAACCTTATCTCTGATCCTCTTAACCGTTCAGGCGGCAGCGCCGTTGGCTGCCGCCTGAACGCGCTCGGGTATTGCCATTGACGTTATTGTTACGCGTTGTAACAGTTTCTCACCCGATTAACATTTTGACGCATCTTTTGCCGATACGCAGACAGATAATTCAAATTACAAAAATTGCCCGACTAAACGAATATTTAGATACTCGCTGGGCAGCCTGGCCAGTGCTGACACGTTTTTAAATTCTGAGCATACAGAAAGATGCCTCTGTAGGTATCGTCACGCACTCTGGACAGGACATCGCCACCATGGGCTCTTTTTTTAAGCAGATCTACCGCTATTCCCACGCGCGCCCTTATCGGCATAACGAAAACCTCTGGCCCTACGTGAAGATCGCGCGCGGCGAAGGCGGTGAAATCGCCGCCTTATGGTACAAGCACCGGGCGGTGCCGATCGTCCCGCTGAGCGAACTGCGCAGCAGTTGCCGGGGAGAGGTGCTGCTGACGGCTACCGGCCCGTCGGTGAAGGCGCTGCGCTTCGAAAATATTCCCGCCATGCCCGCCATCGGGGTCAACGGCGCCTATTTTCTGCATCGGCAGGTGGATTTTCGCTTCTACGTCATCGTGGACATGGGGTTTATCGACAGCCGCCCAGAGATCGTGCGCGACGTCATTCAACGGCCTGAGCTGACGCTGTTCACCACCGTGCACGGCGTGGCGCGCATTCTCGATCGCTTTGGCCCGGCGGCGATCGGTTGCCGATTGGCGATCGTCGAAGACGCGGCCTGCAAGATTTACCGCCCTCGGATCGACAGCGGCGCGCTGTGGGATCACTACTGCCGGGAAAACGGCGTGGTCTTTGCCGCCGAGAGCCGCATGCTCGGCTTTAGCCAGGATATCCGCTGCGGCATTTTCGATGCCGGCACCGTGGCCTATTGGGCGCTGCAAATCATCGCCTATCTCGGCTTCAGGCAGCTGTTTATCGCCGGACTGGACATGAACAACTTCCACCAGCCGCGCTTTTACGAAACCGAGCAGGATCGCTTGCCGACGTTTCTGGCGGACAAGGTGGCGTCGCTGGTGATCCCCGCTTTTCGACACGCCGGCGCGATCATGAAAAAGCAGCAGATCGCGATTAAAAACCTCTCCCTGCACAGCGCTATCGGCAGCGATATCTTCGAGAAGGTGGACGGCAATGTTTACTTTCAGCAAGCCTGAGCGGTGTTATCGCTTCGGCAGCGCGCTGTTTTTAGCCTTCGCGTTTTTCAGCGCGATCTTTTGCGGGCAGACCCGCGTCAACAACCTGTTTCATTTGGCGGCGCTGCTGTGGCTGGCCGCCGTGTTCACCTGGCCGCCGCTGCGGCGGCAGCTGTGGGCCAATCGTCAGGCGCGCTGGGGCGGCGGGCTGGCGCTGATGTTTTTGCTTTATTATTCCCTCAGTGCGCTGTGGGGCGAGACGCCGGGCGACATGCCGTCGGCCCTGACCCACAGCGCCTATATCCTGCTCTATCTCGCCTGGCTGGTGACGCTGCTCGACGGTGAGCGGCGTCATCAACTGCTGTGGGCGATGCTGGCCGGCATGACGGCGCTGTGCCTGTATCTGACGCTGGTAGACGCCCCGTCGATTTATCATCTGCGGGAAACCACCGCCCGCAATCCGGGGCCGAGCAACGTGATCGATCTGGCCGGTTACGCCGCCATCGCCATTTTGTTGAGCCTGATGATTTTCCGCGATACCGGGCAAAAAGCGGCGCTGTGCTTTATCCCGCCGCTGCTGGCATTCATGGTGCTGACGCAAAGCCGCGGCCCGCTGATCGCACTGGCGCTCGCGGTGGTAGTGGCGATGCCTTATCGACACCGGCCGGGACGGTGGTTGTGGTTTCTGTTGCCCGGTGTGCTGGCTGTGGTTCTTGTCGTCGTTTACAGCGCGATCGGCGAAATGTTGCTGACGCGTTTTGGCGAGCTGTATCAACAGAGCTTTGTTCGCATCAGCATCTGGCGCCACAGCCTGGCGCTGATCGGACAGGCTCCGTTCTTCGGCTACGGCTTTGATAAGCAGCTTAACTTTCTCAATTACACCGGCGAGCTGAACCACACCACGCACAGCCTGTACCTCGGCGCGTTGCTGAAGGGCGGCTGCGTGGGTTTCCTGTTGCTGCTGGCGCTGCTGGGATATGGCGCGCGGCTCGCCATCGCGCACTGGCGCGCAGGGCGGCGTTGGGAAGCGGCCATGTTTCTGTTTATGCTGGTGTTCTACAGTTCGCAGGGCATGTTTGTGATCGCCAATCCGGCGGAGTTTTGGTACCTGTTTTGGCTGCCGCTGGCGATGCTGCTGTCGCAGCCTAAGCGGTTGCAGATCAGGGGTGTACCGGCGGTAACGCCGCCAGGGTCTTCTCCAGCACCTGTTCCGCCGCGATGAGGCTGAGCGGTTGGCTGCGCTGGGCCGTATCCAGCGCGGCGCTATCAACCGGCACGTGCATCACCTGATGCCGCTCGCTGTCCTGATAGGGGCCGGTATGCCGTGGGTTAGCGGTGACGAACAGGCTGACGGTGGCGGTTTTCAACGCCACGGCGAGGTGAAGCGGGCCGGTATCGCCGGTCACCAGCACCTGCAGATTGGCGATGGTCGCCAGCAGTTGCGGTAACGTGGTCGCGCCGATATGGCTTACCACCCGCTGTTGCTGTTCCTCACTCAAACCCGCCATAAATTCCCGCTCGAGGCTGCGCTCCGCCTTGCTGCCAATCAACTCGATCTGGCAGTCGGGGGAGTGCGCCAGCAGCCGTTGCGCCAGCTGAACAAAGCGTTCGACCGGCCAACGACGCAGCGTTTCGGAGGCGCCCATCTGAAAGCCGATCGGGATCTTGCCCGTCGGTTTCGCCAGTGCGGGTAGGGCGACCGGGATGAACATGTCAGGATTGTCGGTACGGCATCCCAATTGCCCCACCATATCCAGCTTGCGCTGAATCAAATGGCCGCCGGTGCTGCGGCTGACGCCGGTCAGCCAGCGTTCCATGCCGCTCGGTTTGTTGCCATAAATGTCTTTGAACAGGTATTGGCAGCCGGCGGTGATGGCGACCAGCACGTCATAAGGCGCCTTCGAGTGCAGGATGACCGCCAGCTGCGGCCGGTTTTTTCGCAGGCGCCGGATAACGCCCAACATGTCTTTAGCCTTGTGATCCCAGTAAATTACGTCATGAAAGCAGGGGCTGCCTTCGACCAGCTGCCGGTTTTTGTGGCTGGAGACCAACGTGATTTGCGCGCCGGGATAGCGCTCACACAGTGCGCGGATGGCGGGCGTATTGAACATCAGATCGCCGAGGGCACTGGTGGAGAAAATCACGATGCGTTCAAAAGATTGCTGCGGATCGAAGCTCGCTGCGGGCCGGAAATTGCCCGCGATGCGGGTATAGAGACGCAAACCGGCGTTGGCCGCCGCTATTTTCCACTGTTTAGACATTGCCGTTCGCTTCCGCTTGAGTTCGGTGGCCACCGTCTGGCGCCGCGTCGTATCATACAAGCGCGGCCACGGCAGGCCAATGGCCCGCAACAGATTGCGACAGATGCTAACGTTATGCTTGCAATTGCCTTCGGGCGCCGCCGGTCAGGCGCGAAGAAAATCCTGCCAGCGTCGTACCAGATAGTTATGTTCATCCATCACGGAATTCCAGACGGCAATGTGACTCATGCGCTGCTCATAGCTGCCGCCATCGCGGATTTCCCCCTTAGCGATGAGCGGGTTGCCGTAAGCGTCCGGCAAATCTTCACTGGCGGCTTTGCCTGCATACCAGTAATCCCATTCGGCGGCAGACAGGTAAGGCCGGCTGCGCTGAGGATTGGAAATATAGTACCCCTGCCTGGCCATCACTGCGCCCGGCCATCCGGATTGCCACCAGTTAAGGTAAGCATAGGCGGCGTCGAGTGTTTTACCGGTGGCGCAGCGTGAAAGCGACAGACCGCCATACCAGGCGCGGTAGCCTTCACGCGGCGTCGCCAGCCGGTAATCTTTTTGCCGCGAGTGATGACGAAAATACGTTGGCGCCCACAGGCTTTGGATATTGACGCGCGGATCGTCAATCAATCGGCAGGCTTCGTCCTGGCTGGTCCAGAATGCGGCGAAGTGCCCCTGGCGATGCAGCAGGGACAGCGCGTCGGTCAGGCTGTCTATCTCCTCTAGACTGAGGTTGCCAACGTTGGCGAAACGCGCGAGCCCTGCGCCTTGCGCAGCCAGAGCCGCATCCAGTCCGCCCATCGCCGCATCGTCCTGCAGCGCCGACTGGCCGGAAAATGCCGGATGCAGCAACCATCCCCAGCTTTCTTCTTCTTCGTGCAGCGCGGGCGGCAAGCGAGCTTCATGATAGGCGAAGCTGTCGGCGTTATGCGTCAGCGGCAGCATGCTGATGTGATCGGTGGGCCGGCTGTTCAGACTACGGTCATGTTGCACATACAGGCGGTTTACCGGCACGCTGCCGTCACCCAACCGCCCACCGGGAAACAGGGCGCCGAGTTTAGGTAAATCGTTAATCTCGTCCCAGTAAGCCAACCTCTTAATATCCAACGGCTGGATGGCTCGCGCCGGCCAGACAAAATCCACGTTGTGAAACCATTGGTCGTAGAGATCGTAACGCTCCGGGTGCATAACGGCGATACGCTGGGCGTCTTGCACATCGTGAATGTGATATTCGATATGCAATCCCAGATCCTGCTCTGCCCGTTGACGCAACAGTTCGAGCAAGGTCACCGAAGTACCCAATATCCGTAACGTGGGGCGACCGCGGGGTGAAGGTGTCGAGGTCATGAGGTGGCAGCTCCGTCAAAGGGGAGCCATCAGAAGGATGGCTGCGTAAAAGGGTGTAGAAAACGTTGAAAAGCGTTCTGCAGCCGCTTGGGGTCAAGGCCGCGCAGAATGAAGACCAACTGCGTGCGCCGCCGGCCGTCCGGCCAGGCGGCAAGATGTTCCGGGGGATGCAGACTGTGCTGCACGCCGTGGATCACCACCGGCGTATCGCTTTCCAGCACGTTCAGCATGCCTTTTATCCGCAGTATAGATTGTCCGTGGCAATGCAGCAGCATCGACAGCCAGACGGTGAAAGCCGACCAGTTTATCTGTTGCTCGAAGGTGATGATACAGGTCTCGGTGGTAGGGTGCGTCTGCTGCCCAGGCTTGCTGTAAGGTGCTGCCCCCTGTTTGGCCGGAACGGCCGGCCAACGCCGAAAACGCGTAGGCACCTGAGGCGAGCATGGGGTATCGAACAGGCTGAGATCGCCATTGGCCAATTGATGACTCATGGCGGTTTGCGCGAGCGGATTCAATTGCTGCAGGTACGCCAGTAACGCAGGCCCTTCGCCGGCCGGCACACGATCGGTCTTACTCAGCACCAGCCAGTCGGCGGCGCTGACCTGGGCCAACCATTCGGGATGATGGTTGGCTTGCTGCCAGGCATGTTCGCTGTCGATCAGCGTGACCATGGTACCGGGGGTGAAATGGTACTGTAACTGCCGGTCTTGCAGCAATGTGGCAAATATCGGTGCCGGATCCGCCAGGCCGGTGGTTTCCAGGATCACTTTGCTGAATGGCGGCACCTCGCCACGTTGACGGCGTTCATACAGCGCCAACAGCGCCTGTTTCAACTCGCCGCGGATCGCGCAGCAGACGCATCCTCCGGGCAACAGCACGGTGTCCGGTGCGATCTCTCCCAGCAGAAAATGGTCGATGCCGACCTCACCGAATTCGTTGACCAGCAGAGCGACATCATCCAGGTTCTGCCCTGCCAGCAAACGTTGAAGCAAGGTGGTTTTGCCGCTGCCCAGGAAACCGCTCAACACGTGTACCGGCAGTTTATCTTCTGGGCTCATGGCGCCTCCGCAGAGATGAGGGCGGTGAGATAGCGTTCATCGAGCGGGTCAATCGGCCGTTTCAGCAGCCGTTCGGCCTCTTGCCAAAGCTGATCCAGGCGGGTAACGATCGCCTGCTGTCCGGTAGCGCCGGCCAGTAGCCAACTGCTGCCGTGGATATCGCTTAGCGTCAGCTTTAAGGGGGCCAGAGCGCGATTCAGTATCGCCAGCTGTTGCAGCCGACGCTGGCGCATGGGCAGGTCAGAATGTCGCAACGGATCGCTCCATTGCGGCGTGTCGTTCAATAGTCCGCAGAGTCCGCACATCGTTCGGGGTTCTCCTATCAGGGCATCACATCGCCGGCGTTGGGCCCCAGCGTTTGGCCGACAAACAGGTTGCCGCCCGGCTCACTGGCCAGCAGCAGCGCCACCGGCGCGATTTCCTCGACCAGGCCGAACCGTCCCAGCGGCAGCTCATTTGCTTTGGCCTCTTTCCAGGCATCGCTGATGCCGGCCACCAACGGGGTCTTGATCGGGCCGGGTGCAATGGCGTTTACCAGCACATTGTCGCAGGCGACTTCAAGCGCCAGCGACTTGGTGAAGCCGATCACCCCGGCCTTGGCGGCGGCATAGTGGCTCAGTTCGGCGCCGCCTTTAATGCCCAATTGCGACGCGATATTGATGATGCGGCCCCAGCGTTGTCGGCGCATATAAGGCAGTGCGTGCTGCGAAGCGAGGAAAACGCTGCGCAGATCGACCGCCATCATCTCGTCCCACATCTCCAGCGTCAGTTCGCTGCAGGGCGCCTGGGTAAGCATGCCGGCGTTATTAACCAGAATGTCGATACCGCCTAACCGTTGCAGGCAGGCCTCCACGCCCCGTCGGGCGCCGTCCGGTTTGCCGACGTCGGCGACAGTGCCATGGCAGGTTGCGCCCTCAGCCCGACAGCGTTCGACGATAACGTTCAGCCCGGTGCCGTCGCGGTCGCTCAGCATCAGCGCTGCCCCCTCCCTGGCAAACAACAGGGCAATCGCGGCGCCTATGCCGCTGGCGGCGCCGGTGATCGTTGCGCGGCGGTGTTTCAGCATCATATTTTCCTCCCCGCTCACTCTGGCCAGCGAACCGTCAGGCCGCCGTCGATAATCAGGCTTTGTCCGGTGATGTACGAGGCCTCGTCACTGGTCAAGAAACGTATCAGGGCGGCGACCTCCTGCGGCCGTCCTACGCGTCCCAGCGGAATGCCTCGTGCGGCTTTGGCCAGGCCCGCCGGCCCCAGCGAGTGGGTTTCATCCAGCGACTGCGGCGTTTCAATCAAACCGGGGATCACCGCGTTGCAGCGAATGCCGCGTGGGGCCAATTCCACCGCCAGTGAACGACAGATGCCGGGGATGCCGGCTTTAGCGGCGGCGTAGTGAGCATGATCTTGCCAGCCGTAGACCCCACCGGCGATGGAAGATACCGCCACCAGGCTGCCGCCGCCGCGCATCTGGCCGATCGCCGCGCGAAACAGTCGCATCACGCCGCTGAGATCAACATTGAGCATTTCGTGCCACTGTTGGTCGCTCATCTCTTCCAGCGGTGAGCGGCGCAGCAGGCCGGCGTTGGCCACCGCATAATCGACGCGGCCGAAGTGTTCTGCCGCGCGCAGGGCAAAGGCTTCCACCGAGGCGGTGGAGGCCACGTCCAATTCCAGCCACAAGGCATCACCGCCGGCGTTGGCGACGCGCTCCGCCGCTTGCCGATAGTCGTGCGGATCCTGGAGAAAATAGCCGGCGGCGATCCTGATGCCACGGCGGGCATACTCTTCCGCCAGGGTCAATCCTATGCCACTGGCCGCACCGCTGATCAGCGCCACCGGTTGAGATGAAGATAATTTTTCAGTCATAAACGATTCCTCGAACATGAGGGGGCTCCCCCCCTCGAGCACTTAGTGCACGCTGTGCGGCGCCACATGGCGGGCGAACAGCATGATGACGCCGGAAGCGAAGCAGGGTACGGCGCCGAACCACAGCGCGGCGGTTTGCCAGTGGCCGCCGTCGCTGAGTACGGTGGTGGTACCGATGCCGGCGATAATGGCGCCGATCGGCCCCATCGCGCCGATCAGCGCGCCGGCCGTGGCGCGGATGGCGGTAGGGAAGCTTTCGCTGATGAAAAACAGCGCCGCCGCATAGGGGCCGATCAGAAAGAACAAACCGATGCTGTACAGCGCGACGATCGTCGGGAGGTTGCTGGGGCAGAAAAGCATCACGGCGAATGACACCCCGCCGATCATCCAGCCGACGGCGATGGTATTGCGGCGACCGAAACGATCGCCCAACCAGCCGTGCGTCAGGTAGCCGCAATAGCCCACCAGGTTGGACAGCACCAGAATCAGCAGCGAGTTGGCGAAGGAGACGCTGTGCACTTTAGTAAGAACCGTAGTGCCGAGCACGCTGAAGATTTGGATAGCGAACCAGTTGATCAGCACGGCACCGCCCAGCACCAATGTGGCGCGCAGCGAAGCGCCGCGGAATGCGGCTGACAGCCCGGCCTGCTGATGAGCGTCATAATCGACCTGGTAATCGCGAGCGACCTGCCGAGCTTGCTCGATATCACCGAGATGGCGCAGTTGATGAATGTGCTGGTGGATTTGAAACTGCGGAGTCTCTTTCAGTTTCAACGCCAGCAACGCGATGATAAACGACGGCAGCGCGGCGAAAATAAAACTGCCTTGCCAGCCTATGATCGGCATCAGCAATGCCGTCAGCGCCGAAGCGACCAGCGCGCCGACCGGCCAGCCGCCCTGGACCAGACTGTAGATGAATCCCTTGCGGCGATTGAGGGCCGGATCGTCGAGAGCGGCGTAGATCTCGGTGAGGTAGGTGGCGTTAACGGTTTGTTCCGCGTAACCGAGCCCGGCGACGGAACGGATGCCGATCAGCGCGCCTTTCCCCCAGGCACCGCCGATCGCAGTCAGCAGCGAGCAAACGGCGGCTCCCCCGACGGTAACGACGATGCCCAGCCGCCGGCCGAGTTTGTCGACCAACGGGCCGATAGCCAGCGCGATGATCGCGCCGCCTACCGCCACCCAGGTGGCCAGTTCGGCCTGTTCTACTTCGCTCCAGCCAAAGTGATCGCCGATTTCCGGCAGCAATGTGCCGAAAAGAATGAAATCATAGACGGCGAAGACCCAGGCGAAGAAAGCGATCCATGTTGCGAATTTGGCGTCCCTGATGGTTAATTGCTGGGGTTGCCAGCCGTTGACCGTTGTCTTTTTATAGAGGCTCATGTTTGCTGTCACTCATGCGGTGGAAAGCGGCAGTTTCAGACTTTGCGCGGCATGCGGCGCAGGTAGTCGTCGGCGATTTCATCAAAGGTCACGAAGCGAACCCCTTGATGGCTCTGGATGTGTTTGATCAAGCGTTCCAACATCAACAGCACCTGCGGGCGGCCGGAGACGTCGGGGTGGATGGTCATGGTGAAGACGGCGTAGTCGTGCTCGCGGTAGACCCAGTCGAACTGATCGCGCCACATCTCTTCGAGATGGCGAGGGTTGACGAAGCCGTGGCTGTTGGGGGATTTTTTGATGAACATCATGGGCGGCAAATCGTCCAGATACCAGTTGGCTGGGATCTCCACCAAATCGGTCTCTTCACCGCGCACCAGCGGTTTCATCCAGCTGTCGGGATGCTGGCTGTAGTTGATGCGGGTCCAGCTGTCGCCGACGCGGACATAATAAGGGTGGAAGTCGTTGTGCATCAGGCTGTGGTCATACTTGATGCCTTTCTTCAACAACAGTTCGTTAGTGACGTTGCTGAACTCCCACCAGGGCGCGACATAGCCGGTAGGGCGCTTGCCGGATAATTGTGTCACCAGCTCAATACAGCGATCGAGGATTGCCTCTTCTTGCGCCGGGGTCATGGCGATCGGGTTTTCGTGGCTGTAGCCATGCACGCCGATTTCATGCCCGGCATCTGCGACTGCTTTCATCTGTGCCGGGAAGGTTTCGATGGAGTGGCCGGGAATAAACCAGGTAGTGCGCAGGTTGTGATCGGCGAACAGCTTAAGCAAGCGCGGCGCACCTACCTCACCGGCAAACATACCGCGTGAAATATCGTCGGGTGAATCTTCGCCGCCGTAAGACCCCAGCCAACCGGCAACGGCGTCCACATCGACGCCGAATGCGCAAAGTATTTCTTTAGCCATGTTGTTATCTCCTGAGTGTGCGAACAATCGCGAGAGCCGGCCGCAACAGCAGCGGCCTGCGTGGGTTAATTCTGTTGCGTCAACGGATATTCGATACTGAGAGCCATCCGGAGCAGACGCTCATCGTCGCCGGCCGGCAGCGACAGCAGTACGCTGGTCGCCAGACCATCGCCATCATGGCCGGTAGGCATGGCAATCCCCGGCATGTCCAGCAGGCTGCCGGGCATGGTGAGCCGCAACGTGGCCAGATTGGCTTGGGCAAACAGCGCAGCGTCGTTTTCCAGTGCGGCCAGCGGAGGGGCAACGTGGGCGACGGTCGGCGTTATCAGCAGCGCACCGGCCAATTCATCGTGCATTTGCTGCTGCCAGCCGGCGCGCTGGCGCAAAAACTGCGCCAGCAGATCGGCGGGGAGCGTTTCCGCCGCCAGTAAGCGGCTGCGCACGCGCGGATCCATACTCTCGGCCAAGGGGCTGTGCAGACGTTCCCGATGCTGTTCCAGCGCTTCTGCGGCGCCCGGCCACCCTCGTTCGGCTACCCAGATGAGCGCCTGACGCAGCATGGCGACCGGGCGCTCGTCAATATGTGCGCCGGCCGCGCTCAGGCGCGCCAGAGCAGCCTGCAAATTTTGACGGACTGCAGGTTGTACGTGCGGATCGTGCAAGACATCGGGATCGACCCGCAGCGTCATGCCCGTGAGCGGATAGGGCGACAGCGGATGGGACGCGGGTACCAGCACTCGATCGAAAGCGATCGCGTCGCGAACGCTGCGGCAGAGGGGGCCGAGGGTATCCAGGCTGGGGGATAACGGAAAAACGCCGCGTCGACTATAGCGTTGGCTACTGCTGCGGTAGCCAATCAGTCCGTGAAAGGCGGCGGGTATGCGAACGGAACCGGCGGTATCGGTCGCCATGGCTATGGGGACGATACCGCGTGCGACCGCGCTGGCCGAACCGCTGGACGATCCGCCTGGTGCGCGAGCCGTGCCGTGGCGATCCAAGAGCGCAGGGGTGCCAAAATGTGGGTTGAGGCCAAGACCGGAATAGGCGAACTCGCTGAGATTGGTTTTGCCGATGCTGACCAGCCCGGCCTTCTGAAGCTGCGCGATCGTCGCCGCATCGTGTGTCGCCGGCGGGGCGGTGGCTAGGGTCGCGGAACCGGCGCTGGTTTGCGTTGCGGCCATATCGAGCAGATCTTTCACGGCCATGGGAATCCCGTCCAGCTCGCTGAGCGGCGCATTGCTGCGCCAACGCCGGGTCGCTTCAGCCGCTTCGCGACGGGCGCGATCCGGGGTCAGGCAGATGAAAACCGTTGGCGCTTCGGCGGCTGATGACAAAGCGTGTTCCACGAGTTCGCTCGGTGTCAGCGTTCCTTCGCGAAACGCGCTCGTCAGTTGGATGGCATCAGGGAAGGCATGCCCAGGGGTGTGATTCATAGGATGACCTTAAAATGTATCTTTTATTAAAATATACATTTTAAGGTAGCAAGCTGGATGCCAGGTTGTCATTACCCTTGGTTAAAATTCGTGCTGAGTTGTGATCGAAATGATAAATAACGTGTTATTTAAGCTGAAAATGGTGATGGGGGGCACGTTTTTCGTTGGTCTAGCACGGTATTGAAAATGTATTTTTATTTAAATTAGCCGTTATGGTGCATGCCGGGGGGCAATTGCCCTTAGAAAGGGCAATGACGGGATAAGAACGAGTGAGCGCCAATTTGGTGGGTGGAGTGTGCCATAATGCCAGTCACTCCATGGGGAACGGTGGTTGAGTGACGAGCTAATGGAAAAAACGAGAGTGGAGAAAAGCAGCGGTGAAACACGCGCCGGCGCGCGTTATGAAATGATCCGACAAACCTTGGATGAGGCCATTCGTGCGGGGTCGGTGCCCGCAGGGTTGGTATTGCTTGAAGGGCCGCTGGCGGACATGTTCGGTACCAGCAGGGTGCCGGTTCGCAAAGCGTTGGGGCTGCTCCATCAAGAGGGGCTGATAGCGCGTTTCGAAGGCCGAGGTTTCATCGTGACGCCTGAAGGGGGTGAAGTAGAGCCGCAGCGTTTGCCGCTTAACCGAGCCGTGTTGGGATTGTGCCCGCAGGAAGAATTGGTGGATACCCGTAGCACGAGTGAGAAGGTATTCAGCGATTTGCAGGAGGCGTTGTCTACCTGCATGGTGTTTGGTCACTACCAGGTCAATGAAGCCAGCGCGGCGGAATTTTATAATGTCAGCCGCAGCGCCATTCGCGAAGCGTTGATGAGACTGCGCGATCAAGGGCTGGTAGAGAAAGAGCCCTATGCGCAATGGCTGGCCGGGCCACTCACAGCCCGAGAAATCACCGATCATTATGAAATTCGGGCCTGTCTGGAGCCCGCCGCCTTGCTCAAGGCGGCACCCCATCTCTCGCGCCAGCATGTGTTAGACAGCCTGGAACGCCTGACTCAGCTGGAACAAGGCACATTTTCCCTGGCGAGCCTGGAGCGGGTAGAGGAAGACTTGCATATTCATTGTCTGGCGCCGGCGGGGAATAAAACCCTGCTGGGGGTGTTGCGTCAAAGCCAGTCGCCGCTCATCGTCACGCGTATTTTCTACGATATGCTGGGGATTAAGATTGAGGAAGCGATGTTGAATGAACACCGCCTGGTGTTGCAGATGTTGTTGCAGGGCGCTAACGACGCGGCTGCGCTGGGGTTGCAGGAGCATCTGCGCCGCGCACAGATGCGTACCTTGCAACGGCTGAAGGTCATTTCGGTATTGCCGGAACCCGCCTTGCCGCCTTACCTGTTGCGGCTAAGCTAGGTCTACGGTCGCGTTTATTCCGCCCGGGCCTGCGCGGGGCGGCCGATCTCGCCGCGCCGGAGCCTCCGGCGAGAGGGAGTCACATCGGCCAAACCGCCTCGCGCACGGCGATCGCTCTGGGCAGCAGCCCGAGGGCGTAGAAGCGGTCGGCGATGCTTTGCTGCTGGCGGATCACCTGTAAATCCATGGCGCGAACCTCGTGGCTGCGGCGCGACAGCGCGAGTTCCAGTGAGGCGCTCGCCAGCCCCAGTTCGTTGGAAAGGTGACGAGCGGCTTCTCTCGGCTGCGCGGCGATGTAGCGGCCGGTGTGCTGCAGCGCCTGCATCAGCGGCCGCAACAGATCGTCCGAACGCTCGGCGAAGCCGCGGCGCGCCAGGTAGAATTGCTGATTGAGCACCCGCTGGGTGCCGTCGGCGAGCACGCGCAGTTCCCCGTTGCGCTGCGCGTCGCTGAGCAGCGGATCCCACATCATCCAGGCGTCCACCGCCTGCAGGTCGGTCGCCGACAGCGGATACTTCGGCGGCGCGTAGACGATACGCACGTCGTTCAACGTCAATCCCTGTTCGTCCAGCATCTGCAGCAATAAATAGTGCACGTTGGAGCCTTTGTTGAGCGCGATGCGTTTGCCGCGCAGATCGGCGGCGCTGCGTATTGGGCTGTCTTGCGGCACCACCATCGCCACGCTCTGCGGCGCAGGCGGCTCAAAACCGACGTACACCAGCGCATTGCCCTGTGCCTGGGCGAAGATCGGCGGCACTTCGCCGGTGGTGCCGAAGTCTATCTCATCGCCGTCGAGCGCGTGCAGCAGCTGCGGCCCGGCGGGAAACTCGCTCCACAACACGCTGATGCGCTGTGTGGCGAAGAGCTGTTCCAGGCTTTGCCGCGCCTTGAGCACCCCGAGGTTGCCGAACTTTTGATAGCCGATGCGCAGTTCGCGTTCGGGCAGAGACGCTGCGGCGATGGCCGGTGAATGTGCGGGTGCGCCGGCGCTGCGACGGCGCGGTTTGATCAGACCAAGATGTGCCAAATGGGTGCGCAGGGTATTGCGGCTGACGCCAAGCAACGACGCCGCTTGCAGCTGGTTGCCGCCGCTGCTTTCGAAGGCGTTGCGCACCAGCGCATCCAGCACCCGTTGGTAAAGCTGTGCGCTGTCGCCTTGCAACTGCCGCTGCACAAAGCGGTCGATGGCGTCGTCGCTGCCGCCGTCGTTATCCGTCAGGCGATGGGTGAGCTGCAGTTGCTGCGGTGCGATCGCCCCCTCCTGGCTCAGCAAGACCGCATTATGCAGCGTGTTCTCCAGCTCGCGCACGTTGCCAGGCCAAGGGTAGTCCAGCAGCGCCTGCTGCGCTTCCGCCGTCAACCGCGGCAGTGGCCGTTCCAGACGGCGGGCGTACAGCGCAAGAAAATGTCTGGCCAGCACCGGAATATCCTCCGGCCGCTGGCGCAAGGGCGGTAAAGTCACCGCCGCCACGTTCAGGCGGTAATAGAGATCTTCACGGAACCGCCGTTGGCGAATCGCGCCGGCCAGATCGACGTGGGTGGCGGCGATGACCCGCACATCGATCTTCAGCGGTTTGCGCGAACCGACGCGGGTGATCTCCCGTTCCTGCAGCACGCGCAGCAGCTTGACCTGCAGCGACAGGTTCAACTCGCCGATCTCGTCCAGCAGCAGGGTGCCGCCTTCCGCCGCTTCGAACCAGCCCTGATGAGTGCCGACGGCGCCGGTGAAGGCGCCTTTCTCATGGCCGAACAGTTCGGCTTCCGCCAGGCTTTCCGTCAGCGCGCCGCAGTTGACCGCCAGGAAAGGTTGATGGCGGCGCGCGCTGTGGTGGTGCAGATAGCGCGCCACCACTTCTTTGCCGGTGCCGGTTTCACCGACGATCAGCACGGTGGCGTCGGTGGGAGCCAGCCGATCGAGCACGCTTTGCAGAGCGAGCGACGCCGGATCGATCAGCACCGGCTTGTCGGCGGCGAACGGTTGGGGATCGTACATGGGCGTCTCCTGTCTACGACGATGGGAAAAAAATCTTATCCCAGCCAATGGGCAGCCGCGAGAGGATAAAAGGCGCACGGTGCTGCATTGGCAACAGCTTTCCGCCGCTGCCTGCTGCCAATGCAGCAGTGTTTTGACGTCGATATTTCATCAATATATTGATATGTATTTGTTTTTTAACATCTGCAATGTGGCATGCATCCTGCTTTTCTTTTTATAACCAAGCAAAGTTTTTCTATCGATAAATACTGAAAATAGTTATATAGGAAAGGCATAAATGACTGAGTCAGTGAAAGAGCGCATCAACGTTTTCTGGTTTCTGCCGACCCACGGCGACGGCCGCTATCTGGGCACGGCGCAGGGCGGGCGCCCGGTGGACCTGCCTTATTTGCAGCAGGTGGCGCTGGCTGCCGACAACCTCGGCTATTACGGCGTGCTGATCCCAACCGGTAAAAGCTGCGAGGATTCCTGGCTGGTGGCGGCGGCGCTGGCGCCGATCACCCGCCGGTTGCGCTACCTGGTGGCGGTGCGCCCCGGCCTGCAGCCGCCGAGCCTGGCGGCGCGCATGGCGGCGACGCTGGATCGGCTGTCGGACGGACGCCTGCTGATCAACGTGGTGACCGGCGGCGATCCGGTGGAAAACAAAGGGGATGGCATCTTCCTCAGCCATGCCGAACGTTACGAAGTGACACAGGAATTTCTCACGGTGTATCAACGGCTGCTGCAAGGGGAGAAGGTGGATTTCAGCGGTAAGCATATTCGCGTCGAAGGCGCCGAATTGCTGTTCCCGCCGGTGCAGGAAAACGGCCCGCCGCTCTATTTCGGCGGCTCATCGCCGGAAGCGATCGACATCGCCGCTGGGCAGATCGACACCTACCTGACCTGGGGCGAACCGCTGGCTCAGGTGGCGGAAAAGCTGGCGGCGGTGCGCCAGCGCGCCGAGCGGCAGGGGCGTAAACTCAGCTATGGCATTCGCCTACATGTTATCGTGCGCGAAACTGAAGACGAAGCCTGGGCGGCGGCCGAGCGACTGATCGCGCATCTGGATGACGACACCATCGCGGCGGCGCAGCAGATCTTTGCGCGCATGGACTCCACCGGCCAGCGCCGCATGAGCGAGCTGCACGGCGGCTCGCGCGAGAGTCTGCGCATCGGCCCCAACCTGTGGGCCGGCGTCGGCCTGGTGCGCGGTGGCGCCGGCACCGCATTGGTGGGCAATCCGCAGCAGGTGGCGGCGCGCATACGCGAGTATCAGGCGCTGGGCATCGACAATTTCATCCTTTCCGGCTATCCGCATCTGGAAGAGGCTCACCGCTTCGCCGAGCTGGTGATGCCGCTGCTGCCGCTGGCGCAGTCGGCTCATCAGACGGCTCGCACGATCAATACCGGCCCGTTTGGCGAAACCATCGGCGGCGATCGTCGTCCCGGCCCGGCGCAGCGGGAGGGCTGATGGCGAAGCGTGCCCATATTATCGTTATTGGCGGCGGTTTCACCGGCGCGGCGCTGGCGATCCAGCTGGCGCGCGGAGCGGTGGATGTCACGGTGATCGAACCGCGCGCCGCGCCGGGCTATGGCGTGGCGTATTCGACCACCGAGCCGACCCACCGCATCAACGTCCCGGCCGATAGGATGCAGCTGGCGGATGAGCCCGCGGGGGATTTTGACCGCTGGTTCCGTCAGGGCGGCGGGCTGACGGCCGATCCGCAGGCGTTATGGCGCGACGGTAAGGCCTATCCGCAGCGCGGCGCCTTCGGCCGCTATGTCGAGGAGCGTTTTCATCAGGCGGCGCAGTCGGGCCAGGCCCGCTTGCGGCACCTGCGCGATCGGGCGCAGTACCTGCAGCCGCAGGCGCAGGGCGCGTCTGTCATCACCGCCGGCGGCGAACGGCTGTGGGGCGATTATGTGGTGTTGGCGACCAGCCATCCGCCGCCCGCGCTGCCGCGGCAGATCGCCCCGGAACTGGCGCGCGACGCGCGGTTAATCGCCAATCCCTGGGCGGAGGGGGCGCTGGATGAGATTGAACCCGATGAATCATTGGCGATCGTCGGCAGCGGGCTGACGATGGCCGATGCGGTGGCGGCGTTGCACCGCCGCGGGCATCGTGGGCCGATTACCGCGTTCTCTCGTCATGGCTTGTTGCCGCGTGCCAATGCCGAAGGGGAGTACCCGACGTGGTCGTTTACCCCGCCATCCGGACTGCGTGACGGGGTGCGGCAGGTGCGCCTTGAGGTGGCGCGCGCCGCTGGGCAACGGGTGCCGTGGCAGGCGGTGTTGGACGAGGTGCGCGCCCAGGGCCAGCGTCTGTGGCAAGCATTGACGCCGACCGAACAGCAGCGCTTTCTGCGGCATCTGCGCGCCTATTGGGACGTGCACCGCTATCGCATTGCACCGCAGGTGAGCACGTTGCTGGCGGAGCAACAGGCGGCGGGCACGCTGCAGGTATTGGCCGCTCGTTTGCGGCGGGCAGAACCCACGCCGCAGGGCGTGCGTTTGACGATTCTGCCGCGCCAGGGCGCAGAGCGGGCGCTGCAGGCGCAGCGGCTGCTGATCGCTACGGGTCCGGCCCATGCTGGCCTGATCGCCGCCAGCCCGTTGCTCAGCTCGCTGGCGGAGCAGGGGGCGCTGCGCGCCGATCCGCTGGGATTGGGGCTGTGGGTCAATGCCGACAGCCAGGCGATCGGCGGCGACGGCCTTGCCAACCCGCGCCTGCTGGTGGCCGGCCCGGCGGCGCGTGGCCGCTTCGGCGAACTGATGGGGCTGCCGCAGGTGGCGGAACACGCCCAAAGCGTCGCGCAATATCTGCTGGCGCGATGTCCGGCTGCAAACTGATCGTCCATTCCCGTTTTTAACACCCTAAGACCCCCCATCCGGCCCGGCTCCGCCCGTGGCCGGCAGATAATTGTGGAGCTCGCTATGTCATCGCAACGTGAAATTCGTCTTAACGCTTTTGATATGAACTGCGTCGGCCATCAGTCGCCGGGGCTGTGGGCGCACCCGCGCGACCGTTCCTGGCAGTATAAGGATCTCGAATATTGGACCGATCTGGCGCGCCTGCTGGAACGCGGCAAGTTCGATGGATTGTTTATCGCCGACGTGCTGGGGATTTACGACGTGCTTAACGGCAGCGGCGACGCGGCGATCCGCCAGGCGACGCAGGTGCCGGTTAACGATCCGCTGGCGCTGGTGACGCCGATGGCGCTGGTTACCGAACATCTCGGCTTCGGGTTGACCGCCTCGCTGTCATTTGAGCACCCTTATCCTTTCGCCCGCAGATTGTCGACGCTTGATCACCTGACCAAGGGGCGTATCGGTTGGAATATCGTCACTTCTTACCTGGAGAGCGGCGCGCGCAATATTGGCCACCGGGCGCAGACCGATCACGATGCGCGCTACGACTACGCCGATGAATACCTACAGGTGGTTTACAAGCTGCTGGAGGGCAGTTGGGAAGACGGCGCGATTTTGCGCGATCGTCAGCGGCGCATCTTCAGCGATCCGGCGAAAATTCATCCGATCAACCACAAAGGCGAGTTCTTCCAGGTGCCGGGCATTCACCTGAGCGAGCCTTCGCCGCAGCGCACGCCAGTGTTGTATCAGGCCGGCGCTTCCAGCCGTGGCAAGCAATTTGCCGCGGAGCACGCCGAATGCGTGTTTGTCGCCTCTCCTTCGAAAACCTTGCTGAAAAAAACCGTGGCCGATATCCGCCGCCGCGCCGCCGAGGCCGGGCGCGACCCGCGCAGCATCCTGATCTTCAACCTGCAGACGGTGATCGTCGGTGAAACTGACCGGCAGGCGCAGGAAAAATGGCGGGAATACAAATCCTATACCAGCTACGAAGGCGCGCTGGCGCTGGTGTCCGGCTGGACCGGCATCGATTTCGGTCAGTATCAGCCGGATCAGGTGCTGAAGCATCTGCACACCAATGCCATTCAGTCGGCGGTGGAAACTTTCTCCAGCGCCGATCCCAGCCGTGAATGGACCGTACAGGGCATCGCCGAATGGGTCGGCATCGGCGGTTTCGGCCCGCTGTTGGTGGGCGGCCCGCAAACCGTGGCCGACGAACTGCAGGCGTGGGTGGAGGAAACGGATGTTGACGGTTTCAATTTGGCCTACGCCGTTACCCATGAAACCTTCACCGACGTGGTGGAACTGCTTATCCCCGAGCTGCAAAAACGCGGAGTGTACAAGCGCGACTACACAGCGGGCACTCTGCGAGAAAAATTGTTCAATCAGGGGCCGCGCCTGGCAGAGCCGCACCCGGCGGTGGGCTACCGCTGGCCGACCGGCGCGCTCTTGGCCGATGCACTGAGCGTCAAGTGAGGATGCGATGATAGAGATTGAAGGATTGCACAAGGCTTACCGTGCGCCGGACGGGCGACGGATTGAGGTGCTGAAGGGCGTTTCGCTGCAGGTGCCGGCCGGATCGATTACCGCCGTGGTCGGCCCCAGCGGGGCGGGCAAATCGACGCTGGCGAAATGCATCAGCCTGCTGGAGCGGCCGAGCAGCGGCAGTATCCGGGTGAACGGCCAGGACTTGTCGCGGCTTGCGGGCGAGGCGCTGCGCAGGGAGCGGCGGGCGATAGGCACGGTGTTCCAGTCTTCCGCGCTGCTGCAGCGTAAAACCGCCTGGCAGAATGTGGCGCTGCCGTTGACCTATCTGGGCGTTGTGCCGCGCGATATCGACAAGCGGGTAAAGAGCCTGCTGGCAGCGGTGGGGTTGGCGGACAAGGCGGCGTTTTACCCGGCTCAGCTGTCCGGCGGCCAGCGCCAAAGGGTCGGCATCGCCCGCGCGCTGGCGCTGAATCCGTCGGTGCTGCTGGCGGATGAGGCCACCTCCGGGCTGGATCCGGACGCCACCGGGGCCATTCTCAGCCTGCTTAAACAGCTGCGCGATCGGTATGGCCTGTCGATCATCCTGATCACCCACGAGATGGATGCGGTGCGCGACGCCGCCGACGCGGTGGCCGAGATCCGCGACGGCGTGATTGTGCAGCAAGGGCCGGTGCGCGAGCTGTTGGCGGCGCCCGATTCCTCGCTGGGCCGCCAGCTGTTCCCGCTGAAGACGCTGGCGTCCGACGCCGCGTTGCGGCTGCAGGTGACCTATTCCGCCCGTCAGCCGGCGGCCATCGACTGGATCAGCCGCATCAGCCGCCAACTCGACCTGCAGATCGATCTGCTGGGCGGCCACGTTGAAGTGGTGGGCGGCAGCCTGGCTGGGCGGTTAGAGATTGCGGTGCGTTTTGGCGGCGGTTCGCGTTCGGTCGCTGAACTGCAGGGCGAGCTGCGGCGGTTGGGCATTCTCGCCGAGGTGCTGGAACAGCCGGCGGCCTTGCAGGAGGCGGTATGAAAAATCTGTCTGACAGCGTGATGAGCCAGGACACACCCTGGCGCGAGATCCATCGGTTGATGCTGCCGGCCTACGGCGAAACCTGGCTGATGGTCGGCATCGTGATGCTGTTTGTGGTGGCGATCGGCGGCGCCGTCGGCGTGGTGTTGTTCAATACCTCATCGCGCGGCTTGTTTCCGCGTCCGGCGCTGAATCGCGCGCTAAGCTGGTTAGTGAACATGGGCCGTTCGCTGCCGTTTCTGGTGCTGATGGCGGCGATTATTCCGTTCACCTTCTGGTTGACCGGCACCACCATCGGCATTCCGGCGGCGGTGATCCCGATGATCGTCGCCGGCATTCCGTTCTTTGGCCGGCTGGTGGAGAACGCGCTGCGCGAACTGCCGCCGGAGGTGACGGCGGTGGGGCTGGTGTCCGGCGGTTCGATCTGGCAGATAGTCACACGCGCGCAGCTCAGCGAGGCGCTGCCGGCGATCGTCGCCGCCATCACGCTGAACGTCATCTCGATGATCGAGTATTCGGCCATCGCCGGCACCATTGGCGCGGGCGGCATCGGCTATCTGGCGGTGGTGTACGGTTACCAGCGTTTCGACAATCACATCATGATCGCCACCATTGTGGTGCTGATCGCCACGATTCAACTGATTCAGTTTATTGGTGACCGCCTGGTCGCCGCGTTGCGTCATCATCAGGAAACCTTTTAATCATGCCTAATCACGATTTTGAGATAGTGAAGAAGAAACGCTGGCCGTGGCCGGTGGGTATCGCGGCGGTGGCGATTGTCGCCGCCGCGGTTTGGCACTTCAGCGCCGGCCAGCAGCAGACGGTGCAGTTCGGCAGCACGCTGAAAGTGCACTTTGAGCCGGCGATGGCCGGAGAGCAGCGGGTGATCGAGTACGTCGGCGACCATATCGCGCCGGATTACGGCCTCAGGCTGGAGGCGGTTGGCCTGCAGGATCCGGTGCAGGCCGATCGTGCGGTGGCGCAGGGGCAGTACGCCGCCACGATCTACCAGCACCAATGGTGGCTAAAGCAGGTGGTAGATGCCAACGGTTTTAAGCTGACCCCGACGCTGCCGGTGTTTCAGTGGGCGTTTGGCATTTATTCCGACCGCTATAGGTCGATCGCGGAGTTGCCGGACGGCGCGGAGATCGTGGTGCCCAACGACGGCGCCAATCAGGGGCAGGCGTTGTGGCTGCTGCAGCGCATTGGACTGATTGGGCTGGATCCGGCGATTGAGGCGCGCACCGCCAGGCTGAAAGACATTCGCGAGAACAAACGCCATTTTAACTTCAAGGAGCTGGATTTGCTGACCATGCCGCGCGCGCTGAATTCGGTCGATGCGGCCATTGGCTATGTGTCGCAGTTCGACGCCGGCAAGGTGCCGCGTGAGAAGGGCATCTTGTTCCCACCGGCGCCGAAAACCTTCGCCTCGCAGCTGGTGATTGGCACGCCCTATCTGCAGGACGAAAATATTCGCAAGCTGCAGCGGGCGTTTGCCGATCCCAGGTTGCAGGCGTGGCTGAAAAGCACCGACGACCCGCTGGTGAAAGGCGTGCTGGTGCCGGTCTCGGCAGAATAATCCCCGCCCGAAATGACCGTGATAAAGACCGGATTAACGCGCGTTAATCCGGCGTTTTTGTTACGCTGTAACCGTGTTTAATTTATTGATATTAATGATATTTATAGAAGAAATTGTTGTTTGTCGGCGTAATTTTTTCACCCTATAAACGAGGTGTCACCTGCCAATTACAACGAGGAAGCTATGAGTACCTTAAATATCGATACCGCGCCGCCGTTATCTGCGCCCATCGGCTCGGCCAGCGATGTGGCGCGTTTGATTAACCAGCGCAGCGAGAAAAATACCCATGCGCGCATGATCGTGCTGTTGGCGCTGGGCGGTGTTTTTCTCGATGCCTATGACCTGACCACGCTGTCTTACGGCATCGATGACGTGGTGCGTGAATTCAGCCTCAGCCCGCTGCTGACCGGGGTGGTAACTTCTTCGATCATGGTCGGGACCATTCTCGGCAACCTGGTCGGCGGCTGGTTGACCGACAAGTACGGCCGCTATCAGGTGTTTATGGCCGATATGCTGTTTTTTGTGGTTTCCGCCATCGCCGCCGGGCTGGCGCCCAACGTCTGGGTGCTGATCGGCGCGCGCTTTTTGATGGGTATCGGCGTCGGCATCGATTTGCCGGTGGCGATGGCCTATCTGGCCGAATTCTCCAAATTCACCGGCAAGGCCAACAAGGCGTCGCGCCTGGCGGCCTGGTGCCCGATGTGGTACGCCGCTTCGTCGGTGTGTTTTCTGATCATCTTTGCGCTCTATTTTCTGTTGCCGGCCGAATATGCGAACTGGCTGTGGCGCGCCTCGTTGATTTTCGGCGCCGTGCCGGCGCTGCTGATCATCATGGTGCGCAGCAAGTTTATGAACGAGTCGCCGCTGTGGGCCGCTAACCAGGGCGATCTGAAAGAGGCGGCGCGCATCCTGCGCGAGTCATACGGTATCGCCGCCCATGAGGCGGAACCTGACGCCGCCCAACCGGCGGTGGCGCCGAAGGCCAGCTTCCGCGTGCTGTTCCGCAAGCCGTACCGCGAGCGCACGCTGGTCGCCAGCGTGATGAACGTTTGCATTTCCTTTGAATACACCGCCATCGCCTTCTTTCTGCCGTCGATTCTGGCGCAGTTTCTCGGCGCCGGGGTGTTTGAAACTATCTCCGCTTCGCTCGGGCTGAACGTGCTGTTCGCCTTTACCGGTGGCCTGCTCGGCATGCGTCTGGCATGGAAGTATCCGTCGCGCCAGGTGGCGATCGCCGGATTTGCGCTGCAGTTTATCGCGCTGATTGCCCTGGCGTTGATCGGACATCCGCAGGCGGCGTTCGGCGTTGGGCTGGCGATCCTGATGTTGGGCCTATGGCTGTTCGCCGAAGGATTCGGCCCCGGCGCGCAGATGATGATTTATCCGGCGCTCTCTTACCCGACGGCGATCCGCGCCACCGGCGTCGGTTTCGGCCGTTCGCTGTCCGGTATCGGCAGCGCGCTGGCGCTGTTTATTCTGCCGATTTTGCAGGCGCGCTTCGGCACCGACATGTTTTGGATTGTTTCACTGGCGGCAGCGATCCCCATCGTCTTCCTGCTGATCATTCGCTTTGAACCGACGGCGCACGATATCGACGATCTGGCCGATCGCGCTTAACCACAGAGGACACTGACATGACGCAACACCTGTTATCCACCGGAGCAGACTACGCACAGCTGGCCGCGCGTTTTCGGCCGATCTTCGCCGAAATCGCCGCCGGGGCGGTGGAGCGAGAGCTGTCGCGCACGCTGCCGCATGAACCGATCCGTTGGCTGAAAGAGGCGGGGTTCGGCAGGGTGCGCCTCCCGCGTGAAAAGGGCGGCGACGGCGCTTCGTTGCCGCAGCTGTTCGAACTGCTGGCCGAACTGGCGGAGGCGGACTCTAACCTGCCGCAGGCGCTGCGGGCGCATTTCGCCTTCGTGGAAGATCGGCTGAACGCGCCGGACGGCCCGGAGCGCGATCGCTGGTTCGAACGCTTTCTCGACGGCGAGCTGGTCGGCAGCGGTTGGACCGAGATCGGCGGCGTGAAGCTGGGGCAGGTCAATACCCGGGTAACGCCGCAGGCTGACGGCTGGTCGCTCAACGGCGAGAAATTTTACAGCACCGGCAGTCTGTTTGCCGATTGGATCGACGTGTATGCCGAGCGCAGCGACAGCGGCGGCCCGGTGATCGCTTTGGTGAACGTCGCCCAGCCGGGCGTAGAGCGCGACGACGACTGGGACGGATTTGGCCAACGCACTACCGGCAGCGGCACCACGCGTTTTATTGATGCGCAGGTCGAGCAGGCGCACGTCTATGACTTTGCCGAGCGCTTCCGCTACCAAACTGCGTTCTATCAGCATGTGTTGCTGGCGACGCTGGCGGGGATCGGTCGCGCGGTGCTGCGAGACGTCGGCGAGGGCGTGAGGCAACGTAAAAGGATCTATAGCCACGGCAACGCCGGTTGGGTGAAGGACGACGTGCAGATCCAGCAGGTGGTGGGGCAAATCAGCGCCTGGGCCTATGCGGTTGAGGCGACGGTGCTAAAAGCGACTTCCTCGCTGCAGCAGGCTTATGAGGCGCATCGTTCCGGCGATGAAGCGCTGCTGCAGGCGCTTAACGTGACGGCGGAACTGGACGCCGCCAGGGCGCAGGTCATCGCCGGGGAGTGGGTGCAGCGCGCCGCCGGTGAATTGTTCAATGCGCTCGGCGCTTCAGATACCCGTACCGGCAAGGCGTTGGATCGCCACTGGCGCAATGCGCGCACGCTCTCTTCACATAATCCGGTGATCTACAAGGCGCGCAATATCGGTGACTGGGAAATTAACCGCCATACGCCGACCTTTATCTGGCAAATCGGCAGTGGCGGTTGAGGCCGTGGCTATTCCGTCCAAACCTGCGTGCTACGCGGGCTGTCCATCTGATAATCCGAGTAGGGGCGGGTGAAGAACTCGCGCCCCAACTCGCGGGCGGCCTGCAGCGGGTTGCGCGGATCGCGGGCTACCTCGCCGCGCTGGTTGCCGGCGCCGTGCACCAGCCCGACGAAGGCGGAATGGGTGTAGCGGCTGAACTCCTGGATCTGATGCACGATGCCCAGCGCCGAGCCGGGATAAGTTTCTTCCGACGCCACCGCCAGCCCGATGCGTTTGCCGCTCATGCGTTGGTGCACCTGTTCCGCCTGAGGGTAGGCGTTGGAATAGAAGCTGAACGAGCGATCGAAAAAGGCCTTGGTTTGCGCCGACATGCCGTACCAGTAAATCGGCGTGCAAAATACCGCGCCGTCGGCCGGCAGGAAGTGCTCCAGGAACAGCTCGGCGTAGCGATCGCCCGGCGGCGGCGTATGGCGTTCATCGCTCAGAAAACCGCTCAGGTAATCATCGAGAAAATGCAGGCTGGCGACGGTGCCGGCTTCGGCGGCGCCCACCAGGATCGCCTGCGCCAGCGTGGCGCTGTTGCCGTCACGGCGTGGGCTGCCGACCAGCACAACCAGACGTTTGGATTGATGAGTTGTATTCATGTCATGTTCCTCGGTATGAAGTGAATTCAACCCTACTTTAGAAACAAGTGACGGCAGGCGACAAATGACGGCTTTTCTGCCAGGATGAATCCAACTCACCTAGAGGGATTTCGCCATGTTCGCCACGCTGCCCGTCAACGCATTACGCACCTTTGAATCCGCCGCTCGCCTGCGCAGCTTCAAGCTGGCGGCGGCCGAGCTGGCGGTGACGCCGACGGCGATCTCGCACCAGATTAAAGCGCTGGAGCAGCAGTTGGGGTTTGCGCTGTTCGAGCGAGTGCCGCGCGGCGTGCGGCTGACGGCGAAGGGAGAAACGCTGTTCGCCGGGGTGCACGGCGCGCTGCTGGACATCGCCGCCACGCTCGAAGGCCTGCGGCCGCAGCCCAGCAGCGGCTCGCTGTGCGTCTCGGTGACGCACTCTTTCGCGGCGCTGTGGTTGGTGCCGCGCCTGGGGCGTTTCTACCAGGCGTACCCGCACTATCTGGTGCGCCTGGAGGCCTGCGCCGAGGTGATCGATCTGCAGCAGGACGCCAGCGTGGATGTGGCGGTGCGTTACAGTCGCGCACACTATCCCTCGCTGCATCAGACGGCGCGGCTGGAGGAGAGCTTTGGCGTTTACGCCGCGCCGGGGCTGGCTGCCGCCGAACCGGAAAATCCGGTGCTGATCACCGTGAAGTGGGGGGATTCTGCGCTGTACGACAGCGGCTGGCATGACTGGTGCCAGGCTGCCGGCGTGGACTGGTGGCAGCGCCATGCGGCAATGCGCAGCTATCACGAGGAGCATTACGCCCTGCAGGCGGCGGTGGCCGGGCAGGGGCTGGTGCTTGCCAGCTCGGTGATGGTGTCCGATATGGTGGACAACGGCCTGCTGGTCGCATACCGGCCGGAGGTGCGCGTACCGGGCGCCGCCTACAGCGTGCTGTGCGCGCCGGGGCGCGAGCGGCATCCGCCGGTCAGGGCGTTTCTCGCCTGGCTGCAGCAGGAGCTGCCGCAGGGCAATGGCACGAAATAAAAGTTTTACCGTCCTAAGCTGTGGGAATATCAGCGAACTTTTGTTTTTACTTCACTGCGAGAACCTATCATGAGCCAGCCAAGAACCTCCGATTACCCGATTGATGCGCAATTTATCGAGCGCTGGTCGCCGCGCGCGATGGCCAACGACGCCATCGACGATCAAACGCTGCTGAGCTTTTTTGAAGCGGCGCGCTGGTCGCCTTCGGCCTACAACATTCAGCCGTGGCGCTTTGCCTACAGCAAGCACGGTTCCGACAGCTGGGAGAACTACCTGGAGTTCCTGATTGACTTCAACCGCGGCTGGGCGCAGCACGCCTCGGCGCTGGTGGTGATCGTATCCAAAACCACCAGCCTGAACGGCGAGCGGCTGGTGGACAACCCGACCCATGCGTTCGACACCGGCGCCGCCTGGGCCAGCCTGGCGCATCAGGCGCACCTGAAAGGCTGGTTGACCCACTGCATGAGCGGCATTCACCACGACAAGATCAAAGCGGCGCTGCAGCTGCCGGACGACTATGCGGTGCACGCCATGGTGGCGATCGGCAAGCCGGGCGACAAAGCCCGTCTGCCGGATTTCCTGCAGGAAAAAGAGGCGCCGTCGGGCCGCCTGCCGCTGGGCAAGACCGTCAGCGAAGGGCTGAATTTCACGCTGTGATTGCCCGCTTTCCCTCAGGCCCGCTTGGCGGGCCTTTTTTATGCGGCGAGTAAAACTTAGGGAGTATGTTCTCGTTCGTTCATTCGCTGTATATTTTGTTATATAGCGATTGCGTGATGAGGAGGAAACCGTGGGGGATCATTTTGGCAAAGGGCTGTTGGCGGGGTTAAAGGCGGAGAACCTGAAGCCGGAGGCGGAGCTGTCGCGCTTTTGCTCCGACTACAAACGCGGCTTTGTGCTCGGCTATGCGCACCATTTGGCGCAGCGCTGCGGCGACGAGAACCGGGCGGCATTCGAGGCCGGGCAGCTGAGCCGCGCCTATGGCCTTGGCAGTGAGCCGATGAGCGAGTTCTTTTCCGGCGGCGACAGCCGGCTGGCGGAGAAGTTTTTCCGCGCCGGCTATAACCGACCGGCGCAGGGCTAGCGCAGACGAGCCATCAGGCGGCGCTCAGCACCGCCACCATATACACGCACGGTTGGTCGCTCTGGTTTTCAAAGCGGCAGTCCGCCGGTGGGCCAAGCTCCAGGCAGTCTCCCTCGGCCATGTCATGGCGCGCGTCGCCCTCAAGAAAGACCAGCTCACCGGATAAAACCCAGATCAGCTGGCGCTTGAAGGCATACACCGAAGCCGGCATCGGGATCGTCGCGCCGGCCGGCAGTTCGATGCGCACCAGATCGAGCGGCAGATCGGTGCGTGGCGACACGTGGCGCCGCACGTAGCCGCTCTCCGGATCGACCCACACCGGTTGATCTTCCCGGCGCAGCAGCCGGCCTTCCTGCGTTTCCGCCCGGGCGATCAGCTTGGACATGCTGAGGCCGAACGCGCCCGCCAGTCTACCCAACAGCATCGCCGTCGGGCTGCTCTCGCCGCGCTCGATCTTATGAACCATCGCCCGTGAAACGCCCGCCCGTTCGGCCAGATCGGACAGCGACCAGTGGCGCGCCTCGCGTTCAATGCGAATGCGTGCGCCGATCAGCTGATTTAGATTGTCTAATTTAATATTCATATCGTAGTATTATAGTGGACAATTGGCCGGGGTAAACCATGATTATACGAAATGCGACGCTCAACGATAGCGCGGCGATTGCCGCTATCTATAACGACGCGGTGTTGAACAGCACCGCCATCTGGAATGAACAAACCGTGGATGCGGTCAACCGCGCGGCGTGGATCGGCGAGCGGCAGGCGGCGGGCTACCCGGTGCTGGTGGCGGTGAACGGCGCGGACGAGGCGATCGGCTACGCGTCGTTCGGCGACTGGCGCGCCTGGGACGGCTATCGCCATACCGTAGAACACTCGGTGTATGTCCATCAGGCGCATCGCGGCGCCGGGATTGGCAAGGCGCTGTTGATCGCCCTGATCGCACGGGCGCGGGAGATCGGCAAGCACGTAATGGTGGCCGGCATCGAATCCGGCAATCAGGCGTCGATTAAGCTGCATCTGGCGCTGGGGTTCCGCGACGTGGGGCGCATGGAGCAGGTGGGCGCCAAATTCGGCCAATGGCTGGATCTGACGTTCCTGCAGCTGACGCTCGACGAGCGGGCGGCACCGCCGACGCGCTGACCCCGGGAGGCAGGGCGATGAATATGCAGTTACTGCTGATCGCGGCGGGGATGGGGCTGGTGGTGCAGAATCTGTTGATGGTGCGTATTACCGAAAGCGTTTCGACCATCCTTATCACGCTGGTGATCAACTCCAGCGTCGGTTTGTTGCTGCTGGTGGGGTTGCTGCTGGCCAAAAACGGCCTCGGCGCGGTGGCGGAAGTGACCGGCGCCGCCAGGTGGTGGATGCTGTTACCGGGGCTGCTGGGATCGCTGTTCGTGTTCGCCGGCATCCTGGGCTACCAAAAACTGGGCGCGGCGGCCACCATCTCGATCCTGGTCGCCAGCCAGCTTTGCATGGGGCTGCTGGTGGACGTCTACCGCGCCGGCCCGGCGGCGCTGCGCGAGAATCTGCCGGCGCTGTTCGGCGCCTTGCTGCTGGTGGCGGGCGCCTATCTGGTGGCGAAACGCAGCTTTTGACGGCGGCTGAAATGCAAAAAGCCCGCTCGGGTTTCCCTGAGCGGGCTTCTCTAAATATGGCTCCTCTGACTGGGATCGCTTTTGCCAGTAACTGGCTAATAAATAAGCTAATGAAGAATTCCCTGCCTGTCAAGACCACCAGAATGACCACCAATAATGTAAGTTACCACCCAACGAATCGGAAAATCGATACTGGAAAAACATCTAAAAAATATGGACAGTTTTTATTAACCACTACAAACTGAACAACAATGGAAAGTGCATCAAGTAATCCACTTGATTTGCCACATTAGTCGGGACGTCATTGGCACAATTAACAGGATCAATTATGAGCCTGATTTCATCGGACTGACCGGTTTCAAGTCTTGTCACGAAAACCAGAATAAAGTTGATAACACGTTACTTCGCGTAGGTTTGGACACCTCCTAAAAGGTGGTCTTGCCAGAGGAAAGGTTAGCACGACACAAACGCTATTTTTTTATGTCACTCTGTAGAATAAAAACGATGCTGGGGAAGTAGAACATACCCCGATGCTTAAATCATTCATCGTGTTTAACGTTAAGCAGATCTACGATCTGCCTTTGTTTGCTGAGAAAGTTAACAGCGCTGGTAAAGTCGAGCCGTTGCCAGAGGTTGAAAATCTTTTCCAGAGTAGTGGCGAGAAAGGACAAAACGTTTTTTTGTGATTCTTAACCGATGAATTCCGGTTATCTTAGCGCAGCTTTTTCTGATGCCGTTAATTCTACGCCATTGTACTGCATAAACTGGTGCAATGGAGTTGCAAAGGCGGCCAGAATAGTGACATGAAATGGAATTTGCAGTGAATATTATGCTTAGAGGAATTGATCACCGAGGTGGGAAGTGCGTTAGCGATGGCTGATTTGGGGGTTACCGGACATGTACAGCAAGAAAGCTATATTGTAATTGTATCTTGGCTCAAAGTACTAAAAAATGAAAAAAACTCTATATTTTCAATGCGACCCCCAAAATACATAGTTACTTAATGGTGCAAAATATTTGGTCGTGAACAGGTTTTTCTGAATTAGAACCTCAGGTTCGGATCACTGTTCAATAGTTTTTAGTTGAGCACCAAATAAGTCATTAATTGCATCGACTTTAAAGTGTTGTGCACTAACTTTTGTTACTGGTTTATTTAATG
>NZ_JBJNMH010000019.1:0-109626 GCF_052168635.1 Serratia sp. CY47444
GTATGTTTGCCGAGGTCGATACCGATGAGCGTAATGTTTTGCATGATGATCCCCTCCGGAAAGAAAAACACCCTGTCAGCGTACCGCTCACAGGGTGGGGGTGACCATCTCATTAGGGACGGCGCAGGCCGTCCCTTGATGTCTTCATCGCGAAAAGATCAGGCGTCGAGCGCCTTGCTGATCTTCTCGTACAGATCGCCGGACAGGTTTTCCAACCCTTTCAACTGTTCCAGCGCCTTGCGCATCAGCGCCTGGCGGCCTGCGTCGTAACGCTTCAAACGAATCAGCGGTTCAATCAGGCGCGCGGCGATCTGCGGGTTGCGCTGGTTGAGATCGCTGAGGATCTCCGCCAGGAACTGATAGCCGCTGCCGTCCGCGGCATGGAACGCCGCCGGGTTGCCGGAAGCGAAGCCGCCAATCAACGAGCGGGTGCGGTTCGGGTTGCTCAGGCTGAACGAGCGGTGTTGCAGCAGCGCGCGCACCTTGCTCAACACGTCTGCCGATGGGCTGCTGCCCTGCAGCACGAACCATTTGTCCATCACCAGGCCATCCTGATGCCAGCGCTCGTCGAACGCCGCCAGCAGCGCATCGCGGCACGGCAGCTGGGCCGCGACCGCAGCAGACAGCGCCGCCAGCGAGTCGGTCATGTTGTCCGCCTGGCGATACTGTTCGCTCACCAGCTGGTCCGCCAGCACCACATCTTCGCCGAACGCCAGATAGCCCAGGCACACATTACGCAAGGCGCGCTTGGCGATCTCGCCATGCTCCACGCGGTAGCCGTCGGTCTTGTTGGCGTGATACACCGCCAGCCACTCATCGGCCAACTCCCGCGCCAGGCAGCGTACGATCGCTTCGTGCACCGCGGCGATCGCTTCTGGATCGATAGTGGCGAACAGCTCGGCGATTTCGTTCTCCGACGGCAAGGTCAGGATCTGCGCCGCCAGCGCCGGATCCAGTTTTTCGTCCAACAGCACCGCGCGGAACGCATCGGCCACGTGCAGCGGCAGCGACAACGGCTGCTTCTGCTGGTGCCGCGCCACGTTCAGTTTGATGTAGGTCGCAAGCAGGCTCTGCGCCGCATCCCAACGCGCAAACTCATTGCGCGCGTGCTGCATCAGGAAGGTCAGTTGCTGATCGCTGTACGGATAGTCCAGTTTCACCGGCGCGGAGAACTCGCGCAGCAGCGAGGGCACCGGCTTGTGCGCCACGCCGTCGAACACGAAAGTCTGCTCCGCTTCGGTGACGTTCAGCACATTGTTGACCGGCAGCCCCCCCTTTTGTAAGGGAATGACGTTGCCTTCACTGTCGTACAGTTCGATATCCAGCGGGATATGCAGCGGCAATTTCTCCGGCTGATCGGCGGTCGGCGCGGTTTTCTGACTGACATGCAGGCGATATTGCTGGGTTTCCGCATCGTACTCGTCGCGCACCGTCAACAGCGGCGTGCCGGACTGGCTATACCAACGGCGGAAGCGCGACAGATCCACGTTGGACGCGTCCTCCATCGCCTGCACGAAGTCATCGCAGGTAGCGGCGCTGCCGTCGTGGCGTTCGAAATAGAGCTGCATCCCTTTCTGGAAGTTCGCTTCCCCCAGCAGGGTGTGCATCATGCGGATCACTTCAGAACCTTTTTCATACACCGTCAGGGTGTAGAAGTTGTTCATCTCGATCACTTTGTCCGGGCGGATGGCGTGCGCCATCGGGCTGGCGTCTTCGGCGAACTGCGCGCCGCGCATTACGCGCACGTTATCGATGCGGTTGACCGAGCGCGATCCCAGATCGGAACTGAACTCCTGATCGCGGAACACCGTCAGCCCCTCTTTCAGGCTGAGCTGGAACCAGTCTCGGCAGGTCACGCGGTTACCGGTCCAGTTGTGGAAGTATTCGTGGCCAATCACCGCTTCGATGTTCAGGTAATCCTTGTCGGTGGCGGTTTCCGCCTTCGCCAGCACATATTTGGAGTTAAAGATATTTAACCCTTTGTTCTCCATCGCGCCCATATTGAAGAAATCGACCGCCACGATCATATAAATGTCGAGATCGTATTCCAGACCGAAACGGGTCTCGTCCCACTTCATCGAGTTCTTCAGCGACGTCATCGCCCAGTCGGCGCGATCCAGATTGCCGCGATCGACGAACAGCTCCAGTGCGACCTTACGGCCTGAACGGGTGGTGAAGCTGTCGCGCAGCACGTCGAAGTCCCCCGCCACCAGCGCGAACAGGTAGCAAGGTTTCGGGAACGGATCCTGCCATTGCACCCAGTGGCGGCCATCGGCCAATTCACCCTGGCCAATGCGGTTGCCGTTTGACAGCAGGAACGGATAGCGCGCCTTGTCGGCCACGATGCGAGTGGTAAAGCGCGCCAGCACGTCCGGGCGATCCTGGTAATAGGTAATGTGGTGGAAGCCTTCGGCTTCGCATTGCGTGCACAGCGCATCGCCGGACAGGTACAGCCCTTCCAGCGCGGTGTTTTTCGCCGGGTGAATGTCGTTGACGATGGTAAGAGTGAATTGTGCCGGCAACTCATCGATGATCAGCTGGTTATCCTGCTGACGGTAGGCGCTCCACGGTTGGCCGTCGACCTGAATGCTCACCAGCGTCAGATCTTCACCATCCAGCACCAGCGGTGCACCGGCCGTGCCCTGACGTTTGATTTTACTGACGGCGGTCACGCGCGTGGTTTCCGCGTCCAGACTGAAGTCCAAATCGATATCGGTCGTGGTGTAATCGGGCGCGCGATAGTCGTGGCGGTATTTTGCCTGTGGCTGTTGTGTCATAAAAACCCTTAAACATCTCAGTGAGTTATAGGTGCCAGGCCGCTCTTCCCCTTCGTACCGCAGCCGGTGTGTTTCCCGGCAGCGCGCGGCGGGCCTGAATTGTGAATAAACTGTATCACAGCTGGCCGAAAAGCCCAGAGCCGCCGGGCGACCACGATAGAGAAATCAGAGGCAAATCATAAATCGTCCGTCTGGCGGCAGCGCGGGTGACCAATGGCCAAATAAAAATCAGCATTTAATGCTAAAAAACCACCATCGGGGGGCGCCGGCATAGTTGAGGCGGCTCAGGCGGCATGGTGGTATAATTGCGGCATCAGGCCCAGGGATGACTCGCACTATGAAAATCAAATACGCAATCTATTTTTTTACCCTGTGCCTGATGACCTCCTTCTCTCTGTTCATCGTCGATGAGCTGCTTGAAGCCCATACCGATTACCGCGACAACCAACTCAACCTGTACAAAATTGATCGCGCCAAAGAAATCTCCGAAGCCTTCCAGGCGGCGCTGCAGGCTCACCGTCTCAAACGATTGAGCCTGATCGATCCTCAGATCACCCGCGCGCAATGTTTGGCCGCCGATCGGGTGGCGCGCGAGAGAATCACCCGGATCCGCGAACATCTGGACGATGAGGTCGCCAGACAGCTCGGGGTTCGGCAAAAAATTGCCGCGCTGTCGATGATCGGCCTGATGGAACAGTTGCTGGATAATGACAACCTGCAGCTTTCGCAGATCAATAACACCAACGCTAATCTGTTCAACATCAACAGCGCCTATTACATCTCGCAAACCAGCAAGAGCTATTACCGTTATACCTACGATACCCGGATGGTGGATACCGACTCCTTTATGTTTCTCGAGGCCATCCGTCTCAATAACCGGCTGAATATGTCACTGACGGAATTGAGCGACCAGATTATCGACGTCAATGTAAGCCCGCTGGTTCGCAAAGACGCCTATCTGAAGTCCATTCAACTGACCGGCGTGCTGAACGCCCTGAGCACCCGATTGATCTTCATGAAGATCAACTACGACGATGGACAAATCACCGACATCGTCAATGCGTTGCTCGCCCAGGTGTCCGCTGAACGCCTTCAACAGATTACCGATGGGCTGTACACCGCTATCGATACCCACAAGCCCTATCCCACAGCGCTTATTTCGCGCTATGTCGACGATGTGAGCGGGCTTTCGCAGGCGCTGTATCAGCGCAGCTTCGAATTGGAAACCCTCGCCTCGCGCCACAAGATTTACGACAGCCAGACGACCATTTACGGCATGATCGCACTTGCCGGCCTGGTGGTATTGCTGTTCATTTTGCCGGCGCTGGTGTTCTGCACCAGCATCAACCGTTGGCTGACCAAGACCCACAACAATATCGTACGGCTGTCGCGCGGTGAGATGAATATCGATCGCAACGACGCCTTCTACAGCCAGGAACTGATCGCCATCAGCGACGCCATTCAGCAGCTCAGGCAATACCAGTTGGACAAGGTCTCGCTGGAGAGCGAGAAACAACTGCTGATTAAAGAGCTCGAGGCCTCTTCCTTCCTCGATCCGCTCACCAATATCTACAACCGTCGTAAATTCTTCCTTGAATCTCAGCTGCTGGGCGACGGCAGCTACCCGCAGGCCTTTTGCCTGATCGATATCGACAACTTCAAACAGCTCAACGACAGCTACGGCCACGACGTGGGCGACCGGGCGCTGGTGGCATTCGGCCACCTGCTGCAACGCGCGTTCCGTGCCAGCGACATTTTCTGCCGCTACGGCGGCGAAGAGTTTGCGGTGCTGCTGGGTAACTGTTCGTTGGACAACGCGCGGGACATCATGGAGCAATTGCGCGCCCGCACTCATCGCCTGACGCTACACCTGGCCGACGGACGGCAAGTGCATTTCACCACCAGCTGCGGCATCGCGCCGGTCAACGCGTTCACCGCACTGCAGGCGGCGATCAAACAGGCGGACGAAGCGCTCTATTTTTGCAAAAAGAGCGGCAAGGATCGGGTCAGCGTGCATACCGAAGCCGGCTTTATCTGATTCGCTGTTTAAAATAATTAACATTATAATTTTTATGACTAATTAGGGTAAGTCATTCACCTTACAGGCATATCTGGCTTTTTTTTCTCCCCGTCGCCGCCAGGCCGTCATAAAGGCACGTTTAATCCTCGACCCGCTTTGGTGATTTATGGTGTGATGCAGCTTCAATAACAGGATAATCCGGGTATACTCCACCCCCACTTTTATGATTATCCGGATTTGGACACGCGCCTGACGAGGATGCTGTAACGCGCTATGACTCAATACGCTTCCCCGATTTTGACATCACTGCTTGATACCGATGCTTATAAGCTTCATATGCAGCAAGCAGTGTTCCATCGCTATCCCGCGATCAGCGTGGCGGCGGAATTCCGCTGCCGCGGCGACGAACTGTTGGGCGAATATGCCGACGAGATCCGCGCGCAGGTGGCGCTGATGAGCCGGCTGGCGCTGACCGACGCCGAATTCGCTTATCTTTCGGGTCTGCCCTTCTTCCGTCAGGATTACCTGAACTGGCTGCGCACGTTCCGCTACGATCCGCAGCAGGTCACCATCGACAACCGCGACGGCAAACTGCACATCCGCATCGCCGGCCCCTGGCGTGAAGTGATCATGTGGGAAGTGCCGTTGCTGGCGGTGATCAGTGAAGTGGTGCACCGCCGGCGCTCGCCGCTGGCGACGCCGGAACAGGCGGTGGCACATCTGCAAACCAAGCTGGCGCAGTTCAAGGCGCTGGCGGGCGATCTGGACCTTTCGCGCTTCAAACTGATGGACTTCGGTACCCGTCGCCGTTTCTCTCAGGGCGTGCAGCAGGCCATCGTCAGCACCTTGCAGGCCGAATTCCCGTACCTGTCGGGCACCAGCAATTACGATCTGGCTCATCAGCTCGGCCTGGCGCCGGTCGGCACGCAGGCGCATGAATGGTTCCAGGCGCATCAGCAGATAAGCCCGGTGCTGGCCAACAGCCAGCGCGCCGCATTGCAGGCCTGGCTGGATGAATACCCGGATCAGCTCGGCATCGCGCTCACCGACTGCATTACCATGGATGCCTTCCTGCGCGACTTCGGCCCGCAGTTCGCCGAGCGTTATCAGGGTCTGCGCCACGATTCTGGCGATCCCGTCGAGTGGGGTGAGAAAGCCATTGCCCACTATCAGAAACTGGGCATCGATCCGATGAGCAAAACGCTGGTGTTCTCGGACAACCTGGATCTGGAAAAAGCGCTGGCGCTCTATCGCCACTTCTATCAGCGCATCAATCTCAGCTTCGGTATCGGCACGCGCCTGACCTGCGATATTCCGGGCGTTAAGCCATTGAATATCGTGATCAAGCTGGTCGAATGCAAAGGCAAGCCGGTGGCTAAACTCTCCGACAGCCC
Source organism: Serratia sp. CY47444 (assembly GCF_052168635.1). NCBI lineage: Bacteria > Pseudomonadati > Pseudomonadota > Gammaproteobacteria > Enterobacterales > Yersiniaceae > Serratia > Serratia sp. CY47444. The sequence goes on from NZ_JBJNMH010000019.1 coordinate 6,192, forward strand.
CGGCAAGACCATCTGCCAGGACCAGGCTTTCGTCAGGGCCCTGCGCAAAGCCTTCGATCTGCCGCTGGTGAAGAAAGCCAGCTGAACCTCCTCTATATAGAAAGAAAGCCGGCCTGGTTCACGCGCCGGCTTTTTTGTTTTTATCCCGACCGCCCTCTTTTCAGTCAGCCGCAATAAATGTTGCGCCAATCCGATGATTTCTGCTTGTGCTCTGCACCGCGGCAAGTAACATAGCCATTACCCCCATATTCTTGGGTTGTAAGCTATTTCTAAACCAAATTATTAAAGAGAGAAATCTATGAGCGTAGTGCCTGTAGTCGACGTACTGCAAGGTCGTGCTGCGGTTGACAGTGAAGTCACCGTACGCGGCTGGGTACGTACCCGGAGAGATTCAAAAGCTGGTATCTCCTTCCTGGCCGTCTATGACGGTTCCTGCTTTGATCCGTTACAGGCCGTCGTTAATAATTCTCTGCCGAATTATCAGGATGAAGTGCTGCATCTGACTACCGGCTGTTCGGTTGAAGTCACCGGCAAAGTCGTCGCTTCACCGGGCGAAGGCCAGAGCTTCGAACTGCAGGCTACCGCGATCAAAGTGGTCGGCTGGGTCGACGATCCGGACACTTACCCGATGGCGGCCAAACGTCACAGCATCGAATACCTGCGCGAAGTGGCTCACCTGCGCCCGCGTACCAACCTGATCGGCGCCGTGGCGCGCGTGCGTCATACGCTGGCGCAGGCGATTCACCGCTTCTTCCATGAAAATGGCTATTTCTGGGTGTCCACCCCGCTGATCACCGCCTCCGATACCGAAGGCGCCGGCGAGATGTTCCGCGTGTCCACGCTGGACCTGGAAAACCTGCCGCGCACCGACAAGGGCGCCGTCGACTTCAGCGAAGACTTCTTCGGTAAGGAAGCCTTCCTTACCGTTTCCGGCCAGCTGAACGGCGAAACCTACGCTTGCGCGCTGTCGAAGGTTTACACCTTCGGCCCAACCTTCCGCGCCGAAAACTCCAACACCAGCCGCCACCTGGCGGAATTCTGGATGATCGAGCCGGAAGTGGCCTTCGCGACGCTGGACGACGTTGCCGGCCTGGCCGAAAGCATGCTGAAGTATGTGTTCCAGGCGGTGCTGGATGAACGCGCCGACGATCTGAAATTCTTCGCCGAGCGCGTGGATAAAGACGCTATCGCTCGTCTGGAGCGTTTCGTTTCTTCCGATTTCGCCCAGGTGGACTACACCGACGCCATTGAGATCCTGCTGGCCTCGGGCCAAACCTTCGAAAACCCGGTTTCCTGGGGTATCGATCTCTCTTCCGAACATGAACGTTACCTGGCTGAGAAACACTTCCAAGCGCCGGTGGTGGTGAAAAACTACCCGAAAGACATCAAAGCGTTCTATATGCGCATGAACGAAGACGGCAAAACCGTTGCAGCCATGGACGTGCTGGCACCGGGCATCGGCGAAATCATCGGCGGCTCGCAGCGTGAAGAACGCCTCGACGTGCTCGATCAGCGTCTGGAAGAGATGGGTCTGAATAAAGAAGACTACTGGTGGTATCGCGATCTGCGCCGCTACGGCACCGTGCCGCATTCCGGTTTCGGCCTGGGCTTTGAACGTTTAATCGCCTATGTCACCGGCGTGCAAAACGTGCGCGATGTGATTCCATTCCCACGCACGCCACGTAACGCAAGCTTCTAATTTATACGATCACTCGTTTTTTAAACGATTTCGTTACAAAACAAAGGCCAGCCTCGCTGGCCTTTCGCATTTTTTAATATTGACGCACGTCACAAAGTTCCCGAAAAATTACATTTGGTTACATATACTTTCCTTTTGCAACCTGATTGGGACATTGGTATCATTTTCGTCCTAGATTAACCCGCCTGTGAATGGAACACTGCGTTCAGACACAGGACGACACCAATCTATCAACAATAGTTCCCAAAGAATTATTGGCGGCAGTGGCAAAGGTGTCCGAATAACACCAATGAGGGTAATAATGATGAAGCGCAACATTCTTGCAGTGGTTATCCCGGCTCTGTTGGCTGCTGGTGCAGCAAACGCAGCTGAAATCTACAACAAAGACGGCAACAAGCTGGATCTGTACGGCAAAGTTGACGGTCTGCACTACTTCTCCGACAACAAAGGTGATGACGGCGATCAGACCTATGTTCGTTTCGGCTTCAAAGGTGAAACTCAGATTACTGACCAGCTGACCGGTTACGGCCAGTGGGAATACAACGTCCAGGCTAACCACTCCGAATCTCAGGGCACCGAAGGCACCAAAACCCGTCTGGGCTTCGCCGGTCTGAAATTCGCTGACTACGGCTCCTTCGACTACGGCCGTAACTACGGCGTACTGTACGACGTGGAAGGCTGGACCGATATGCTGCCAGAGTTCGGTGGCGATACCTACACCTACTCCGACAACTTCATGACCGGCCGTACCAACGGCGTTGCGACCTATCGTAACAACAACTTCTTCGGTCTGGTTGACGGTCTGAACTTCGCCGTTCAGTACCAGGGTAAAAACGAGAACGACAGCCGCGCGCTGAAGAAACAAAACGGCGATGGTTGGGGTCTTTCCTCTACTTATGACATCGGCGAAGGCGTAAGCTTCGGCGCTGCATACGCTTCTTCTGACCGTACCGACGATCAGCAGTATCGTTCTACAGCCGAAGGCGACAAGGCTGACGCATGGACCGTGGGCGCGAAATACGACGCCAACAACGTTTACCTGGCGGCGATGTACGCAGAAACCCGCAACATGACTCCTTACGGTGAAGCGGATAACACCATCGCAAACAAAACCCAGAACTTCGAAGTGACCGCTCAGTACCAGTTCGACTTCGGTCTGCGTCCAGAAGTGTCTTACCTGCAGTCTAAAGGTAAAAACCTGCGCGGTCGTTCAGCAAACAACGCAACCTTCACCGGCGGCGATGCTGACCTGGTTAAATATGTTTCTGTTGGTACCACCTACTACTTCAACAAAAACATGTCCACCTACGTTGATTACAAAATCAACCTGCTGGATGACAACGAGTTCACCAAAGCTAACGGCGTCGCAACCGACGATACTGTTGCTGTTGGTCTGGTGTATCAGTTCTAAGTTGTCTCGCTTAACGGCGGTTTACCGTCGGCTAAGTTAAAAAAACAGGGCTTCGGCCCTGTTTTTATTTGTGTCTTCCGGTAACGTTTTATCCTGCAGATTTCCCCTTCCCCATCATTTTTTCTGTCGAATCCTTCCCGTTCACAAGATCGCGGTGTTTTTATCGCAAACGGTTGGCAAAGCCGATAACTGGCGCTACCCTGATGCTTCTGTCTGCTTAACTCCGAGATTTGGAAGCACCTGACATGTTTGAAAAAATCACCGCCGCACCCGCCGACCCGATCCTGGGCCTGACCGACATTTTCCGCGCCGACGCCCGCCCGAATAAAATCAATTTAGGGATTGGCGTTTATAAAGACGAAACCGGTAAAACCCCGGTGTTAACCAGCGTAAAGAAAGCTGAACAGTATCTGCTGGAAAATGAGACCACCAAAAACTATCTCGGCATTGAAGGCATCCCGGCGTTTGCCAGTTGCACGCAAGTGCTGTTGTTCGGTAAAGAGAGCCCGATCGTCGCCGATCGTCGCGCGCGCACCGCACAGACGCCAGGCGGCACCGGTGGCCTGCGCGTGGCGGCAGACTTTATCGCCAACCAGACCAGCGCCAAGCGCATCTGGATCAGCAACCCAAGCTGGCCGAACCACAAGAACGTCTTTAGCGCCGTGGGCCTGGAAGTCCTGGAGTACGCCTACTACGACGCCGCCAACCACGCATTGGATTTCGACGGCCTGCTGAACAGCCTGAAACAGGCCCAGGCCGGTGATGTGGTGCTGTTTCACGGCTGCTGCCATAACCCGACCGGTATCGATCCAACGGCGGAACAGTGGGCACAGCTGGCTGAGCTTTCCGTGGCCAATGGCTGGCTGCCTCTGTTCGACTTCGCCTACCAGGGCTTCGCCAAGGGTCTGGAAGAGGATGCGCAGGGCCTGCGTATTTTCGCCGCCAAACATCAAGAGCTGATTGTCGCCAGCTCCTACTCAAAAAACTTCGGTCTGTACAATGAGCGCGTCGGCGCTTGCACCATTGTAGCTGCCGATGCCGAAACCGCCGATCGCGCCTTCAGCCAGGTAAAAGCGGCTATTCGCGCCAACTACTCCAACCCGCCGTCACACGGCGCCGCCGTTGTCGCCACCATTTTGGGTAACGATGCGCTGCGCGCGATGTGGGAGCAGGAGCTGACCGACATGCGCCAGCGCATTCACCGCATGCGTCAGCTGTTCGTGAACACTCTGCAGGAAAAAGGCGCCCAACAGGACTTCAGCTTCATCATCCAGCAGAATGGCATGTTCTCCTTCAGCGGTCTGACCAAAGAACAGGTGCTGCGTCTGCGCGAAGAGTTTGGCGTCTACGCCGTGAACTCAGGCCGGGTGAACGTGGCCGGCATGACGCCGGACAACATGGCACCGCTGTGTGAAGCCATCGTCGCCGTGCTCTAAATGCATCGACACAGGTCATAAATCATAAAAAAAGGGCGCTCTATGCGCCCTTGATTATTTCTGCCGGGAAATAATCGCTACCACACTGCCGGCTCTTCGCGCAGGAACGGGTTGGTCTGGCGCTCGTGGCCAAAGGTCGACATCGGGCCGTGGCCAGGAATAAAGCGCATATCGTCGCCCAATGGCAGCAGCTTGGTGCGAATAGAGGCGATCAGCGCCTGATGGTCTCCACGCGGGAAGTCGCTGCGCCCTACGCCACCGTTAAACAGCACGTCGCCCACCAGCGCCAAACGCGCTTGCTCATTGATAAAGACGATGTGGCCCGGCGTATGCCCGGGGCAGTGCAGCACCTTGAGCGTCATTTCGCCCACCTGCATCTCATCACCTTCTGATAGCCAGCGAGTCGGCGTCAGCGGCGCACACTCTTCCAGCCCGAACATCCGGCTCTGCGCCGGCAAACCATCCAGCCAAAAAGCGTCTTCTTTATCCGGGCCGTAAATCGGCACCTGATAATGGTCCGCCAGCTCCGCCGCCGCACCAACATGATCCAAATGGCCGTGAGTCAGCAAGATCTGAGTGATCATCACCCCCTGCTGCGCGACTTCCGCTTTGATTTTTTCCGCTTCACCGCCGGGATCGACCAACGCCGCTTGCTGCGTGTTTTCACACCAAATCAGGCTGCAGTTCTGGCTAAAAGCGGTAACGGGAATAAGATGGTATTTCATAAGGCTCCAACGACAATAACGCCGCTTCCGCAAGGGGCGGCGTTATTCACTGACGGCACAGCGGTTACCAGGTCCGAACCGGGCCGGTATCGATGTGTACGAAGTTGCTACGTGGGTAATATCCTACACCACCGGCGCGCATTTTTAACGCCGCTTTACGGATATTACTCAATTGGATACCTTCGATATGGAAATCCATCGCCTGGCCCTTGGTGTGGTAGCTGTGCTTGGCCACGCCGCGGCTGTGTGCGCGCAATTCGTTGTTGGTATCTACGGAACGGTATCCGGAGATCAGCTGCACCGGCTTGCTGGTGCCCAGCAGCCCCTGCAGACGATAAAGGTGATCAAACAAGCGGGGATCGATCGATTTAACCTTGTTGGCGCGATAATCGCGGAACAGATGATTTAACCGCACCAACTCTTCTTTATTGTAACCTTTGCCGTCAAAGAACTCGGCTTTAATAGATTCACCGGTATTCAGGTTATTCAGCACTAAAATACGCGGTCGAGCGGTGGAAAGACTGGCAAACGCCTGCCCTGGAAGCAGCGCTATGCCCATAGCAGCGCCACCTAGCGCCAGCCATTTACGGCGGTGATGATCAATTTTGTCCATGACTCTGTTAAACCCGGCAAGAATGTCAAAATAAATGCACAAAGCAGCGCACTGTCCGAACCATAACCGCCTGCGTATGCTGAGTCAACCCGCGATACGCCTAGGTTTACAGGCCCCCGGCTACGGGGGCCTGCGGTATAGCCAAACATTCTGACCGTTATTTATTTATAATTACTGCATTTACTGCATTAATTTTTTGGCCTGAGCCAAAATTTGTGCGCCCGATCGCACCGTATTATCATAATTGTAAATATCTGTACGGAATTGCGGTTGGCCGTCATCCGAAACCCAGGCGGTCAGATAATACAGTTTTACGGGAATACGCTGGCGAATATTCACATAAGTGGTATTCCCCTCTTTCAGCGTGGAAGACACGCGGCTGTTGTTCCAGCCGGCGTCCTGCAGCAGCATATTCGCCAAATCGGACGCCTTATTCACCCTCACGCAGCCGGAGCTGAGCGCGCGGATGTCTTTCTGGAACAGGCTGTGGTTCGGAGTATCGTGCAGGTAGATGGCGTCCGAGCTCGGCATATTGAACTTGAAGCGCCCCAGCGAGTTGGTCGCTCCCGGCGCCTGACGAACGCGATACGGGAAGTTACGCGCAGAGACCATGCTCCAGTCGATCATAGACGGGTTGATCACTTCTGCATCGTTGCTCCAGCCCGACAGCACGGTATAGCCGTGTTTCTGGAAATAGTTACCGTCGCGCATCGCCTTCGGCACGATATCCTCACGCACCAGCGTGGTCGGCACGTTCCAAGGCGGGTTGACCACCACGTTGTTCAACGCGCTGCTCATCAGCGGCGTCTTGCGGCTCGGCCGCCCGACGATAACGCGGGAGGACAACACTTCGTTGCCGTTCTGATAGTAGGTCAGCGAGTAATTGGGAATGTTCACCATAATGCCGGTGCCGACATGCCCCGGTAAAATTCGCAGACGTTGGATATTCAACGCCAACAGCGCGGCACGGGTTTTCGGTGACACGTTGAGCCACTCGCGAGTGCGCACGCCGATCACGCCGTCCGCCGTCAGCCCCTGCCATTTCTGGAAGCGCTTGACGCCCTCCGCCAGCTCGTCGGTATAGAGATTGTCGCTCACCACGCTGCCGATCTGCGGCGGCGTCTGTTCCGCGGTCAGCTCCGTCACCGGCGCCGCCGATGGGCTGACCGTCACGCGGCTTTTCTCTTCGTCTACCGTCAGCCCGCCGTCGTCGGGCTCATTGCTCTTCGCCGAGACCACCGCCGGTTCCGCTTCCGCTTCCGGCGCCGAGGTGGCCAGCATACCGGTGCGCGTCAGGATCTCACGCAGCGCCGGGATATCATTGCTCATTTGGCCTGGGCGCAGGCTCGGGCCACTGCCCACCTGGGGCCAAGGGCGATTGTCCGCCAGCAAGTCGCGCAGCGCCTGATGCATCTTGGCGTATTGCGGATGTTGCGGCGCGAGCGAATTCACGTAGCTCAGGGTACGCGCCTGGCGCACCGCCAGCTGCCACTGATTAATCACTGCGGTGGGCGGCAAGCCAAGCTTGTAGGGAATATTGCTGTACAGCCAGTTGTTGCCGTTGGCGCCGATCGCGGACACGAACTGCAAATAGCCCAGCATCGCATCGGACAACACCACATCGCGGCCCACTTCATTGAGCGCCGGATCGGTCAACATCTTCACCCACTGGGTGAACTGCGGCTGCACGCCGGACATCGCCAGCTCGGCCAGCTGCTGCTGAAACTGCTGAACGGCTTCGCGATCCTGCCACATCGGCTGCATATGGTTCGCCGCATACAGCGGCGCCAGCGTGGACAGGTAGTGCAAATCCATGCCGCGCGGCAACGCGGCCAGCAGTTCAGAACGGCTCTGCGCAACGGACATGCCTGCTGATGCCACTGGTAACGCCGCTACGGTGGCCGATGCGGAAAACGACGACACAAGACTACAGGCGATAGCGCCACTCAGCGCCAAACGTCGTAGAGAGTTTCCCTTTTTAAGCAACATCCCTTGCCCCCTGTATGCTCACAAAAAAACGTCAAAAACTGCATATAGTTTCAGTATACAAACAGAAAGGCCGTTTCGCCCTGCGGGCGTCGAATTACTGTTTATCTGATTAAACTAACCGCTTTTCAACGGATAAAAAAGCAGGACTATCATCCACGCGTACAAAAAAATAGCCACCCTACGGCGGCTATTTTCGGATTTTTAGGGCGTTTTTCTACCTTACTGCGTTTCAACCGACGCAGTGCCCAGCGCCGGCGGCTCGCCGGCAAAACCGCGCAACCCCACCACGTGCACATGCTCGTGGTTCTGGAACACCTTACGCACCAGTTTATAGGTGGTGCCCTTCTCTGGACTGATGTTTTCCGGCGCCGCGATGATGAGCTGCATCTCCAAACGGTCGCACAGTTCGAACAGCGTGGCGATCGACTTGGCATCCAGACGCGCCGCTTCATCGAGGAACAGCAGGCGACACGGCGAGATGTCTTTGCCGCGCAGACGGCGGGACTCTTCTTCCCAGCTCTGTACCACCATCACCAGAATTGACATCCCAGTACCGATGGCTTCACCGGTGGACAACGCGCCGCTTTCCGCACGCAGCCAGCCGTCGGAGCCACGGTACACTTCCACTTCCATCTCCAGATAGTTGCGGTAGTCCAGCAACTCTTCGCCGATGGTCTGTGGCGTGCGCTGCCCCATGTCGATCTGCGGATTCAGGCGCTGGTAAAGCTTGGCCAACGCTTCGGAGAAGGTCAGGCGGTTACTGTTAAACAGATCCTGATGTTGTTCCTGTTGCTCAGAGAGCACGTCCAACAGGGTGGCGTGCGCTTCTCGCACATTGACGTTCAGGCGCACGCTCTTCACCTGGCCGAAGGAAACGGCCTGCAGCCCCTGGTTCAGCATGCGAATACGGTTCTGTTCGCGCTGAATGGTTTTGCGAATGATGTTGGCCACGCTTTTCGAACTGATCGCCAGCTTCTGCTCGCGCGCGGTCAGCTCTTCGGTTAGACGGCCCAGCTCGATCTCCATCTGCTCGATGGCCTCGACCGGATCGTCGGTGCGAATGATGTCCTGACGGATACGCTCGCGCAGGTGTTGGTACACCGCGATATAGAACTGAATCTTGCGCTCCGGCCGCTTCGGATCTTCCGACAGGCGCAGCACGTCTCGCAGGTGTTCGTTGTCCGCCACGGCCAGACGCAGCGCACCGAGCGCCTTATCCGACATCGAACGCAGCTCGTCGCCATCCATATACGCCAGCTCGCGGCGATGCAGGCGGCGTTCCACGCCATTGTCTTTCACCAGACGCATCACCGCGCACCAGCCCGCCTTGGCGGTCACCACCTGCTCGCGCAGCTGATGATAGTCGCGTTCCAGCTTGCGCAGTTTCTTCTGCAGGCCATCCATTTCGGCTTCGCAGAAGGTCAGCTGTTTCTCCAACTGATTGCGACGAGCACGGTTGTTGCTCAACGCCGTATGCAGCTCGTCGCGGCGCTGGCGCGCACGCGCTTCGGCGTTGGCATCGGCCTGCACGCCGATATCTACCAGCTCCTGGCTCAGCTCTTTCAGCATGTCGCGCTTGGCGTCATACGAACTTTTCAGCGAGGCCAGCACCTGGCTGTACTGGGTGAACTGGGTTTGATACTGACGCAGCTGTTCACGGGCACGGGCGCGTTCGGCTTCTGCCTGCTCCAGGCGCTGACGCAGCTTGTCGTTGAGATCGTTGTTGGCATTCTGCATGCCGGCGGAGTCGGTATAGCTGAAATGCGCGCGGCGCTGCACCACTTCCGTCAGCGCGAACGCCTGCTGTTTGGCCTGGCGCTGCACGCTTTGCGCCTGCGCGTAGTCCTGCTGCAGCTGTTCATGCTGCTGCGGATCGCTCTGCAGCACCGACAGCAGCGGCTCCAGCTTGGTCAGCGACACGCCGTGCTGCTGAATATGACGCGCGGCGTCCTGCGCCTCTTCCAGCTCTTCGCGGATCTCGTCGACGCGATCCTGCAGCGTTTCATCGTTCAGCAACGATACCAGCGGCATCAGGCGGTTGAGCGCGGAAATGCCCTCTTTGGCCTGATCGTACTGCTGACGCTGCTGCTGGTTCTGCGCTTCGTGATTGTTCAGCGCGCGTTCGATTTCGCCACGGCGGGCGCTCAAACCGCGGATCTCCGCTTCCGGATCGGCGTCGAACGCCACCGCCAGATGGGTGCCGATAAAGCGGCTGAAGGCCTGGTGTGAACGCTGGGTTTTCTGCACGTCGAACGACAACGTGGCGTAACGCTCCGCCAGCGTTTCACGCTCGGCATGCAGCACTTCCAGACGGTTTTCGCGCGCCGCGCGGCCGAACAACGGCACTTCCGGATAACGAGAATAACGCCACTGGCGATCGGCGATCTTCACCACCACCGCTTTGTCCTGCTCTTCGACGGCGAACACGCTGTCATCGAACGACTGCGGATCCCCTTCGATCAGGTAAAGATCTTCCGGGCAATCTTCCAGCCCTTCCAGCATTTCGCGCACCAGCGACAGATCCGGCACCACGATGGCGTGGCGCGAAGGGCCGTACAGCGCCGAGAAGTAAGGCGCGTCGTCGATGGTGACATCATCGTAAATTTCCGACAGCAGCACGCCGCCGAAACGTTCGGCCAGCGTGACCAGGCGTTGATCTTCCGCGCCGCCCGGCTGGCTGAGACGTTCGATCTGCGCTTCCACTTCACGTTTGCGGGCCGCCACTTCGTCGCGCTCGACGGTGGTTTCACGCTCGCGCTCCAGCAGCTGCTGCATGTATTCGGTCACCTGCTGGCTGTTTTCCAGCGGCTCTCCGCTCTGATCGCTGAGCTGGCCCAGGGCGTCCTGCGCCGCCAGCCACACCGGGGCACGCGCCGTCAGCTCACGGATGCGCTGCTGGATCTGCTCCAGTTCCTGGCGCATCTCCATACGGCGTTCACCGGCTTCGCTGACGTTCTGCGACAGCGCTTCCAGGCGCTCTTCAAGCTCCTGTTGCAGCATGTCGAGATCGTCCGGCTGGTACTCTTGGCCATGGCGTTTGCAAAATTCGTTCAGCAGGCGTTCGGCGTCCTGCTGCGAGCGCAGGCGCTGTTCCAGTTCGCTCAGGCGCAAACGCAGCGGCTGAACGCGCTCGGCGAGGTGTTGCTGCGAAGGCCAGTCGCGCAGCAATTCGCGCGCGCACTGCCAGGCTTCGCTGCGGCTGACCTGGCCGGCAATTTTACCCACCAGCTGATAGGCCTGTTCGAACTGGCCGTGTGCGGCGTCGGCCACGCTCAGCTTCTGTTCCAGCATCAGCAACGCTTCGGTCGCTTCCTGCTCGCGGGCCTGGAAGGTGTCCAGCCACTGTTCTGCGTTGTCGGCGGTCAGGTCCGGCAGTTGGCACAGCGCGCGCGCGCGCTCCAATGCCTGCAGCGCCTGTTGGTACTGAATGGCGCGGGTCTGCTGCACGTCGAGCGCCTGCTGGTAGTCGGCCAACTGGCTCTTCAGTTCGTCCACTTCCAGCTCGGCCGCTTCGGCGCGCGCCTCGTTTTCGGCCTGCTGCTCGCTCGCCTCGGCCACCACTTCGTTCTGCTCTTCCAGACGGTAGGTCAGCTCTTCCAGATCGGCTTCATAGCGTTCGATCTTCTCCTGCTGACGCATCGCCGTCTGCACCAGATTCAGGTGGTCGCTGGCGGCCTGGTAATCGGTTTCCAGATCGGATTCGGCGCCGCTCTGTTCGCTCAGCTCGCGCGCCATTTCCACATGGCGATACTGTTCGGCGGCCAGCTGCTTGCGGCTGCCCAACAGATCGCTGCGCAGCGCCAGCGCGCCGTCCAGATGGATGCGGCGTTCGTTGGCGTGGCGCATATAGTCCGCCGCCACATAGGAGGTGGCCTCGGAGATCAAATGCTTGAACAGGTCGCGATCCGACTGGGTGACGCGGATCGCTTCCAGCGTCATGCGGTTTTCGCGCAGCGCCGCTTCCATGTCCTGGAACGCCTTGCGCACGCCGCTGTTTTCCGGCAGCAGGTAATCGCGCAGCGAGCGGGTGATGGCGCTGGAGATACCACCGTACAGCGACGCTTCAATCAGACGGTAGAATTTGCTGCGATCGGCGGACGAACGCAGGCGTTTCGGGATCACGCCCAGATCGAACATCAGCGAGTGGTAATCGGTGATGGAGTTGAACTGCTTGAACTGCACGCCCTCCATCTCTTCCACGCGCTCTTTCAGCTCTTGCAGCGACAGCACGCGCGCCTGGCGATCGCCCACGGTCTGGGTCAGCAGTTCGGTCGGCTGTACCGCGGTCGGCAGGCCCTGGATGGTGAAAGGTTTGATGTCGACCTTACGATCGCGCCCTGCCACCTGCTGCAGGCGCACACCGACCACCACGCGCTGGTGGCGCGAGTTGACGACGTCGAGGGTGGAGTAACACACGCCGGCACGCAGCTTGCCGTGCAAGCCTTTGTCGCGCGAACCGCTGGTGGCGCCCGCTTCGGTGGTGTTACGGAAGTGCAGCAGCGTCAGGTCGGGGATCAGTGCGGTGACGAAGGCCGCCATGGTGGTGGACTTCCCCGCCCCGTTACCGCCGGACAGCGTGGTCACCAGCTCATCCAGATCAAAGGTACGGGCGAAGAAACCGTTCCAGTTAACCAGCGTCAGCGAGCGAAATTTACCGCGTTCAATCATTCCTGTTCATCCTCTGCACCGTCAGGAGCGTTATCAACCTGCTGATCCTCAGCGTCATTCTCATCGTTCAGCGACAGGCTGGTTTCAACCGGCATCGCCTCGCCGTCGCGAATCATGCGCAGCTGCGCTTCACGCGGATCGTCGCCGCTGCGCACGTCGGCGCCGAAGCGGAACACCGCCTCGGTAATGCGGAACTTGCTGCTGTCATTGCCCATGAAATAGACCATGCCGAGGCGGCGCAGGCGGTTCAGCGAGGTGCGCACCTTCTCGTGCAGCTTCTGCCGATCGAGATCCGAACCGGTGGAGCGCTGGTTGACGAACTTCAGCAGCTTGTTCTCATCCGCCAGGCTCAGCAGCTCGTCGTACAGCTCCTGATGGCTGAAAATGCCTTCGTGCGCCAGGCGCTCGGGGCTGAGATACAGGTAGCACAAGATCTTGCCGACCATCATATCCAGCTCGGACAGCACCGAACGCGGGATCAGCGTGGTGGAGCGCGGGCGCAAATAGAAGAAACCTTCCGGCGCCCGAATCAGCTCGACGCTGTAACGGTTGTAAAATTCTTCCAGCTCATCCTGGAAATCCATTAAAAAGGCGTGGTTGTCCAACTCATCGATACCGATGTGACGACCCGCGCGCAGTTGGCTATCCAGCGCCGGGAACAGCGAGTTGGACAACGCCTTGGCCAGCTTGACTGGCATTACTTGTTCAATATTTGTCGATGACATGGGCCTGGACCTTGGCTCCGTAATCATTGATTGCCTGCCATTCCGCCGGCAACCCTGAGAAATCTGCTTCAGCCACACCGAGGCGCACTGCCTGGTCGACCACTAAACGTGCCACGTCGAAATGACGCGCACGCGGGTATTGCGCCAGGTAATCGCGCATCACCGCTGCAAGATTGAGCGGCATCTGCTGTTCCTGGTACACCTTCAGCGCCTCTTCGATCATCGCCGCCAGCTGTTCGCGAATTTCGCTGAACTCTTCGAACTCCAGATCCGGCGGCAGTTCCCCGGTCACTTCCTCGCTGCGCAGCGCCAGTTCTTCGTCGCGCATGTCCAGCAGACGATCGGCATTGGCATGGGTCAGCGCCCACGGGTGGTCGAAATAGGTTTGCACCGACTGGCGCAAGCGTTGGGCGAACACGCGGTTTTTATCCATATCGATAGCGGTACGGATAAATTTATGTACGTGGCGATCGTAACCGATCCACAGGTCGATCGCCTGCTGACCCCAGCTGATGATGCGATCCAGCTTGCTCTGCAGATCGAACACCAGCTTGTCGACGAAGCCGAGCTCCACGTTGCCGAGGGTTGCGTCCTGGATGCGCAGCAGATTGGCCTGCAGCTTGTCGCCCGCCGCATCCAGCGTATCCTGCAGTTCGCGCAGGGTGCCCGAGGTTTCCGACAGCAGCATTTCGCAGCTGGAGATCGCCGCCCGCCAGTCTTTGCTCAGCAGCGCCGCGATGTCGTTTTTCACGCTCTGCTGCTGCTCGTCCATCACACGTTGCGTCATGTCGATGCTGTCGAAGATTTCCGCCACCGAATATTTCAATGGCGCGAACACGTTGCGATGCCAATGGAAATCGTCGCCGCCCTCGTCGGCGGCATCGGCGGCGCGTTTGAGTTCCTGCGCCACGATCGACAGCTGCATCGACAGACGCAGCGTGGAGAATTCGCGTTGGCGAATATAGTAATCGGTAATGCCGATACCCAGCGGCGTCAGGCGGTAAATCGCGTTGCCGTCCGCCAGTTCGCTGGTAAAGCGGTTCAACAGGCGCTGGCGCACCATGTCGTTGATCGCATTGTTGGCGCGCATCGCCACCGTTTCATGCGTCTGTTCAAAACCCTTGCTGACATGGCGAAATGCATCAACCAGCTCACCTTCGCTCATCTCGCCGTCCAGCCGTTCGCCGTTCAGGGTGGCGATGGCAAGCAGAAATGCGAGACGCTCCGTAGGGAGCGAAATAGAGAAATCATTTTTCCGTGCCCAGGCGACCAGTTCGGGTACTGTCTGGGAAAATTCACTCATAGTTCGTCCTTCAGGTTTGGTTTATGCGCCATGACGTGAATATAGCGCCCCAAACTCACGTACGGCTCCTGCCGGCAATAGTGCTGTTCAAGCGCCAGTAACTCTTCAAATTTTTGTGTTTGCAGCTGTCTGCTCTGCAGGTAGTCGTGAAACACCCGCACACCGGTTTTGCCGCTGATGCGCATGCCCAGTTGTTCCAGCCAGCCGTAGACCAATAGCGGATCGTGCGGATATTGTGGCGACAGCGAACGCTTGCGGCGCCGTCTGACTTCGGGATCCACCAGTTGGAAATTACCCAACACCACGTTACGCATCAAGAGACCGTTAGCGTTGAAGAACATCAGCGACAGCGCGCCACCCGGCGTCAGACAGTCGCACAATGCCTGCAGTGCCGCTTCGGGTTCGGCGATCCATTCAAGCACTGCATGAAACAATATCAGATCAACCGGCTGTTCCAAATGTTGAGCGATATCCTGCGCAGAACTTTGTACGAATTGCATGTTCTGGCTCACACCTTTCTGCTCCGCCAGCTGCGCGGCGCGCTGGATCATCTCACCAGAAAGATCGCACAACAACACCTGATGTCCTAATTCTGCCAGTTGGCAGGCCATATGGCCTTCCCCGCCCCCGGCGTCAAGGATGCGCAGCGGCCGCTGCGGCAACTGCGCCAGCAGCCCGGTCAGATCCTGCCAAACCACCGCCTGGCGGATTTTTCCTTTCGTGGTGCCGTAAATATTACGCGCAAATTTTTCAGCAATATCGTCAAAATTGCGATCCTGCATGGACAACGGCTCCGCTGATCTCATTCTTGCGGCGGCAAAGCGCACGCCCATTCAAACCTGCTATTTTGGCACAGACTGGCTTAGAATGTATCTTCTTGCGGCCTGTTTATGCCTGGATGCCGCTTTTTCACCCAAAAGGATCTGATTTTCGATGCTGTTCAACCTGAAAAAGTTCTTTGGCGCCCTGCTGATGCCGCTACCGCTGTTGATGCTGCTGATGGGGCTGGCGTTGTTACTGCTGTGGTTCACCCGTTGGCAAAAAAGCGGTAAGACGATTTTCACGCTGAGCTGGCTGTTTTTACTGCTTTTCAGCCTGCAACCGGTGGCCGACCGACTGCTGCGGCCGATCGAAGCCGAATACCAGACTTATCGCGGCAACGATCCGGTCAGCTACATCGTGGTGTTGGGCGGGGGCTATACCTACAATCCCGACTGGGCACCTAGCTCGAACCTGCTCGGCAACAGTCTGCCGCGCGTGACGGAAGGCGTGCGGCTCTACCTTGCGCATCCCGGCGCCAGGATGGTGTTTACCGGCGCGTCCGCCGGACGCATGCAAAGCAACGCCGCCACGGCGGCGCTGGTAGCCGAAAGCCTGGGCGTGCCGCGCAGCGATATGGTGATTTTGAGGGAACCGCGCGATACCGAGGAAGAAGCCGCTCAGGTCGCCAAGTTGGTCGGCGAGCAACCGTTCATTCTGGTGACCTCCGCCAACCATTTGCCGCGTGCCATGCGTTTCTTCAAGGCTAAAGGCCTGCACCCGATCCCAGCACCGGCCAACCAGTTGGCGATCGACTCGCCGCTGAATATCTGGGATCGCGCCACACCGTCGTCGATGTTCCTCGGCCATACCGAACGTGCCTGGTATGAAACGCTGGGCAGCCTGTGGCAGTGGCTGAAAGGCGCGGATAGCGCCGGCGCCGAGTAAAACCCGTTCAACCGGCCAGCCAGGGCAGCAGCTGTTGCGACGCATAGTCGAACGGCCGCCGCTCCAACTTGCCGGTATGGATCAAACGCCCTACCGCTTCCCACACCACGTATAGCCAGCGCCGCGCAAGGAAAGCGTCGGCGACCGGCGCCCGCTGCAGATAGCTGAACAGCAGTTGGCTGGGCATGCCCGGCTCGCAAAGGCGGAAAAGATCGTATTCGCGCGGCGCCCACAGCACCACACCGGGATTGAGCATCGCCAGCAGTTGATCGCTTTTGGGATCTTTCAGCATACTGCGCAGCGACAGGTTGCCGTGCACCAGGACGCAGGGATCGTCGAAGCCGACGAAGAAATGAGTCAGCGCTTCGCGCGTGCGATACAGCAAACGCCGATCCGCCATGGTCAGCTGCGGGGTAGTGAGATTGACCAACGTCGCCCACAGCACTTCAACCCGCTGTTGATACCAACAAAACCAGTCGTTCTCCTGCGTGCTGTCAACGCTGCCGACGCTGCCGTGACTGTCGATGCGGTGCCAGGCCAATACCCCGTCGACGATCTGCTCCATCAACATGTTCCAGCGATCCGGCGAACGCGTTGGCGCTTCGGCCGACACGCCGCGCAGGCGTTCGATCAGCAGGATTTCCGTATACGGCGCCTGGTGGGTGCACACTACGCCGTACACCGTCGGCAGGCGAATATCCCCGTCGCGCGCCAACATCGACAACTTATACGCCTCCTGTTGGGCAATACCCTGACAGATAAAACTTTTCGCCATCAGCGGGATGGCGTTGCCCTGCCGATCGTACAGCGAATACATATGCGCATAAGGCTGCTCGCTCACCCGCTCCAGCCGGCTGATGGACTCACCCAGCACAATGCTCAGTTCTGCGCGTAACTGCTCCATAAGGCATTCACCTCAGGCTAATATGGGGGGATGCGTAACATCATCGAACGGTGAGCGGAAAAATTCTTCAACGCAGATCAACAAAACGGGGATCAATAGGGGAGGTATTACATCGTCGGCGCGTTGCGCGCCGCGCCGACGAAATCAGGCTCAGGGTTGAATGCTGTCGCGCACGCGCTGGAGATCTTCCGGCGTATCGACCCCCACGCTCGGGATCGCTTTCGCGACCGCCACGTGGATTTTTTCACCGTACCACAGCACGCGCAGCTGTTCCAACAGCTCGATCTGTTCCAGTTGGCTCGGCGCCCAGCTGACGTAGCGGCGCACGAAACCGGCACGGTACGCATAGATGCCGATGTGACGCAGCAGGCTGTCGCCGATGCTCTCTTTCGACGCAGCGAAACGTTCGCGATCCCACGGAATGGTGGCGCGTGAGAAATAGAGTGCGTAGCCCTGTGCGTCCATTACGACCTTCACCGCGTTGGGGTTGAAAGCCTCTTCCGCGCTCTCGATCGGCACTGCCAACGTCGCCATGCCGGCCTGGCTGCCCGCCAGATTCTCTGCGACCTGACGCACGATCACCGGTGGGATCAGCGGTTCGTCGCCCTGCACGTTAACAATGATCTGATCGTCGGCAAAGCCGTAGTGCGCGATCACTTCCGCCAGACGCTCGGTGCCGGAATGGTGATCCGGGCTGGTCATGCACACTTCGCCGCCGGCGGCTTCCACCGCTTTGGCGACCTCAAGGTGATCGGTCGCCACGATGACGCGGCTGGCGCCGGACTCACGGGCACGCTCCATCACGTGCACCACCATCGGCTTACCGTGAATATCTGCCAGCGGTTTGCCCGGCAAACGGGTTGAGGCGTAGCGGGCGGGAATAATAGCGATAAAACTCATGCGTGCTTCTCGTCCAGCGACAGCGCACGCGCTTCATTTTCCAACAGCACCGGGATGCCGTCGCGCAGCGGGTAAGCCAACCCGTCCGCTTTGCACACCAGCTCCTGGTTTTCTTTATTGAAATAGAGTTTGCCGTTGCATACCGGGCAGGCAACGATTTCGAGTAAACGGTGGTCCATGCATCCTCCGCAAGGGGATTGGTCATCTGGGAAAGGCAGTGAGGATAGCATAACGCCCGGCCTCAGGTTAATCATCGGCGGCACCAACCCGCCGATATTTCCTCACCGCGCCGGCGCAACAGCTTGAACTGCGGCGCATCCCGGCGTAGAATTTTGTGATACAAATCACAAAAAGGTAGTAATACGTGATCAAACGTCTGCATAAAATCATCGCTCTGTTCGCTAACTTCAGCCACTGAGCCCCTTTGTAACGAGCGACGCTTAACTTCGTTTTACCCCACCGACGGCGTCGCTCGTTATCCCACTTCCCAGCCGGCACCCCATTCAGCGGCCAACACCGCCGGAATGTCGCCCAGCGCGACGCGTTGTGCACCGTGCCATTTGGCCGTGCGCGCGATGGCCTGTCGGATATCTTGCGTTCTCTGTTTGCCGAAGCGCACCTGCGGTTCCGCATGGAAGCTGATGATCTCGAAGATGCCCTGGCGACGGTGCGCCTTGGCGTCAATCCGCCCCACCAGCTCGCCACGATGCAGCACCGGCAAGGTGAAGTAGCCATAGCGACGTTTTTCTTTCGGCGTGTAACACTCTAGCCGATAGTCAAAGTTGAACAGCTCGAGCGCCCGACGGCGATCCCACACCACCGGATCAAAAGGCGAAAGCAGGCTGGTGACCGTCGATTTGAGTTTGCCCTGCTCCGCCAGCGGCAGCAATTCCGCCAGTGATTCATGCACATAGAATTGTCCTTCCAGCCCCTCTACCTGCACCGGCGTAATCTCGCCCTGTTACTGCAGCGCTGCCAGCAAGGCTTTTGGCGCCACGCGCTTCAGCCGATAGTAGTCCGCCAACCACTCGGCGCGGAAAATGCCCAGATAGCGGCAGGTGCGGCACAGCATCTGCCGGCGCGCCTGCTCCACAGGCAGCGTATGGCGCGCATCGTCCCAGGCCGGCAGCAGCCTTTCGGTCAGATCGTAAACCCGGTGGAAGTTGCGACGTTCGGCCACCATCAGCTTGCCGGCGGTAAAAAGAATTTCCAGATGACGTTTCTCCGGTTTCCAGTCCCACCACCCGCTGTTGCCCTTCTTCTCGGCGCTGAAATCGGCGGAGCGCACCGGCCCCTGTTGTTCGATGTGCCGCAGCAGGTTGTCCATCGCGGCCTGGTGCTGCTGCACCCAGTCGGCGGAGTATTTCCAGCCCATATCATGCGGCGCCAGCATGCGGTGGCGCAGCAGGCCAAAATCTTCGATCGGCAGGAAACAGGCCTCGTGCGCCCAATACTCGAACAGCTTGCGGCCGGCGAGCGCCTGCTCAAGCCACTCCGGCTGATAGGCTCCCAAACGGCTGAACAGCACCAGATACGGGCTGCGAGCAACGACGCTAATGGTATCGATTTGTAACAACCCCATGCGCTGGATCGCACTCAAGACGTCATCGGGCCGAGCCTGGCGTTTAAGCGGAGAAAGCAGCCCCTGGGCGGCAAGGTGCAGCGCGCGAGCGGCGGTAAGGGAAAGGGTCGGGATGGTCATCCTGATATCCGTGGCGAGTAGGCAATGGCCTGATAATAGTGGATATCGCGGGATTTATCTTCGCCAGTGCTTGCGGGTGGCGACACCGGCACTGGCGAGGAAGGTGGGTGCGATCAGAACGCGATAACGTCTGCCGCGGACAGCCCATGCGAGCTGCGATAGATCGAGAACTCAACGTTCTGACCTTCGTTCAACGACTTATTTTTGGTGTTGGCGATAGCGTTGCGATTGACATAGATTTCGTCGCTGCCATCTACCGGTGAAATAAAACCATAGCCTTCGGCCTGATTAAACCATTTCACACGGCCCATTTTTAACACAGTATTTTTAAACATAACTTATATCCTTTTACTTGAGCATCCTTGACAACGTCATTTTTTATATTGTCTGGACGCTACCAGCCCATCCTAAAGTTTTTCGTAACAAACCTCTCGTGAGCAAAAAATTAAAAAACCCGCACGAAGGCGGGCTTGTTGAACTTAATATCTTCCGCATGATTCAGCGCTGAGGCATCACCATGGTTGTATTAAGATCTCTTATACGCGTTCCCTGTCTTCTTACAGAGCAACTACGTTAGCGGCAGCCGGCCCGCGCGGGCTGTCCTGAATGGTGTACTCGACGCGCTGGCCTTCAGCCAGGGTCTTGAAACCGTCGGTCATGATAGCGGAGAAGTGTACGAATACATCTTTGCCGCCGTCGTGCTGCTCAATGAAACCAAAACCTTTGCTTTCGTTGAACCACTTAACTTGACCCGTCTTCTTAGACATTACTTTTACCTTTAAATATATTTACAAAACCTGCCATAAGAGGCAATTGTGGCCATGTCAGAAACATTACTTATGGGAGGTACTTAGAAGGTTCGTCTTTGAAGCGGAATCGGATGATAACGTTTTTGGAGGAACTGCTTAACTCTAAACTCGAACATAAATAGGTCTGGATTACAGGCCGACTTGCATTTACTCATAAAAATGGTGGATGCACAAGGGGTTTATTGCATTAAATTCATAAATACGCCGAATTTATTTTTATCCCCCTGAATATGCATGACTTAATTTAACGCTCGCCGCGGCCGATCCACCGCGTTCCTCTGCTCACCGGGGCATCATTTGTCCGTCCGTGCGCTGCAAATGAGAGCTAACGCATAAAACTCTAATATGCTTGCCACGTCTATAACAAATCCCAAATCAGATGGCTAAACTTGAGGGGAAAACAAGGCAGACGGCTTTTTCGCCAGCACTTTTGCCGCTAAAAACACGATTTTTCAGATTATGCTGAATCAAGGAGCTATGCGCATGACCGCCCAGCAGTTCGTTTCACCTAATGAAATCCGCGCCAGATTCTCTCACGCGATGTCGGACATGTACCAAAAGGAGGTACCACTGTACGGCGATCTGCTGGAGCTGGTGGCGGAAACCAACCGACAGGTTCTGCGCGAAGATGCCGCACTGGCTCATCAACTGCAAATCACCGGCGAGATCGAACGCCTTGCGATGGAGCGCCACGGCGCGATCCGGGTCGGCACTGCTGGCGAACTGGCCACCCTGCGCCGTCTGTTCCGGGTGATGGGCATGGCGCCGGTCGGTTACTATGATCTGTCTGTGGCGGGCGTTCCCGTGCACTCGACCGCCTTTCGCGCCGTACACGAAGACGCGCTGCAGGTCAGTCCGTTCCGCGTATTTACCTCCTTGCTTCGCCTGGAGCTGATAGAAGATCCCGCGCTGCGTGAGCTGGCTGAGCGCTTGCTGGCGCGCCGCCGTATCTTTACCGATCGCGCGTTGGAACTGATCGCGTTGCAGGAAGCGCAAGGCGGGCTAAATGAAGTACAGGCGCAAGAATTTGTCGAACAAGCGCTGGAAACCTTCCGCTGGCACAACCAGGCGACGGTCAGCGCAGAAGAATACCGGCAGCTACACGATCAGCATCGACTGATCGCCGACGTGGTGGCGTTTAAAGGGCCGCATATCAATCATCTGACACCGCGCACGCTGGATATCGATCGCGTTCAACAGGCGATGCCCGCCCGCGGTATTACGCCCAAAGCGGTCATCGAGGGCCCGCCGCGCCGCCGTCGCGCGATCCTGCTGCGCCAGACCAGCTTCAAGGCGTTGGAAGAACGCGTCGATTTCGTTGAGCGCGACGGCCGCGTCGTCGCCGGTCATCATACCGCGCGGTTCGGCGAGATCGAACAGCGCGGTGTGGCGCTGACGACGAAAGGACGCGAACTCTACGACCGTCTGCTGAAGGCCACCAACGATGCGCTGCAGGCGCCGCCGAGCGAGAAAAATGCCGAACGCTATTATCAGTTGCTGGAAGAAAACTTCCGGGCGTTTCCGGATGATTACGCCACGCTGCGCGAGCAACAGCTGGCCTGGTTCCGCTATTTCCCGACCGAGTGCGGCCTGGCGGCCAAAGAATCACTGGATAAGCACAGCACCCTGGAGCAACTGATCGAGAAAGAACACGTTCGCTTCCAGCCACTGGTGTATGAAGATTTTCTGCCGGTCAGCGCGGCGGGGATTTTCCAATCGAATCTGGGGGACAGCCGCCATACACAGTACAATGCGGCGTCAAGCCGGGCAGCGTTTGAACACGCGTTGGGTAGTGAGGTGATCGACGAGCTGGCGCTGTATCAACAAACCCAGCAGCGTTCGCTGGAAGCCTGCGCGCAAGCCCTGGGGCTTGTCACGCTGGCGTCCTGAGGTTACTTAGCCAGTAGAGACTCGATATCCTGCAGCAGTTGCTCAGCCTGAGCGGAAGGTAGCACCGCATCAACCGGTAAATACCACCAATTAGGCTGGGCAAAGGCGCGGCATTTCACCGCGTCCTTCTCCGTCATCAGCAGCGTTTGCTCTGCATTAACCAACGCCGCCAGCTGCGCCTGCTGATATTCCTGATGATCGGCAAACGCCACTTCCTGCACGACTTCGACGCTCAACGTTTCCAACGTCGCGAAGAAACGCGGCGGATGGCCGATACCCGCCATCGCCACCACGCGCGGCAGCTCGGCCGCCGGGCGACGTTCACCGCTTAGCAGGTTTACTGCGTCACGCGCCTGCAGACGCATAGCAATTTCTCCGGCCTGCGCCACGCCGCCATTGGCGACACGCGCATCGACGCTGCCAAGCCGCGCAGCACGCTCACGCATCGGTCCGGCTGGTAACCACCAGCCGTTACCGAACCGACGCACACCGTCGATGACCACCAGCTCGAAGTCACGCTGTAAAGCATAGTGCTGCAAGCCGTCGTCGGTGATGATCACATCCAGCGGCTGTTGTTGCAGCAGAGCCTGCACCGCCTCGGCGCGCTTGGGCGCGATCGCCACGGGCGCCCCGGTACGCTGATAAATCAGCACCGGCTCATCCCCCGCCTCGCGGGTCGATGTATTCTGACCCAGCACCAGAGGATAGACCGCCGACTTGCCGCCGTAGCCGCGCGACACCACCCCAACGCGGTAGCCCCGCTGCTGCAGGTGTTCCACCAGCCAGATCACCATCGGCGTTTTGCCGTTGCCGCCGGCGGTGAGATTACCCACCACCACCACCGGCACCGGCGAACGCCAACTTTTACGCAGGCCGCAGCGGTAACTGAGGCGGATCAGCCAGCTGAACAGGCCATACAGCCACGAGAGCGGCAATAGCGCCAGATAAAGCAACGAACCGCCGGACCAGATGCGCTCAATCATTATTGACCAAACTGCATGCGGTGCAGCTGCGCATAGGCGCCCTGCCGTTCAAGCAACTCGGTGTGTTCGCCGCGTTCAACAATGCGACCATCTTCCACCACCAGGATCTCGTCCGCCTTCTCAATCGTCGACAGGCGGTGCGCGATCACTAATGAAGTACGGTCTTTCTGCAACTCGTCCAGCGCAGCCTGAATGGCCCGCTCGGACTCGGTATCCAGCGCAGAGGTCGCCTCATCCAGGATCAGGATCGGGCAGTCGCGCAGCAACGCACGCGCGATGGCGATACGCTGACGTTGGCCGCCGGACAGCATTACGCCGTTCTCACCGATCACCGTATCCAGGCCGTTCTCCATCTTGTTGATGAAGTCCATTGCGTACGCCATTTCGGCCGCTTTCTCAATCTGCTCGCGGCTGTATTCACTCTCGCGTGCATAGGCAATGTTGTTGGCGATGGTGTCGTTGAACAGGTGCACGTTTTGCGAGACCAGCGCTACCTGATTGCGCAGCGAGGCCAGGGTATATTCGCGCAAATCGTGGCCATCCATCAGGATTTCACCTTCTTGGATATCGTAGAAACGCGTCAACAGGTTGGCGATGGTGGATTTACCCGAACCGGAACGGCCCACCAAGGCGACGGTCTTGCCTTCGGCGATTTTCAGGTTGATATCACGCAGCGCCGGCGTTTCCTTTGATGGGTAGTAGAAAGTGACGTTGCGGAATTCGATATCGCCTTTCGCACGCTTCACTTCGCGGGTGCCGGTGTCTTTTTCCTGTTCCATATCCAAAATGGAGAACAGCGTCTGGCATGCCGCCATCCCGCGTTGGAACTGGGCATTGACGTTGGTCAGCGACTTCAGCGGGCGCATCAGCGCGATCATCGATGAGAACACCACGGTAATGGTACCGGCGGTCAGGGTTGCCATCACGCTTGGGAAGCTGGCGGCAAACAGCACGAACGCCAGCGCCAGCGAAGCGATCAGCTGAATGATCGGATCGGAAATCGAAGACGCGGAAACCAGTTTCATGCCCTGTTGACGCATGCGGTTGCTGACCGAGTTGAAGCGCTCGGTTTCCACCTGCTGGCCACCGAAGATCAGCACTTCTTTATGGCCTTTCAGCATCTGTTCGGCGCTGGTGGTCACCTGCCCCATCGTGTTCTGCATGTTCTTGCTGATGTTGCGGAAACGCTTGGAGACCAGGCGAATAGCGATGGAGACGATCGGCGCCAGCACGATCAGGATCACCGACAGCTGCCAGCTGTAGTAGAACATCATGATGAACAGGCCAATGATCGAAGCCCCTTCACGCACCACGGTCACCAGCGCGCTGGACGAGGAGGAAGCCACCTGCTCAGAATCATAGGTAATGCGCGACAGCAAAGTCCCGGTGGACTGCTGATCGAAGAAGGCCACCGGCATTCTCATCATGTGGCCAAACAGGCGGCGGCGCATCTGCATCACCACCATGCCGGAAACCCAGGAAATGCAGTAGCTTGAAACAAAGCTGGTGACGCCGCGCATCAGCATCAGCGCAATGACCGCCAACGGCATCCACACCAGCACGCTGCTGTCGGTTTTTCCAAACCCATCGTCCAATAGCGGTTTAAGCAGAGACAGCATCAGCGTGTCCCCCGCTGCGTTCATAATCAACGCAATGGCGGCCACAATCAGCCCGGTCTTAAAAGGAGTGATCATCGGCCAGAGTCGACGGAATGTCTGCCAGGTCGAGAGATCTTTATCATTCATCATGCAAATACCAGCATCGGAAGAAATAGCGGCCTATTTTACTCATTATCACCCTCTACGCCAAACCGCTGATGGTACCAACGGGGCATTAATTGTTCGCGAAAGCCTTTAATTTGCCAATCGTTGTCGAAAAAAAGTACCGATAACTGGCCGGAGCGCGTCGTATCGCGCCATATAATGCCATTTGCCCGGTATCTGGCGACCACTTTACGCGCCGGCAAACGCCATTTGTTGTAACGAGATGCTGACGCCAATGCCGCCTGAGGATTGACCGCGCGCAGAAACGGCGGCGTGGAAGAGGTTCTGCTGCCATGGTGCCCCACCTG
The DNA here is from genome assembly GCF_052168635.1 of Serratia sp. CY47444. Taxonomy (NCBI): domain Bacteria; kingdom Pseudomonadati; phylum Pseudomonadota; class Gammaproteobacteria; order Enterobacterales; family Yersiniaceae; genus Serratia; species Serratia sp. CY47444. The sequence goes on from NZ_JBJNMH010000019.1 coordinate 31,727, forward strand.
CAACACCGTAGCCGCCAAGCGATCGCGCCGTAACCGGAGCAGCTGCACCTCCGCCTTTTTTTCCGCGTCGCCGGTAAGCAGCATGCTGTGTTTCCCGTCGTCGATACGGATCACGCAAGAGTCGTCATTACCCGGCTTTTTACGCGTTTTCGGCGGCCACAGCACTTCGAATTGCAACCCCTGCCAGCGCCAGCGCTCACCGGCGACGCAGGGCAAGTGCCCCTCCCCGCGCATCGGGCTGCGCACCGTAGCCTGTGGAAACACCCGCCGCACAGCAGGCACCCCACCGGTATGATCGAGGTGGTCATGGCTGATAATGATCTGTTCCAGTTCAATACCCCGCCAGTTCAGCATTGGCAAAATATGCCGCTCGGCGGCACTGCCACCCGGCCAACGATCGCCGGTATCATACAGTACTCCCTTACCGTTTTGTTCAATGACCGCCGCCAAACCGTGCCCGACATCAAGCATATCGACTCGCCAGCGGTAAGTCGGTTCTTTTTCCCGCCACAGCACGCAGCATATCGCTATCGTCGCCAGTCCCGACGCATAACGCCACCACCAATGAAAGCGCCAACAGACGACGATGAGCCATCCCGCTGCGCTGGCCAACAGCGAAGCCGCCCCCAAATCCACCCAACCACGTTGCAGGTAATTCAGAGGTACAAATACCCACTGCAGCGTGAAGTCCGCCAGCCACCATAGTCCGTAGCTTAACGAAGGGAAGAAACCGAACATCACCGCCAGCAAAATCAGCGGCACCGTCACCAATGAGACAATCGGTACCGCCCACAAATTGGCCGGCAGCGAGGTCAGCGTCAGGCCCAGAAACAGCGCGGCCTGCATCGGCACCAGCAGCAACGTCATACCGAGCTGAATATGCAGCCAACGCACCGGTGCCCAATACCAGGCCGATCGGAATCGCTCGCCGAGCGGTGCCCATTCGAACCAAAAAATCAGGCACCCCACCGCCAGTACCGACAGCCAGAAACTGTCTGACAAGACCGCCAGCGGATCGCACAGCAAAATAAGCCCGACACACCACAGCCACACCTGCCAGGAAGAACAATGAACGCCGCGCAAGCGCAGCAGCATCCACAACGTCATCGCCAACGCGGTGCGTACCGCCGGCGGCTGGGCGCCTACCAACCAGACATAGATCAGCGTCGCTACCCAGCCCGCGACCAGCGGAAAGCGATAGCCAATTAGATGAGAAGGAAGAAAAAACTGCAGCGCACGCAATGTAACCCAGAACAAGATGGCGACCATCGCCACATGCAACCCTGAGATCGCCATCAAGTGTGCGATGCCGGTTTTCAACATCAGCATGCGCAAAGCCTGCTCCAGCGCGGTTCGCTCCCCAAATGCCAACGCCAGCAATACAGCCTTGTAACGCAGCTCGCCGATATTGGTTTCCGCATGGCTGATTATGCGCTGGCGTAGGCCGCAATCGCCATCCAGCAAACGAGCCTGCCTGACTTGCCCAGTCAACGGCTGGCGTTGTGCGATCGCCCACCGTTGGCTGTCGAAGCCGCCTTCATTGAGTTTGCCATGTACCGGCCGCAAACGCAGTTTCAATTGCCAACGCTGCCCGGCGCACAGCTGCTGCTGTTCTGGGGCCCACGTCGTGGTAAACGCCAGCGCAGGCGCCAACCAATGGCCGTTGACACGCTCGATGCGCATCAACGTCTGTTTACTGGCGGCGGGCTTCAGCGCGATGCTGCTAACCTGCACCACCGCCGTCACTTCCGATCCGCGGCTTAAGCGCTCCATTTGCCCAATCAGGCTTCCGGCGTTGAAAACCGCCCAAGTGAACCCCAACCCCAGGCAGGCCAAATAACGGCAGAACGGCCAACGAATGCGCAGCAGTAAACCGGCAACAAGCAGCATCGGCCACAGCTGCCATTGCTCAGGCAACTGCGGTAAAACCAGCAGCGGCAGGATGCCGCAGATAACGGCGAATATCGCCAGATCCAGCGAAATTTTGATCGCTCTTCTCCCATCGGCTCCGCCATGAGCAAAAGCGCGTCATGGCAAGCAAGCAGGATCATTCAGCCGACATGTCACCGCCAGCGGGCTTTAATGAAGATGCGGTGAACATGGCAGGATAAGAGAGATCTATGCAGGAGCCACATCGTAAATGCGGCGCGGTGCGCAATTCCTAAGCGGAGCAGGGAGAACCGCAGGCGAAAAAAAACGGCGCCTTAAAGGCACCGTTTTATATTCTTTTCAAGCAACAACGCTATGAGCAGTCAGCGACTAGCCATAGATATTGGCGCGGTCACGCAACTCTTTGCCTGGTTTGAAGTGAGGAACGTACTTGCCGTCCAGCTCAACTTTGTCACCGGTTTTCGGGTTGCGACCTACACGCGGGGCACGGTAGTGAAGAGAAAAACTGCCGAATCCGCGGATCTCAATGCGTTCGCCCTCGGCCAGCGTAGCGGCCATGTGCTCAAGCATCTCTTTCACTGCATCCTCAACGGCCTTCGCCGGAATATGAGATTGCTGGCCAGCAAGTCTTTCAATAAGTTCAGACTTGGTCATAGTACCTCCAAGCTTTGCAGCTAAACTACCGTATCGGGGCGGTCAGAAACCGCCCCCCGTCATTACTCGCCTTTAGCCGCTTTGAAAGCTTCAGCCATTGCGTTAGAGAAGTTGCCTTCTTCCTGTTTGTTGTTAACAGTTGCGATGGCGTCTTTCTCGTCAGCTTCGTCCTTAGCACGTACGGACAGGCTTACAACGCGGTTCTTACGGTCAACGCCGGTGAATTTAGCTTCAACTTCGTCACCTACGTTCAGAACCAGAGTTGCATCTTCAATGCGGTCGCGAGAGGCTTCAGATGCACGCAGGTAACCTTCTACGCCGCCTGCCAATTCAACTGTAGCACCTTTGGCGTCAACTGCAGTGACTTTACCAGTAACAATAGCACCTTTCTTGTTCATAGACAGGTAGTTATTGAACGGGTCTTCAGCCAGCTGCTTCACGCCCAGGGAGATACGCTCGCGCTCTGCGTCAACTTGCAGAACAACCGCAGCGATTTCGTCGCCTTTCTTGTATTCACGTACTGCTTCTTCGCCTGCAACGTTCCAGGAGATGTCAGACAGGTGAACCAGGCCGTCGATGCCGCCGTCCAGGCCGATGAAGATACCGAAGTCAGTGATAGACTTGATTTTACCTTCAACGCGGTCGCCCTTGTTGTGGGTCTCTGCGAACTGCTGCCATGGGTTGGATTTGCACTGCTTCAGGCCCAGGGAGATACGACGACGTTCTTCATCGATGTCCAGAACCATCACTTCCACTACGTCGCCCACGTTAACAACTTTGGACGGATGGATGTTTTTGTTGGTCCAATCCATTTCAGAAACGTGTACCAGACCTTCAACGCCTTCTTCGATTTCTACGAAGCAGCCGTAATCAGTCAGGTTGGTTACACGACCAGTCAGCTTGGTGCCTTCTGGGTAACGTTTCGCGATAGCAACCCATGGATCTTCGCCCAGCTGTTTCAGGCCCAGGGAGACACGAGTACGCTCGCGGTCGAACTTCAGCACTTTAACAGTGATTTCATCGCCAACATTGACGATTTCGCTTGGGTGCTTAACGCGTTTCCAAGCCATGTCAGTGATGTGCAGCAGGCCGTCTACGCCGCCCAGATCAACGAATGCACCGTAGTCAGTGAGGTTCTTAACGATACCTTTGACTTCCATGCCTTCCTGCAGGTTTTCCAGCAGTTGATCGCGCTCAGCGCTGTTCTCGGATTCGATAACCGCACGGCGAGAAACGACAACGTTGTTGCGCTTCTGATCCAGCTTGATGACTTTGAACTCAAGCTCTTTGCCTTCCAGGTGCAGAGTGTCACGTACCGGACGCACGTCAACCAGGGAACCTGGCAGGAACGCGCGGATGCCGTTCAGCTCGACGGTGAAGCCACCCTTCACTTTGCCGTTGATAACACCGGTTACAGTCTCAGCTTCTTCGTAGGCTTTTTCCAGCGTGATCCAAGCTTCGTGACGCTTAGCTTTCTCACGGGACAGCAGGGTTTCACCGAAGCCGTCTTCAACAGCATCCAGAGCAACGTCAACTTCGTCACCAACCTGGATTTCCAGCTCGCCCTGGGCGTTTTTGAATTGCTCAGCCGGAATGGCAGACTCAGATTTCAGACCGGCGTCAACCAGTACGATATCTTTGTCGATAGCAACAACGACGCCACGAACGATGGAACCCGGGCGGGTTTCGATTTCTTTTAAGGATTCTTCAAAGAGTTGAGCGAAAGATTCAGTCATGTTGTTAATCTTCAGGGTTCTTTAGTTTAACGTCCATTTAGCGTCCCGCCGAATGGGGTTGTTTCACATACCCCGCCATTGGCTCCATGCCGACAGGGTTTAAGGTTACAGGGGTAAAATTTTACCCGATATATTGCGATACCGCTATGACAAATATGACAAAAAGCCAATAGCGCCGCCGCGCTTATTGCTGCGGCAACGCCAACACTTTCTGTGCATACGTCAGCGCCTGCCGGATCACTTCTTCGATCGACATGCTGGTAGAATCCAGCACGAGGGCGTCAGAAGCGGGCACCAGAGGCGCGATAGGCCGATTACGGTCACGGTCGTCCCGCTCCTTTATCTCGGCTAAAAGACGTTCAAAGTTAACATTAAAGCCCTTCTCCTGCAACTGCAGCATGCGGCGGTGTGCGCGCTCCTCCGAGCTGGCGTCGAGGAAAATCTTGACCGGCGCGTCCGGGAACACCACCGTGCCCATATCGCGACCATCGGCGATCAGGCCGGGCGCCTCGCGGAATGCGCGCTGGCGGCGCAGCAACGCCTCGCGCACGCGCGGAAACGCCGCCGCTTGCGACGCGGTGTTGCCGACGGTTTCGGTGCGGATCTCATTGCTGACGTCCTCACCTTCCAAAATCACCTGCAGCTTGCCGTCCTGGGCAACGAAGCGAACATCGAGATGTGCGGCCAGCGGAACCAGCGCTTCCTCAGTAGTGATATCCACCTGATGATGCAACGCCGCCAGCGCCAGCACGCGATAGATCGCGCCGGAGTCCAGCAAACGCCAACCAAGGGACTCGGCCAACGCTTTACACAGCGTGCCTTTGCCTGCGCCACTTGGTCCATCAACGGTTATCACCGGGGCTGTAGCCGTCATTTCTCTCTCCTTCAGGTAGAAAACCTCACAGAGACACGGCGCGCTTTGGCTCACAGCCCGCGCGCCGCACTCTCTGCCACCCGCCCAATCAGGGGCAAATACGGTGGCGTATTATACGCTGCCCTACGGCGATCTGTTACCCTGGAACTGTCCGGTTGTTGAAAATAAGCGCACAACCGCGAAAAAGTATAGAAGAAACGCCGGTCGCCAAAGGTTAAAAACGATAAAGGCCCACAAAGGGGCCTTAAAATAAACGATTTGACGGGTTACGCCGGCTGGCTGATGCGCGCCAGCTGTTCGAAATAGTCCGGGAAGGTTTTCGCGGTGCATTTCGGATCGAGAATGGTGACCGGAGTATCCGACAGCGCCACCAGCGAGAAACACATCGCCATGCGGTGATCGTTGTAGGTGCCGATCTCGGCAAACTGCAGTTTGGCCGGCGGCACGACGTGAATGTAGTCTTCGCCTTCGTCCACTTCCGCCCCCACTTTACGCAGCTCGGTGGCCATCGCCGCCAGGCGGTCGGTCTCCTTCACCCGCCAGTTGTAGATATTGCGGATGGTGGTCGGCCCCTCGGCGAACAGCGCTGCGGTGGCGATGGTCATCGCCGCGTCCGGAATGTGGTTCATGTCCATGTCGATGCCGCGCAGTTCACCGCGGCTGCACTCGATGAAATCGTCACCCCAGGTAATGCGCGCGCCCATTTTCTCCAGCACGTCGGCAAATTTGGTGTCGCCCTGCACGCTTTTGCGGCCGATGCCGGTCACCCGCACGGTGCCGCCCTTGATAGCCGCCGCCGCCAGGAAGTAAGAGGCGGAAGATGCGTCGCCCTCAACCAGGTAATCGCCCGGCGCGATATACGTCTGGCGCCCCTGGATATGGAACACCCGGTAGTTATCGTGACTCACCGATACGCCGAAGGTGCGCATCAGATGCAGCGTGATGGCGATGTACGGCTTGGAAACCAGCTCGCCCTTGATGTGGATCTGCGTATCCTGCGGCGCCAGCGGCGCAGTCATCAGCAACGCGGTCAGGAACTGGCTGGAGACGCTGCCGTCAACGGTGACGTCGCCGCCCTGGAAGCCGCCGCGCAGGCGAATCGGCGGGTAATCGGTCTGCTCGAGATAATCAATCTGCGCCCCGCCCTGGCGCAACGCGTCCACCAGATGGCCGATCGGGCGCTCTTTCATGCGCGGTTCGCCGGTCAACACCACGTCGCCTTCGCCGAGGCACAGCGCCGCCGCCAATGGGCGCATCGCCGTCCCGGCGTTGCCGAGGAACAGTTCCAACGGCTGCTCGGCCACCAGCGGCCCGGCCACGCCGGTCACTTCGCATACGGTGCGATCGGCGGAAAGCTGATAGTTCACGCCCAACGCCTGCAGGGCGTTCAGCATATGACGCACGTCGTCGCTGTCCAGCAGGTTGGTCAGCCGGGTCGTGCCTTTCGCCAGCGCCGCCAGCAACAGAGCGCGGTTAGAAACGCTCTTGGAGCCGGGTAAGTTGACGGTGCCATTGACCAGGGCGACCGGGTGTAACGTCAGGGAATCCACCATGTGAACAAAACTCTCCAATTCTGATAAACGAAACGGCTCCGGAATAATGCCGGAGCCGCTTTAATGCAAAAGGACAACAGCCTGAGCAGCCCGCGCCTGGCGGGCTGACGGAATCAACCGTGACGACGTTCGAAGTCGGTCATGAAGTCGGTCAGCGCCTGCACGCCGGCCAGCGGCATGGCATTGTAAATAGAAGCGCGCATGCCGCCAACTACCCGGTGGCCTTTCAGCGCCTGCAGGCCGATAGCCTCGGCTTCGCTGAGGAACACCTTGTCCAGCGCCGCATCGGCCAGCTGGAACGGCACGTTCATCCAGGAACGGTTGGCGATCGCCACCTGGCTGCGGTAGAAGTCGGATTTATCGATGGTCGCGTACAGCAGCTCGGCCTTGGCCTGATTGCGTTTTTGCATCTCCACCAGGCCACCCTGCTCTTTCAGCCATTTGAACACCAGCCCGGATAGGTACCAGGCGAAGGTTGGCGGGGTGTTGAACATCGAGTCGTTCTCGGCCAGCACGGTGTAATCGAGGATAGACGGCACTTCTTTACGCGCCTTGCCCAGCAGATCGTCACGTACGATCACCAGCGTCAGGCCGGCCGGGCCGATATTTTTCTGCGCGCCGGCGTAAATCACGCCGAAACGGCTGACGTCGAGCGGGCGGGACAGAATGGTCGAGGAGTAATCGCCGATCACCACCTTGTCGCCGAAGTCCGGCGTTTCATCGATGGCCACGCCGTCGATGGTCTCATTCGGGCAATAGTGCACATAAGCCGCGTCGTCGCTGAGCTGCCACGCTTTCATCGGCTTGATGCCGCTCAGGCCATCAATACGGGTTTTCACGTCGATGACGTTCGGGGTGCAATACTTTTCCGCTTCCTTGATGGCGCTGTGCGCCCAATAGCCGCCGTCGATATAGTCGGCGGTGGCCTTGTCGCCCAACAGGTTCAGCGGCAGCGCGGCGAACTGCCCGCGGGCGCCGCCGTGGCAAAACAGCACTTTATAGTTGGAGGGGACTTTCAGCAGATCGCGCAGATCCTGTTCCGCCTGCTCGGCAACGGCGATGAATTCTTTGCTGCGGTGACTGATCTCCATCACTGACGTGCCCAGCCCGTGCCAGTTGCACAGTTCCTGTTCCGCACGACGCAACACTTCTACCGGCAGCATCGCCGGGCCAGAGCTAAAATTATAAACCTGAGTCATTTCCCCTCACCACATTCACTGTTCGCCGCAGAAAAGCGACCTGTCGAAAAGACGCCCGAAGTTAACGCTCGCGTTAACCAACCCATCGGTTTTATCACTCACGCCCCATGGCTGCAACGCTTATTCGCCCGTCGGCGGCAAACGGCCGCGCCGGGTGATGACAGGCTCTGCGGCCGTCGCGATTATTTGGACGATAAAACCCTGCGACATGGGGAAATTCAGCGGGTTAACGCGGTGTTTTATGCTGTATTCAGCCAAGATGGCTGCGGAAGCCCGGTCGGCCCCCGCAGAAGAGAAAGCGATCAGTACTGATTGAACATCTGCTGGATTTGCTTCGCATCTTTGGTTTGCGTCAGCGCCAGCTGCAGCAGAATGCGCGCTTTTTGCGGATTCAGCGTGCCGGCGGCGACGAAGCCGTACTTGGCGTCGTCCACTTCCGCATCTTCGGTGGTGGCGCCGGTCGGCACGCGCGATGAACGCACCACCGCCACACCGTTGTGTGCCGCCGTCGCCAGGGTGTCGAACACCGTTTTATACAGGTTGCCGTTGCCGACTCCGGCGCTGACGATGCCCTGGTAGCCTTCGGCGATCAGCGCCTTGGCCGGCGCATCGGAAGCGTTGGCATAGTTGTAGACGATGCCGACCTTCGGCAGTTCGTTCAGCTTGCTGATATCGAACGGCGTATCCCGGGTATGCTTGCGCTGCGGCGATCGCTGGTAATCGACCTTGCCGTTATGGATATACCCGAGCGGGCCGAAGTTTGGCGACTGGAAGGTCTGCACGGCGGTGGTGTTGGTCTTGGTGACGTCGCGCGCGTCCAGCACGCTGTCGTTCATCGCCACCAGCACCCCGCGGTTGGCCGATTGCGGATCTGCCGCCGTCACCACCGCATTATACAGGTTGAACGGGCCGTCGGCGCTCATCGCCGTCGCCGGCCGCATCGCCCCCACCAGCACCACCGGTTTGTCGCACTTCACCGTCAGATCGAGGAAATAGGCCGTCTCTTCCAGCGTATCGGTGCCGTGGGTGATGACGAAGCCGTCGGTCTTGCCGCAGTCGGCGTCAATTTTCTTCGCCAGCGTCAGCCAGACCCGATCGTTCATGTCCTGCGAACCGATGTTCACCACCTGCTCCCCCTGCACGTTGGCGATGTTTTTCAGCGCCGGCACCGCATCGACCAACGCCTCGACGCCCAGCTTGCCCGCCGTATAGTTGGACTTCGTCGCCGAATCGCCGCCGCCGGCGATGGTGCCGCCGGTCGCCAGCAGAGTGATGTTGGGCAGCGCCAGCGCCGAGGCGCTGAAGCCGGTCAACAGGAGGGTTAACGCGCTGAGTTTCACTGATTTCATTAGATTTCTCCGTGACAGATAACTCGCTGAATTATGGCCTTTATCCTTAAAAAAACTGTGACTTTGCCGCCGCTTTAGGAATACGTGGAGCTCCAGCGTAAAACCCCGTATCATTGCGCGTTTTTAGTACGCGCAAAAAGTGAAGACAATGACGCAAACTTTTATCCCCGGTAAAGACGCCGCCCTGGAAGACTCCATCGCCCGTTTCCAGCAGAAACTGAGCGATCTCGGTTTCAACATCGAAGAGGCCTCCTGGCTGAACCCGGTGCCGCACGTGTGGTCGGTGCACATTCGCGATCGCGATTGCCCGCTGTGCTTCACCAACGGCAAAGGCGCCAGCAAAAAAGCCGCGCTGGCCTCCGCGCTGGGTGAATATTTCGAGCGCCTGTCCACCAACTACTTCTTCGCCGATTTCTATCTGGGCCGGCAGATCGCCGAAGGCGACTTCGTGCACTACCCGAATGAGAAATGGTTCTCAATCCCTGAAGACGACGCGCTGCCGACCGGCATCCTCGACGAACGCCTGCACGCCTTCTACGATCCGCAGCAAGAGCTGAGCGCCAGCGATCTTGTCGATCTGCAATCCGGCAATGCCGATCGCGGCGTGTGCGCGCTGCCGTTTACCCGTCAGTCCGACCAGCAAACCGTGTACATCCCGATGAATATCATCGGTAACCTGTATGTTTCCAACGGCATGTCCGCCGGCAACACCGCCAACGAAGCGCGGGTGCAGGGCCTGTCGGAAGTGTTCGAGCGTTATGTGAAAAACCGCATCATCGCCGAATCCATCAGCCTGCCGGCGATCCCGGACGAAGTGCTGAACCGCTACCCGGGCGTGGTGGAGGCCATCGCCAAGTTGGAAGAGGAAGGTTTCCCGATCCTCTCCTATGACGCCTCGCTGGGCGGCAACTACCCGGTGATCTGCGTGGTGCTGTTCAACCCGACCAACGGCACCTGCTTCGCTTCATTCGGCGCGCATCCGGACTTCGGCGTGGCGCTGGAGCGCACGGTAACCGAACTGCTGCAGGGCCGCAGCCTGAAAGATCTCGACGTGTTCACCGCGCCGACCTTCGATGACGAAGAAGTGGCGGAACACACCAACCTGGAAACGCACTTCATCGACTCCAGCGGCCTGATCTCCTGGGATCTGTTCAAACAGGATGCCGATTACCCGTTCGTTGACTGGAACTTCAGCGGCAGCACGCAGGAAGAGTTCGCCACCCTGATGAGCATCTTCGACAAGGAAGACGCGGAAGTGTACATCGCCGACTACGAGCACCTGGGCGTCTACGCTTGCCGCATCATCGTGCCGGGCATGTCCGATATCTACCCGGCGGAAGACCTGCTGCTGGCCAACAACAGCATGGGCGCGCACCTGCGCGATACGCTGCTGGCGCTGCCGGGCAGCGAGTGGGAGCCGGAAGAATACCTGGCGCTGATCGAGCAGCTGGACGACGAAGGGCTGGACGATTTCACCCGCGTACGCGAACTGCTGGGCATTGCCAGCGGCAAAGACAACGCCTGGCATACCCTGCGCGTGGGCGAGCTGAAGTCGATGCTGGCGCTGGCGGGCGGCGATCTGGATCAGGCGCTGATTTGGACCGAATGGACGCAGGACTTCAACGCCTCGGTGCTGAGCCCGGCGCGCAGCAACTACTACCGCTGCCTGCAAACGCTGCTGCTGCTGGCGCAGGAGCCTGAACGCGAAGCGGCGCAATACTATACCGCGTTCGTGAAAATGTACGGCCAGGAAGCGGTCGACGCCGCCTCCGCCGCCATCAGCGGTGAAGAGCGCTTCAACGGGCTGTTCGCCGTCGATGCCGATCTGAAGGCGCTGCCGGCGCATCAGGCGCTGCTGGCGGCTTACGAGAAGCTGCAGGCAGCCAAACGCCGCCACTGGGCCAAGGCCTAAGCATCATCAGGGGGTGCCACCACTTTGGGAGTACCCCTGTTGCCAAACGCCGCACTCCGTTGCGGCGTTTTCATTTTTGCGGTTTATTTCAACGCATTCGGTTTTATTTTTTCGCCGGGAAATAGGCGGTTAAACGGCCATAAAAATAAATAAACCGTCAATTGTTGCCGGACGGTGAAATAATAATTAACCGATAATTAAACTTTCAGCGCCGCGCGGCGACAAAACGCCTAAAAATTTAACTTTACTCTATGCCGACCATTCGGTGGATTCAAAAAAATTTGCAAACATTAAAAAAATGTTTTTCTTTAAAAATCAGTAAATTAATCATAAAAACCACACAAAAAACACGTCATTTCGCCGCTCTACTTCCCCGCCTTATGATCCAAATCAAATTTTCCCCTATACTGCTTTGCTAGTATCTCATTGCGTTGTTTTAACCCTTAAGAGCGAGAGTTAGTTTGAAAACTGACAGCCCCTTCGATCTGATTTTACCTGCAGCAACGGCGAAAATCGCTGAAGATGCCGGCGTGTATAAAGCCACCAAACATCCGCTGAAAACGTTTTATTTGGCGATCACCGCCGGTGTCTTCATTTCCATCGCCTTCGTCTTCTACATCACGGCGACCACCGGCACCGCCGGCGTACCTTTCGGGCTGGCGAAACTGGTCGGCGGCATCTGCTTCTCTCTCGGGTTAATGCTGGTGGTGGTGTCGGGCGCCGACCTGTTCACTTCTACCGTACTTATCGTCATCGCCAAGGCCAGCGGCCGCATCAGCTGGGGCCAGCTGGGCGCCAACTGGCTGAACGTTTATCTCGGCAACCTGGTCGGCGCGCTGTTCTTCGTGGCGCTGATCTGGTTCTCCGGCGAGTATATGGTCGCCAACGGCCAGTGGGGCCTGAATGTCCTGCAAACCGCAGACCATAAGCTGCATCACACCTTCATCGAAGCCGTCTGCCTCGGCATTCTGGCTAACCTGATGGTCTGCCTGGCGGTCTGGATGAGCTACTCCGGCCGCACCCTGACCGACAAGATGCTCGCCATGGTGCTGCCGGTCGGGATGTTTGTCGCCAGCGGCTTCGAACACAGCATCGCCAACATGTTTATGATCCCTATGGGCATCGTGGTCAAACACTTCGCCACGCCGGAGTTCTGGCAAGCCGTAGGGGCGGTACCTGAGCAATTCGCTCATCTGACAGTAAGCAACTTCATCATCGACAACCTGATTCCGGTCACCCTCGGTAACATCATCGGCGGCGGTCTGCTGGTTGGGTTGACTTACTGGGTAATTTATCTGCGCGGGGGCCGCGAGCAGCACTAAGCTGTGAGTTACCGCGCGCAGAGTTAGAAATCCACAATCAAAGGTAGGTGTACAATGACCGAACTTAACGAGAAATTAGCCAACGCTTGGGAAGGTTTCAGCAAGGGTGACTGGCAGAATGAAGTCAACGTTCGTGACTTCATCCAGAAAAACTACACGCCTTATGAAGGTGACGAATCCTTCCTGGCTGGCGCAACTCAAGCCACCACCACCTTGTGGGACAAGGTTATGGAAGGGATCAAACTGGAAAACCGCACTCATGCGCCGGTTGATTTCGACACCAACGTTGCTTCAACCATCATTTCTCACGACGCGGGTTACATCGCCAAAGAGCTGGAAACCATCGTGGGTCTGCAGACCGACGCCCCTCTGAAACGCGCGCTGATCCCGTTCGGCGGCATCAAAATGGTCGAAGGTTCGTGCAAAGTGTACGGCCGCGAGCTGGATCCGCAGCTGAAAAAAGTGTTCACCGAATACCGTAAAACCCACAACCAGGGCGTATTCGACGTTTACACCAAAGACATCCTGAACTGCCGTAAATCCGGCGTGCTGACCGGTCTGCCAGATGCCTACGGCCGTGGCCGCATCATCGGCGACTACCGCCGCGTGGCGCTGTACGGCATCGACTTCCTGATGGCCGACAAACTGAACCAGTTCAAATCGCTGCAGGAAAAACTGGAAAACGGCGAAGACCTGGAAATGACCATCCAGCTGCGCGAAGAGATCGCTGAACAGCACCGCGCTCTGGCTCAGATCAAAGAGATGGCCGCCAAATACGGCTACGACATCTCCGGCCCGGCCACCAGCGCGCAAGAAGCGGTGCAGTGGACCTACTTCGGCTACCTGGCCGCGGTGAAATCCCAGAACGGCGCCGCCATGTCCTTCGGCCGCGTGTCCACCTTCCTCGACGTGTTCATCGAACGCGACATCAAGGCGGGCAAACTGACCGAAGAACAAGCGCAGGAACTGATCGACCACCTGGTGATGAAACTGCGTATGGTGCGCTTCCTGCGTACCCCTGAGTACGATGAGCTGTTCTCCGGCGACCCAATCTGGGCGACTGAGTCCCTGGCCGGTATGGGCGTCGACGGCCGTACCCTGGTCACCAAAAACAGCTTCCGCTTCCTGAACACCCTGTACACCATGGGGCCGTCTCCGGAGCCGAACATGACCATCCTGTGGTCTGAGAAGCTGCCGCTGAACTTCAAGAAATTCGCGGCGAAAGTGTCCATCGACACCTCTTCCGTTCAGTACGAAAACGACGACCTGATGCGCCCTGACTTCAACAACGATGACTATGCCATCGCTTGCTGCGTCAGCCCGATGATCGTCGGCAAACAAATGCAGTTCTTCGGCGCCCGCGCCAACCTGGCGAAAACCATGCTGTACGCCATCAACGGCGGCGTTGACGAAAAACTGAAAATGCAGGTCGGCCCGAAAGAAGCGCCGATGATGGACGAAGTGCTGGACTATGACAAAGTCATGGCGCGCATGGATCACTTTATGGATTGGCTGGCCAAGCAGTACGTGACCGCGCTGAACATCATTCACTACATGCACGACAAGTACAGCTACGAAGCTGCGCTGATGGCGCTGCATGACCGTGACGTTTATCGCACCATGGCTTGCGGCATCGCCGGTCTGTCCGTTGCGGCCGACTCCCTGTCCGCCATCAAGTACGCGAAAGTCACCACCATTCGCGACGAAGACGGCCTGGCTATCGACTTCAAAGTGGAAGGCGAATATCCGCAGTTCGGTAACAACGACGCCCGCGTCGATGACATCGCCTGCGACCTGGTGGAACGTTTCATGAAGAAAATTCAGAAACTGCGCACCTACCGCAACGCGGTACCGACTCAGTCCGTACTGACCATCACCTCCAACGTGGTGTACGGTAAGAAAACCGGTAACACCCCGGATGGCCGCCGCGCTGGCGCACCGTTCGGCCCAGGTGCCAACCCGATGCACGGCCGTGACCAGAAAGGCGCAGTAGCCTCCCTGACCTCGGTAGCCAAACTGCCGTTTGCCTACGCGAAAGACGGTATCTCCTACACCTTCTCCATCGTGCCTAACGCGCTGGGTAAAGACGACGACGTGCGTAAAGCCAACCTGGCAGGCCTGATGGATGGTTACTTCCACCATGAAGCCTCCATCGAAGGCGGTCAGCACCTGAACGTCAACGTGATGAACCGCGAAATGCTGCTGGACGCGATGGAAAACCCTGAGAAGTACCCTCAGCTGACCATCCGCGTCTCCGGTTACGCCGTGCGCTTCAACTCGCTGACCAAAGAGCAACAGCAGGACGTCATTACTCGTACCTTCACTCAAACGATGTAATGCGCCAACCGGGCGGGAAACCGCCCGGTGCCAACGTCAGGGCCGGTTCTGCCGGCCCTTTTCTCCCACCGCTCTCCCCTGACTCTGTAGAGTCTGTTTTGCCGGACATCTATACTGAATGGATAGCCGGCAAAACAGTTATCCGGCAACTGACCGGCCGACAGGCATCATTACCCCCGGTGGCGGCTCCACCCGCTGCTGCATCGCAGATACCTGGCCGGCGGCCACGCGCCTATTTTTAGACTGCGTTTGACAGTCAATATTGGAGAAAACCCCGCAATGTCAGTAACTGGTCGCATCCACTCCTTCGAATCCTGCGGCACCGTCGATGGGCCCGGGATCCGCTTTATCGTCTTCTTCCAGGGCTGCCTGATGCGCTGCCTCTATTGCCATAACCGCGACACCTGGGACACCCACGGCGGCAAAGAAGTGACCGTCGAAGAGCTGATGAAAGACGCGGTGGCCTACCGCCACTTCATGAACGCTTCCGGTGGCGGCGTGACCGCGTCCGGCGGCGAGGCGATCCTGCAGGCTGAATTCGTGCGCGACTGGTTCCGCGCCTGCCATGCCGAAGGCATCAATACCTGCCTGGATACCAATGGCTTCGTGCGCCGCTACGATCCGGTGATCGACGAGTTGCTGGACACCACCGATCTGGTGATGCTGGATCTGAAACAGATGAACGACGATATCCACCAGAATCTGGTCGGCGTCTCCAACCACCGCACGTTGGAATTCGCCCGCTACCTGGCGAAACGTAACCAACGCACCTGGATCCGTTACGTGGTGGTGCCGGGCTGGTCAGATGATGACAAATCGGCACACCTGCTGGGCGAGTTCACCAAAGACATGACCAACATCGAGAAAATCGAGCTGCTGCCTTACCACGAGCTGGGCAAGCACAAATGGATAGCGATGGGGGAAGAGTACAAACTGGACGGCGTGCATCCGCCGAAGGCCGAGACCATGGATCGCGTCAAAGGCATCCTGGAAAGCTACGGTCACAAAGTGATTTACTGATTGGCGCACGCCAAAAGAAAAAACCGGCTCATGGCCGGTTTTTTTATGCTCAGGCGGCGGCGAACGGCGTGTGGTGGTGATCCGGCTTCTGCTTTTTCAGCAGCATCAGCAGGTAAACCAGCGCTACGGCGGCGATCATCACGAACAGCACACGGTCGGAGTAGTTTTGCATCAGCAGCGCCGTCATCGACGGGCCCAGCAGGCTGCCGATGGTGTAACTCATCAACAGCGCCTGGTTCATCGCCACCAGTTCGTGCGGCAGCGCCTTCTCGCAGGCCCAGGACATCGCCACCGGATACAGGGTAAAGCCGGCGCAGCCGAGGATGAACAGCGAAGGCGCCATGGCGTAGTTGCCGAGCATCGCCACGCTGGCGAGGATCACCACGAACACCTGAATGCGCAGCACCAGCAGGCGCCCATAACGATCGGCCAAGCGCCCGACCGGCCATTGCCCAACGATGCCGGAGCTGACCAGCAGCGCCATCCAGTAACCGACGTTGGCGTCGCTCATGCCCTGATGGGAGAGATACAGCGGCATCAGACCATACAGAGAACCGAGCACGATGCCGGAAATGATGCAGCCGTTGATGCCGAGGCGCGCGCTGCGACGTCTTAACATTGTCCACACCGCCGCCTGCTGCGGCTCGTCTTCATGGCGGTTGACCCGCGCAAACAGCATTGGCAGCATGGCGCTGATCACGATCGCGGTCACCCACGGCACCACGTGCAGCAATTCGGTCGAGGTCATGCTCAACAGCAATTGCCCGGTCACCGTACCGAGGTAATAGACAATCATATAGGCCGCCAGCAGCTGGCCGCGGTTGCTCAGGTTACCGCTGCGCAACAGCGCGCTCTCCACGATCACCCAGATCCAGGCGCAGCCGACGCCGGCGAAGAAACGCCAGCCCAGCCAGCTCCAAAAATCGATCGACAGCACCATGCCGGCGGTCGCGGCGGCGAACACCAGGCAAGAAAGATGATAGCTGCGGGTAAAACCGACGCGCTGGATCAGTTTGCCCGCCACCAACGTGCCCAACAGGTTACCGCTGAAATAAGAGGAGCTGACCATTCCCACCTGCCAGGTTGACAGCTGAGCATGGGTTAACCAAAGCGGCACTAACGTATTCAAAACGGCAATGGATACCGTGAGCAGCAAAAGGCCGCAGAGCAATAGGAGCACTGGGCGGGAGTATGCGGACATAGTGAAATTGTGACCGAACGCGCAATGAGAGTGCGCGCATCATGCCACTGGCGATAAAAAAGTCAATCGCCTCTTATCATTCCACCGCACGATTTGTTTCCGGCTAACCGGCTGAAAAAGCGCTATGCTCAGCGCAGAGCGGATTTAACGATGAGGAGGCAAGATGGATCACGCAAATGATGCGGCGGTAGAAGCCCTGCTGGCGGATATCGGCAGCACGCACGGTGAGCTGCTGGCCATTGTGCAGCAGGTACGTCGGATCGCCGCGACGAGCGGCAGTGGCGTCACCGAATCGGTCAAATACGGCGGCATCATGTTCTCGCATACTCAATTTTTCTGCGGCGTTTTCGCCTACCGCAATCACGTCACGGTGGAGTTCGGCCACGGCTACCGGATGGCAGACAGCCATCATCAGCTCGAAGGCAACGGCCAGTATCGGCGGCACATCAAGCTCCACTCGTCCGGCGAGGTGAAAAGCAAACATCTTGCGGACTACATTCAACAGGCTTACGCACTGACGACAGACTGAATTCTCAACATAAAAAAAGCGCCCGCAGGCGCTTTTTTCTCGTAGTTTGCCGTTTAGCCGATGTATTCCAGGCCGCCCATATAAGGACGCAACACTTCAGGCACCTGAATGCGACCGTCGGCCTGCTGGTAGTTTTCCAGCACCGCCACCAGCGTACGGCCGACCGCCAGGCCGGAACCGTTCAGCGTGTGGACCAGACGCGGCTTCTTGTCGGCCTTGCTGCGGCAGCGAGCCTGCATGCGGCGCGCCTGGAAGTCCCACATGTTGGAGCAGGACGAGATCTCGCGGTAGGTGTTCTGCGCCGGCAGCCACACTTCCAGATCGTAGGTCTTGCAGGCGCCGAAGCCCATGTCTCCGGTGCACAGCAGCACCTTGCGGTAAGGCAGATTCAGCAGCTGCAGCACTTTTTCCGCATGGCCGGTCAGCTCTTCCAGGGCATCCATCGAATCTTCCGGACGGACGATCTGCACCATTTCGACCTTGTCGAACTGGTGCATGCGGATCAAACCGCGGGTGTCACGGCCGTAAGAACCGGCTTCCGCACGGAAGCATGGCGTGTGCGCGGTCATCTTCAGCGGCAGAGTTTCCTCTTCGACGATCTCGTCGCGCACCAGGTTGGTCAGCGGCACTTCCGCCGTTGGGATCAGCGCGTAGTTGCTGCTGTCGGCTTCTTCTTCCAGCGGACGGGTATGGAACAGGTCTTCGCCGAACTTCGGCAGTTGGCCGGTACCGTACAGCGTGGCGTGGTTGACCAGGTAAGGCACGTAGGCCTCCAGGTAGCCGTGCTGCTCGGTGTGCAGATCCAGCATGAACTGGGACAGCGCGCGGTGCATGCGGGCGATTTGCCCCTTCATGACCACGAAGCGCGAACCGGTCAGCTTAACCGCGGCGGCAAAATCCAGCCCGCCGGCCATTTCGCCCAGATCGACGTGATCGCGCACCGCGAAGTCGTACTGGCGCGGTTCGCCCCAGCGGGTGACTTCCAGGTTTTCACTGTCGTCTTTACCATCCGGCACGGCGTCGTCCGGCAGGTTAGGCAGCGTCAAAGCGTAATCGCGGATCTCGCTCTGCAGCGTATCCAGCTCTGCCTTGGCGGCATCCAGCTTGTCACCCAGCTCGTTCACTTCGCGACGCAGCGGCTCGATGTCTTCCCCACGCGCTTTGGCCGCGCCGATGGATTTCGATCGGGAGTTGCGTTCCGCTTGCAGCGTTTCAGTTTCTACCTGCAGAACTTTGCGGCGTTCTTCCTGCGAACGCAGCAGATCCAGATCGAGTTTAAAGCCTCGGCGAGCCAGTTTGACGGCGACTGCGTCTAGCTCATTACGCAGCAGATTGGGATCGAGCATGCTAATCCTGTGCTTGTTGTTATTGAAAGAAGTGTTGTTGTTCTATGCGGCTGATTTATAGCCGCATAAAAGAAGAGTGATACCCGCTAACCTTACCGCAACGGCCTCGCTAGCGGTAGCGTTTTGTCGGGCTATTTTGATCCTGCTCAGCCAGCCATGCCAACTTTTCGCCGATTTTCCCTTCAAGCCCACGCGAGGTCGGTTGATAGTAGCGTGTCTTGGCCATTTCGGGCGGGAAATAGTTCTCACCGGCGGCGTAGGCGTTGGGTTCGTCGTGGGCGTAGCGGTACTCCGCCCCCAGCCCCATCTCCTTCATCAGCTTGGTCGGCGCGTTGCGCAGGTGCTCCGGCACGTCATAATCGGCCTGCTCTTTGGCGTCGCGCATGGCGGCCTTGAACGCGGTGTAAACCGCATTGCTTTTCGGCGCGCAGGCCAGGTAAACAATCGCCTGCGCGATGGCGCGCTCGCCCTCTGCTGGCCCC
Organism: Serratia sp. CY47444; assembly: GCF_052168635.1. Lineage (NCBI taxonomy): Bacteria > Pseudomonadati > Pseudomonadota > Gammaproteobacteria > Enterobacterales > Yersiniaceae > Serratia > Serratia sp. CY47444. The sequence goes on from NZ_JBJNMH010000019.1 coordinate 51,131, forward strand.
ACGCGGGTGAAACAATCCCAGGCGGCGATCGCCACCTGCATGCCGCGCGGATCGGCGTTGCCCACGTCTTCAGAGGCAATCGCCAACAGACGGCGCGCCACATAGAGCGGATCGCCGCCGGCGGTAATGATACGCGCATACCAGTACAGCGCGGCGTCCGGCGCCGAACCGCGCACTGATTTATGCAACGCGGAAATCAGGTCGTAATAACGGTCGCCCTTGTTGTCGAAGCGCGCACTGCGCTCGCCCGACACCTCCTTGAGCAGCTCCGGCGTCAGCACCCGCACGCCTTTGGCGTCGAGCTCCGCCATGTCTGCCATCATTTCCAGGCTGTTCAGCGCCCGGCGCGCATCGCCGCCCACCAACTCCGACAGCAGGCGGCGCGTTTCCGCGGGCAGCTCGACGTTCTGATTGCCAAAGCCGCGCGCCTTGTCGCTCATCGCCTGATCCAGCACCTGGCCGATATCTTCGGCGGTCAGCGCCTTCAGCAGGTAAACGCGGGCGCGGGACAACAGCGCCGAGTTCAGCTCGAACGACGGATTTTCGGTAGTGGCGCCGATAAAGGTGATGGTGCCGTCTTCGATGTGCGGCAGGAAAGCGTCCTGCTGGCTCTTATTGAAGCGGTGCACTTCGTCGACGAACAGGATGGTGCGGCGGCCGGCGTCGCGATTTTGCCGCGCCCGCTCGATCGCCTCGCGGATCTCCTTGATGCCGGAGGTCACGGCGGAGATCCGTTCGACATCCGCCTGACCGTAACGGCCGATCAGCTCTGCCAGCGTCGTCTTCCCGGTGCCCGGCGGCCCCCATAAAATCATCGAGTGCAGCTGCCCGGCCTCGATGGCGCGCGGCAGCGGCTTGCCGGCGGCCAGCAGGTGCTGCTGGCCGATATACTGCGCCAGCGTGGTCGGGCGCATACGCGCGGCCAGCGGCTGGAACTCGTTCTGGGAAAAATCGAGCGACAGATTATTACTCACTTGCACCTCACTGGCGCTGGTCGTCCAGCGTCACCCCCTTCGGCGGGGTAAATTTGAATTTGGCCGGATCGGCGGCAACGTTCTGCTGGCTTTTCAGCGTATAAGCACTACGCTGGCCATCCTGCTCCACCGCGGCAAAGCTGCGGATAGTGCCGCTGTTGGTCACGCTGATGGCGAATTGCTTCAGGTTGCCGCTGGCGGATTTTGGCGTCAGCTCGAAATCATCGCCCTTTTGCTTCACGTTGTACTGCTTCCAGTCGCTGGCGTTATTGCGGGTGATCAGCATAAACGGCGTATTGCCGGTGGCGTTCTTCAGCCAGGTCGCCGTCACCTGCTCGACGAACGGGTTGTAGAACCACAGGGTCTGGCCATCGGAAACCAGCACGCTCTCATCGGGTGACGTCATGTGCCAGTTGAACAGGTTCGGCCGCTTCACCCACAGCTCGCCTTCACCCTGTTGCACCGCGGCGCCTTCGGCGCTGGTCACGGTTTGCGAGAAGCTGGCGTGGAAACTGTTCACCTTCGCCAGGCGACTTTGCAGATCCTGTGCGGCATCGGCCAGCACGGAGGTAGAAGCGAATCCCGAAAGCAGACAGCAGGCAACTAACAGTTTTTTCATTATTCCAGATACCTTATGAAATGCGTTAACCGCAGGGCGACGCCGTGCGGGTCAATCAACCCTTTACTCCGTTACTTTACCTGAAGCCGGCGATCGGCCGGTAGGCCAATGTTCCGAGAAGAAACGGGTTTACGCTTCTTTGCACAAGGGCCGCTTAAGCGGCCCTTTCTTATTGAATTGCAATGGCTAAGCGAGCATCAATCGTGCCGCGGCGGCGCCAGCACCTCGCGGTTGCCGTTGTGCCCCTGCTCGCTGACGATGCCCTGCGCCTCCATCTGTTCGATGATGCGCGCGGCACGGTTATAGCCGATGCGGAACTGGCGCTGTACGCCGGAGATGGAGGCGCGGCGTTTATCCACCACGAAATCCACCGCCTGGTCAAACAACGGATCCAGCTCTTCGTCGCCGTCCATCCCGCCACCGGCACCGCCCTCGCCATCTTCGCCGCCGCTGAGAATGCCCTCTTTATATTGGGGCCGCTCGCGCGCTTTCCAATCCTTGACCACCGCGTGCACTTCCTGATCGCGCACGAATGCGCCATGTACACGCACCGGGATCGAGGAGTTCGGCGCCAGATAGAGCATGTCACCCATACCCAGCAAGGACTCGGCGCCCCCCTGATCGAGGATGGTGCGGGAGTCGATCTTGCTCGACACGGTAAAGGCGATACGCGTCGGAATGTTGGCCTTGATAAGACCTGTGATCACATCCACCGAAGGACGCTGGGTCGCCAGTACCAGGTGGATGCCCGCCGCACGCGCTTTTTGCGCCAGGCGAGCGATCAACTCTTCAACCTTCTTGCCAACCGTCATGATCAGGTCGGCGAATTCGTCGACCATCACCACGATGTACGGCTCTTTCTCCAACACCGGCGGCGTGATGTCCATGCTGTCGGTCGGTTTCCAGAACGGATCCGGGATCGGACGCCCCATCGCTTCGGCCTGATCGACACGCTCGTTGTAGCCGGCCAGGTTACGCACGCCCAGGGCAGACATCAGCTTGTAGCGACGTTCCATTTCGCCCACGCACCAGCGCAGCGCATTGGCAGCGTCTTTCATGTCGGTGACCACATCGGTCAACAGGTGCGGAATACCTTCGTAAACCGACAGTTCCAGCATTTTCGGGTCGATCATGATAAAGCGCACTTCTTTCGGCGTGGCCTTATACAGGATGCTCAGGATCATGGCGTTGACCCCGACCGACTTACCGGAACCGGTGGTACCGGCGACCAGCAAGTGCGGCATTTTGCCCAGATCGGCCACCACCGGTTCGCCGGAGATGTCCTTACCCAATACGATGGACAGCGGCGACGGGTTGTCGCGGAAGGCCGGGCAGTCCAGCACTTCGCGCAGGTACACCGTTTGACGCTTGGCGTTCGGCAGCTCCAGACCGACATAAGGCTTACCGGGGATCACTTCCACCACGCGCACCGCCGAAGTCGACAGCGAGCGCGCCAGATCGCGCGACAGGTTGGAAATGCGCGCCGCTTTAACGCCCGGCGCCAGATCCAGCTCGAAGCGGGTGATGACCGGCCCCGGCAGGATATCCACCACGTCGGCTTTTACGCGGTAATCGGCCAAACTGGCCTCCACCAAGCGCGCTTTCTGTTCCAGCGCGAAGGAGTCGACCGGCTCCACCTCTTTCGGCGCTTCGGTCAGCAGATCCAGCGTCGGCAGCGGCGTGGTCGGCTTCTGCAGCGGCTGATCGTTGCGCATCAGGAACGGGTGAATCAGGCTGTCCATCGCCGGGTGCGGCTCAGCCGGAGCTTGCTGAGGCTGCTGCTGCACCGGTTGCTGTGGCTGCTGATATTGCTGCTGCGACGGCTGTTGATACTGCTGTTGTTGCTGCGGCTGCTGATAAGATTGCTGCTGCGGCTGTTGGTATTGTTGCGGCTGCGCATGCGGTTGCTGGGCAGCCGGCGCCGCAGGCTCAAACTGGCCAAACGGCACGTCGTCCTCTTGCTCGCTTTGCTGTTCAATGCGCTCTTCAAGCTGTGGGGACAGCGTGAACATCGGCTCGCTCGGGCCATCGTCCACTAAATCCGCCATCGGCGAGAAGCTGAAAGCATTACGGGTATCGACCGGGCTGGCGGCCGGCGCCTGCGGGGCAGTCTCTTGCTGGCCGTAGCGTGCCTGCTGCTGCTCGGCGAACGCCTGGCGCAGCGCGGCCTCTTGCAGCGCCTCTTCGTCGTTCTGTTGATAACCTTCGCCATAACGTTGGCTCTGCTGTTCGGCAAACGCCTTGCTCAGCTCAGCTTCCTGCAGGGCGCTCTCGTCATCTTGCTCCGGCGCGTAGCTTTCGCCGTAGCGTTGGCTTTGCTGCTCGGCAAACGCCTGACGCAGCGCAGCTTCCTGCAGCGCCTCTTCTTCCTGCGGATTTATCGCCGTCGGCTGTTGAGGCTCCGCCTGGCGCTGTTCCTGCTCGGCCGCGCGCTGCGAAGGCAGCTTGATGCCGTAGGAAGCCAGCTCGCGGCGGGTCGGAATACGCACCGGATTCGGCCGCGGCAACTCAGGGCCGATACCCTGTTTAACCTGCGAATTGCCGTCGCTGGTGGCCGTGAAGGCCGGCATAAAGGTCGCTGCTGCGGCGCCCGCCGCGGCAGCGGCTGCCGTATCCAGCTGCGGCTTGGCGCCGGTGGCGCTGAAACCACCTGCTCCGCTGACGTCGGCACTGTCGCGCTGCGCGGCGGTAAAATCAAAGGGAGAACGTGCCGGCGGCTGCGGTGCTGTCGGCTCTTGCCAATTGCCGAGGCGCGGCTCATCATCGTCCCGATAAGGATCGGCAGGGCGCGTCGCCTTAGGCGCTGGCGTTTCTTCCGGGATTTCGAAGGAATACAGCGGCGGCGTGGCGTCTTGCGCCGGGGCGCTCACCGGGTGCTGATTGACCGAGGCCGGCGCTGTCGGTGCCACCGTTATCGACGGCGCCTGTGTGGCGATCGGTGCAGCAACGGGCTCGTGGATCTCTGCCGTCACCGCCGGTGCAGGCGAAGCCGCCGGCGCGATTGGCGCGGCGTCGGCTTCAACCTCACTATCGTCGGCTCGCAGGCCGCTGAGCAACGGATCGGCGGCGTCTTCCGCCGCCTCTTTGGCGCTTTCGGTGACCGAAGGTGCGGAGAACAGCACGTCGTCATCGGCAGCCGCGGCTCCGGCGGCGGTCGCCGCAACCGCTGCAGCGGCGCCCTTCCCTGCCTGCTCAGGCTCGTCGTCAACGTAGCGCTCGTCATCCTCGAAATAGCGATCTTCGCGGCGTGAGCGATTGGTCATCACCGTCGCGACACCCAACACCGCACCGCCAATCTTCTCTGCGATCACCAGCCAGGACCAGCCGGTAAACAGCGTCAGCCCCGCCGCCCACACGCACAACAGCGCCAGCGTAGCGCCGATGCCGTTGAACCACGGCAACATGGCGTTGCTCAGCAGGCTGCCGATCACGCCGCCGGAAGCGAAGTAATAGAGATCGTCAACGTTCAGCGCCGCCAACCCACAGGAGGTAAGCACTAATGCCAAGGTGCCGATCAGGCGCAGGGAGAGCGCGAAATAGTCGATGTAGTCTCTGTTGCCGCGCTGGCGATAGGCCGCCCAGCACAGGACCAGCATGATCGGCGGTATCGCGTAGGCGAGCACCCCGAAGGTGAAGAACAGCGTGTCGGCCAACCAGGCCCCAACACCGCCACCCAAATTGTGAATCGGCTCATGCCACGCGGTCTGCGACCAGCTTGGGTCAGACGGGTTGAAACTGACCAGCGCAGCCATGAGGTAAACGGCAAAAATCGCTACCACGATAAGCGCAGCTTCCAGCAAACGCCGGCCACTGCTGAGTCTTTTCAGGGTAACTTCTTTATCTTCTGTATATTCCTGGCTCAAGAAAGGCTCTCCAGGTTCCTGTTAGCTGACATAGCAACAGCGCCGAGAAGCTTCCCCGGCGCCGAAACTGTATGAATAAACAGGAGTGTAACCAATTTAATCAGGTTTTGCACCTGCACCTTACCGTGTTTTGATAACCAGACGGTTACTCTGTTTCACTTCTTCCATCACTACGTAGGTACGGGTGTCGTTAACCCCCGGCAAACGCAGCAACGTTTCGCCCAGCAGTTTGCGGTAAGCCGACATGTCCGGTACGCGGGTTTTCAACAGGTAGTCGAAATCACCGGAAACCAGATGACACTCCTGAATCTCTTCAAGCTTCTGCACTGCCGAGTTGAATTGCTCAAACACGTCCGGCGCGCCGCGGTTCAACGTGATCTCCACGAAAACCAGCAGGGACGCATCCAGATAATGCGGGTTGAGCAATGCGGTATAGCCATGAATGAAACCCTGGCGCTCGAGACGGCGCACGCGTTCTAAACATGGAGTCGGGGATAACCCCACGCGCTTCGAAAGCTCGACGTTCGAAATACGCCCATCCTTCTGCAGCTCATTCAGGATGTTGCGGTCGATACGGTCAAGATCTTTACCCGGGCGTTTCTTGTTGTCTGCCATTATTATTGTCTCTCTTATTTTCTTCCGTGCACTTGCCACACCCTAGCCAACGTCAATGTGTAAGGGTTCGTTCCAAGCGAAGACCCGATGCCTGTCATATGCTTCTTCACTACCATCATTCCACGCCGCGCAGCCTGTCTGTCCAACCCCGCGCAACGCCGGTAACGACGTTTCGGTCGAGAAAAAATCAGCAAACGCTTGCGCGCCCTGCTCCGCACATCCACCGCGTATTGTCGCCTTGCGGCGTAAATACGTACGATTTGCTGGTGTTACGGGGATAATTTCTTCTTCCTATGATGTTTTCGCAAATGCGCAGCGGATTGTCAAAGTAAAAGAAGCAAAATCAGAACAACGTACCGTCATGAAAAGTCTGCATCCCATTTTTGGTTATGAATCGCTGGCAGATAAACCCCGGCAGGGAGCGGCTGAAGTCGCAGAATGCGCCGTTTTTGCGCGGTTGGCGATTCGGTAGCCGAATGCGGCTTTGATAAGGTAAATTTCTGCGTTCGGCGTACGATTTGCCGACAGCGGGTGCATTAATAGGCGACAACTATCATACAAATCGTTAACAACGTCGCCCGGCGCTTTTTTTACTGCGCCATTTTCCCTACAATCGGCTTCATTGTCCGCCATTGTGGAATAAAGAGGTTATTCATGGGCACGGCTAAACATAGCAAATTACTGATTCTGGGCTCCGGCCCGGCCGGTTACACCGCCGCCGTCTACGCGGCGCGCGCCAACCTGAACCCGGTGCTGATCACCGGTCTGGAGCAAGGCGGCCAGCTGACCACCACCACTGAAGTGGAAAACTGGCCGGGCGACGCCGAAGGCCTGACCGGTCCGGCGCTGATGGAGCGCATGCGCGAGCACGCGGAGAAGTTCCAGACTGAGATCGTCTTCGATCATATCAACAGCGTCGATCTGCAGCAGCGTCCGTTCCGCCTGCTCGGCGACAGCGGTGAATACAGCTGCGACGCGCTGATCATCGCGACCGGCGCCTCCGCCCGCTACCTTGGCCTGCCTTCCGAAGACGCCTTCAAGGGCAAAGGCGTTTCCGCCTGTGCGACCTGCGACGGTTTCTTCTACCGCAACCAGAAAGTCGCCGTGGTCGGCGGCGGCAACACCGCCGTTGAAGAAGCGCTGTACCTGTCCAACATCGCCGCCGAGGTTCACCTGATCCACCGCCGCGACAGCTTCCGTTCGGAGAAGATCCTGATCGACCGGCTGATGGAAAAAGTGAAAAGCGGCAACATCGTGCTGCACACCGACCATACGCTGGACGAAGTGCTGGGCGATGAAATGGGCGTGACCGGCGTGCGTATCCGCAGCACCAAAGCAGAAAACGAAACCCGTGAGCTGGAGCTAGCCGGCGTGTTCATCGCCATCGGCCACAGCCCGAACACCGGCATCTTCGGCGGCCAGCTGGAGCTGGAAAACGGCTACATCAAGGTGCAGTCCGGCATTCACGGCAATGCGACCCAAACCACCATCCCCGGCGTCTTCGCCGCAGGCGACGTGATGGATCACATTTACCGCCAGGCGATCACTTCCGCCGGCACCGGTTGTATGGCGGCGCTGGACGCAGAGCGTTACCTGGACGGCATCGCCGGCGCAGAAGTCTGCTAAGACGTTCTCTTCATCAGCAAAAAGCGGCTCTCGAGCCGCTTTTTTTGTCTTCAGCCCCCAGGAGGATGCACGCCGATGCATAATCTTCTTCACTGGCGCCTGCTGGTTGCCGTCGCCGACAGCGGCACCATCACTCAGGCTGCGGCGATCTGCGGTATGACGCAGTCTGCCGCCAGCCAGGCCATCGCTCAACTGGAGACGATGCTGAGCACCCGGCTTTTGGTGCGCCAGCCACACAATGTCGTCCTGACCCAAAGCGGCCTGCAGATCGTCGGCCATGCCCGCTCGATGTTGGCAGGGCTACGGGCCATTCAACAATGCGCGCAGCAAGCCGGTAACGCGCACGCGGGCAAAATACGCCTGGCCAGTTTCCCGTCGGCATTCAGCACGCTGTTGCCGCCGCTGCTGCGCAAATTTCGCCGTCTGTACCCCGACATTGAGCTGATTACGCTCGAGGGCACCGACCACGAAGTGGAGAGCTGGTTAACATCGGCAACGGCAGACATCGGCGTGGTGCTCAATCCGGCACCGGAGCGGCTGTGTTTCCCCTTGGGGGAGGATGCCTGGTTGGCTGTCGTGCCCAGCGCGCACCCGCTGGCGCGAGAACGGCGGCCGGTGGCGCTGGATGCCCTGTTCCGGCTGCCTTTCATCCTGGCGACCGGCGGATGCGATGTGAATGCGCAAAGTTTGGCGCAGCAGTCGGGCCTGGCGCTGGCCGATATCCGCGCCACCGTCAGTGACTGGCAAACGGCGTTGACGCTGGTCAAGGAAGGCACGGGCGTCGCGCTGATGCCCGCGTCCGTGATCCCGCCCGATGCGCTCGGAGTTTGCGCTCTGCCGCTCGTTGCGCCGGTTTATCGCCGTTTCGGCCTGGCCTGCTCATCCGAGGCGGTGACCCAGCCCCCCGTCCAAACCCTGCTGAATTACCTGCGCGAACAGGAGCAAACCCTGGCCAGTCGCTGAGCTAATAGCGGCTTTCTGAAATTTCCATTTCCCCGCCGGTGCCCGCATCGGCATGCTGTGGCAAGCGTTCTCATTGACCCACAAGGAAATAGCATGAAGCTGTATTTTGCTCCCGATGCCTGCTCGCTGGCCCCACATATCGTCCTGCGGGAATTAGCGATCCCTTTCACCCTGATCAGGGTGAACAATCGCAGCAAGCGCTGCGCCGACGGTGAGGATTTCTATCGCATCAACCCTAAAGGTTACGTCGCCGCCCTGCAGCTCGACGACGGCAACGTGATCACCGAAGGCCCCGCCATCGTTCAATTCCTCGCCGACCTGCGCCCAGAATACCGGCTGGCGCCGCCACCGACGGCCTTTGAGCGGGTACGGCTGCAGGAGTGGCTTAATTTCATCACCAGCGAGATCCATGCCGGCGCCGCCCCTTTATTCAATGACGCCCTGCCCGACGGCGCCAAGGCGTTGCTACGCGACAAGTTGAGACGGCGATTGGGTTATCTCGCGCAGGCGTTGGCACAACAAACCTATCTGTTGGGAGCGCATTTCAGCGTCGCTGACGCTTATCTGTTTACCGTGTTGCGCTGGATGGCGCGCTTCGAGATTTCGCTGAGCGAGTGGCCGGCGCTCCAGCATTATGTGGCGCGGATCGCAGAGCGAGCGTCGGTGCACGCCGCTCTGGAAGCCGAGGCCGCGAGTGAGGAAGTCAAATAGTCGGTAACGCGTCTGTTATAGCCACATTTGGCCGCTTTATTATTTTCAGTCTGCCGGGTGACGAGGTAACATGGGACCTCGCTTGTTTGTCGCCGATTGCGCCAAACACTATTATTTAACAGTACGTTAACCCAGCCCGTAACAAACGGGCACCGGCGACGCAGACGCATATCTGATGAAAAAAACCAGACAGCAACAGTTAACCCGTTGGCTTAAAACCCAGAGTTCGTTGGCGCAGCGTTGGCTGCGCCTTTCCATGCTGTTGGGGCTGTTCAGCGGCCTGCTGATCGTGGCGCAGGCATGGCTGCTGGCCAGCCTGCTGCACGCCCTGATCATCGAGCATACCCCTCGCGAACAGCTGATCCCTTCGTTTATCTGGCTGGCCGCCGCGTTCGCGCTGCGGGCGCTGTTAAGCTGGTTGCGGGAACGGATCGGTTTCCTGTGTGGGCAGGTGATCCGCCAGCGTATGCGCCAACAGGTACTGGATAAGCTGCAGCAGCTTGGCCCGGCCTGGATCCAGGGCAAACCGGCGGGCAGCTGGGCCAGCATCATCGTCGAGCAGATCGAGGATATGCAGGATTATTACTCGCGCTATCTGCCGCAGATGTATTTGGCGGTCTTCATCCCGCTGCTGATCCTGATCGCCGTCTTCCCGATCAATTGGGCTGCGGGCATCATTCTGCTGGCGACCGCGCCGCTGATCCCGCTGTTTATGGCGCTGGTCGGCATGGGAGCCGCCGACGCCAACCGCCGCAACTTCGTGGCGCTGGCGCGATTGAGCGGTAATTTCCTCGACCGCCTGCGCGGCCTGGACACCCTGCGGCTGTTCGACCGCGCGCAGGCCGAAACGGCGCAGATCGCCAAATCCTCCGAAGACTTCCGCAGCCGCACCATGGAAGTGCTGCGCCTGGCTTTCCTCTCTTCCGGCGTGCTGGAGTTCTTCGCCTCGATTTCCATCGCCGTGGTGGCGGTGTACTTCGGCTTTTCCTACCTCGGCGAACTCAACTTCGGCAGCTACGGCCTCGGCGTGACGCTGTTTTCCGGTTTTCTGGTGCTGATTCTGGCGCCGGAGTTTTTCCAACCGCTGCGCGATCTCGGCACCTTCTACCATGCCAAAGCGCAGGCGATCGGCGCGGCAGAAGCGCTGGAAACTTTCCTCAGCGCCGAAGGCGAGCAGATGGGCAACGGCACGCGGCAACTGCCCGCCGAGCAACCGCTGACGCTGCAGGCAAACGCGTTGGAAATTCTGTCGCCGAACGGCGTGCTGCTGGCCGGGCCGCTGAGCTTCACCCTGCAACCGCAGCAGCGCGTGGCGTTGGTCGGGCTGAGCGGCGCCGGCAAAAGTTCGCTGCTGAATCTGCTGCTCGGCTTCCTGCCCTATCGCGGGTCATTGACCGTCAACGGCATTGAGCTGCGTGAGCTGTCCGCAGAAAACTGGAGGCAACAGCTGAGCTGGGTCGGCCAAAACCCGCACCTGCCGGCGCAAACCTTGCGCGCCAATATCCTGCTGGGCTGCCCGCAGGCCGACGAAGCGCAGCTTCAGCAGGCGGTGGAACACGCCTACGTCAGCGAACTGCTCCCTTATCTGCCGCAGGGGCTCGACACCGAAGTGGGTGACAACGCCGCTCGCCTGTCGGTCGGCCAGGCGCAGCGAGTGGCGGTCGCCCGGGCGTTGATCGGCCCGCGCCGCCTGCTGCTGCTGGATGAGCCGGCCGCCAGCCTCGATGCCCACAGCGAACAGCGGGTGATGCAGGCGTTGAGTGCCGCTTCGCATCAGCAAACCACCCTGCTGGTAACGCACCAGTTGGAAGACACCGAAGACTACGATCAGATTTGGGTGATGGATAACGGGCGCATCGTGCAACAGGGCGATTACGCCACCCTCAGCGCCCAGCCGGGCCTGTTTGCCACTCTGATCGCCCATCGCCGCGGGGAGCTTTAATCATGCGCGTTTTGCTGCCGTTTTTGGCGTTGTATCGCCGCCATAGCCTGCTGATTAGCCTGGGCATCCTTTTAGCGATCGTCACTCTGCTGGCCAGCATCGGCCTGCTGGCGCTCTCCGGCTGGTTCCTGGCCGCCTCGTCGCTGGCCGGATTGGCGGGCCTGTTGACCTTCAACTACATGCTGCCGGCCGCCGGCGTGCGCGGCGCGGCGATCTTCCGCACCGCCGGGCGCTACGCCGAGCGCGTCGTCAGCCACGACGCCACCTTCCGCGTGCTGTCGCATCTGCGGGTATTCACCTTCAGCAAGATCCTGCCGCTGACGCCGGGCGGCATCGCCCGTTTCCGCCAGGCCGATCTGCTCAATCGCCTGGTGGCGGACGTGGACACGCTGGATCATCTTTATCTGCGGGTGATCTCGCCGCTGATCAGCGCAGCGGTGGTGATCCTGGTGGTCACCTATGGCCTGAGCTGGCTCGATCCTGCGCTCGCCCTGACGCTGGGCGGCATTCTGTTGCTGCTGTTGCTGTTGGTGCCGCCGGTGTTCTATCGCGCCGGCAAACCGATCGGCGGCCAACTCACCGCGCTGCGCGGCCAATACCGTACCGACCTGACCGCCTGGCTACAGGGGCAGGCAGAGCTGGTGGTATTCGGTGCCGTCAACGATTTCCGCCAGACGCTGAACGCCACCGAACAGCGGTGGCAACGCCGCCAGTGGCAGCAGGCCTCGCTGAGCGGCAAGGCGCAGGCGCTGATGATCCTCGCCAGCGGGCTGACGGTGACGCTGCTGCTGTGGCTGACCGCCGCCGGCATCGGCGGCGATACCCAGCCCGGAGCCCTGATCGCGCTGTTTGTCTTCGCCGCGCTGGCGTCGTTCGAAACGCTGATGCCGGTCGCCGGCGCCTTCCAGCATCTCGGCCAGGTGATCGCCTCCGCCACGCGGGTCAAACAGATCATCGATCGTCAGCCGGAAGTCACCTTCCCTGCCGTCGGCCCGGCCGCGGCCGATCGCGCTCAGCTCAGCCTGCAGCAGCTGAGTTTCACCTATCCCGATCAGCCGCAGCCGGTGCTGCGCGACGTCACGCTCGAGGTCGCGGCCGGCGAACACATCGCCTTGCTCGGCCGCACCGGCTGCGGCAAGTCCACCCTGCTGCAGCTGCTGACCCGCGCCTGGCGCACCGACGGCGGCAAAATTCTGCTCAACGGCGAACCGCTGGAGGATTATGATGAAACCACGCTGCGTCGGATGACCACGGTCGTCAGCCAGCGAGTGCATATCTTCAGCGATACGCTGCGGGAAAACCTGCGGTTGGCCGCACCGAATGCCGACGACGCTCGCCTGAGTGACGTACTGCAGCAGGTTGGGCTGGGCAAATTGCTGGACAGCGACGGCGGGCTGAACGCCTGGTTGGGCGAAGGCGGCCGGCAGCTGTCCGGCGGCGAACAGCGCCGACTGGGTATCGCCCGCGCGCTGCTGCATCCGGCCCCGCTGCTGCTGCTTGACGAACCGACCGAAGGGCTGGACGCCGAAACCGAACAGCAGATCCTGGCGCTGCTGCGCCGGCATTGTCAGGGCAAGACGCTGATCCTGGTGACGCACCGTTTGTACGGCCTGGAACATCTCGACCGCATTTGCGTAATGGATGACGGCCAAATTGTCGAACAGGGCGATCACGCCACCCTGATGCGCCAGCAGGGCCGCTATGCACGCTTTCGCAACCGTATCAGCAACCTGGCGCCGTAATCGGCCCGTAGAGGACGCAGAGACCTTGTATGCGCATCGTTAAGCTTTCCCCCCAGTCGCTGGCGTTTCCCTCGCCTGAGGGCGCCCTGCGCGATCCCAACGGCCTGCTGGCGATCGGCGGCGACCTCACGGCGCCGCGACTGTTGGCAGCCTACGAGCGCGGCATCTTCCCCTGGTACTCGCCGGGGGAAGCGATTCTGTGGTGGTCACCCGATCCGCGTGCGGTGCTGTTCCCTGCCGAATTTCATCTCAACCGCAGTCTGAAACGCTTTTTGCGCCACGATCCGTTTCGCATCACGCTCAATCACGATTTCGCCACGGTGATTGCCGCCTGCGCCCACCGGCCGGATGAAGGCACCTGGATCGGCCCGGAGGTGCAGCGTGCCTATCAGCATCTGCATCGCCTCGGCTACGCGCACTCGGTGGAGGTATGGCAGGATGATCAACTGGTCGGCGGCATGTACGGCGTGGCGCAGGGCGCGTTGTTCTGCGGCGAATCGATGTTCAGCCGCGTCACCAACGCCTCAAAATGCGCATTGATGGCCTTTTGCCGCCATTTTGCCGCTTATGGCGGGGAATTGATTGACTGCCAGGTGCTGAACGCTCACACTGCCCGCCTTGGCGCGCGTGAAATTCCGCGCCGTCAATTTTTGCAGCAGCTCAGCACCCTTCAACGGCGGCCTTTGGCGTCGGCGTGCTGGGCGCCGCAAGTCATATCCCCACAGCCGGTTGAACCGCCCTCTCCAGTAAACTAATTGATGGAAACGGTGCAATGTTCACCGACACATCTTTACATAATGGGGGTTTTTCGGCATTATCTTGCCGGTTAAAAACTAAGGTAGTTAGACCTAGAGGATTCGATGGCCAAAGAAGACAATATTGAAATGCAGGGCACCGTTCTTGATACGCTGCCGAACACCATGTTCCGCGTTGAATTGGAAAACGGGCACGTGGTAACCGCACACATCTCCGGTAAAATGCGTAAAAACTATATCCGCATCCTGACGGGCGACAAAGTCACTGTAGAGCTGACCCCGTACGACCTGAGCAAAGGCCGCATTGTCTTCCGTAGCCGTTAATCGGCTCACCGCGCGCCACATGCTGGCGGCATCGAGGATGTAATCCCTCGGGAGCCCTTTCCGTTTACCCCCGCAGCGACGTTACACAACGGGTTGCAGGTGCGCAGGTAAACTGAGAGGGCTCACTCGTTTCTGTTGTACGGTGAATCTCACCCATAAAAAAAAGCGATGCCGAAGCATCGCTTTTTCTTTGCCTGAAGCGGCCTTAATGCACCGCACCCTCGTCCGCCTTGCGCTTGGCGGCACTGAGGAAGTGGTAGGTCAGCTGTTTCTTGTCCTTGTCCAGCTCGACCTTCACGGAACCGCCGTCCACCAGCGAACCGAACAGCAGCTCGTTGGCCAACGGTTTCTTCAGGTTTTCCTGCATGACACGCGCCATCGGACGAGCGCCCATCGCACGGTCGTAGCCCTTCACCGACAGCCAGTCGCGTGCTTCGTCGCTCACTTCCAGCGAGACGCCCTTCGCATCCAGCTGCGCCTGCAGTTCGACGATAAACTTGTCGACCACCTGCTGGATCACCTCGGTAGACAGATGGTTGAACCAGATGATGTTGTCCAGACGGTTGCGGAACTCTGGCGTAAACACCTTCTTGATCTCTTCCATCGCGTCGGTGCTGTTGTCCTGCTGCACCAGACCGATCGATTTGCGTTCGGTTTCCCGCACCCCGGCGTTGGTGGTCATCACCAGGATCACATTGCGGAAGTCCGCCTTGCGGCCGTTGTTGTCGGTCAGCGTGCCGTTGTCCATCACCTGCAGCAGCAGGTTGAACACGTCCGGGTGCGCCTTCTCGATCTCATCGAGCAGCACTACCGCATGCGGATGCTTGATCACCGCATCGGTCAGCAGCCCGCCCTGATCGTAACCGACATAGCCCGGAGGCGCGCCGATCAGACGGCTGACGGTATGCCGCTCCATGTACTCGGACATGTCGAAACGCAGCAGCTCGATATCCATCGCCTTGGCCAACTGTACGGTGACCTCGGTTTTCCCGACCCCGGTCGGCCCGGCGAACAGGAAGGAACCGACCGGCTTGCGCTCGTGGCCCAGACCGGCGCGGCTCATCTTGATGGCTTCCGTCAGCGCTTCGATCGCCTGATCCTGGCCGAATACCAGCATCTTCAAACGATCGCCCAGGTTTCTCAGCACGTCGCGATCGCTGGCCGACACGGTTTTCTCCGGGATACGAGCGATGCGCGCCACCACGGATTCGATATCGGCCACGTTGACGGTTTTCTTGCGCTTGCTGGCCGGCATCAGTCGGCTGCGGGCGCCCGCCTCGTCGATCACGTCGATCGCTTTGTCCGGCAGATGACGATCGTTGATGTATTTCACCGACAGCTCCACCGCGGCGCGGATCGCCTTGGCGGTATAACGCACGTCGTGGTGCGCTTCATACTTGGTCTTCAGGCCGTTGATGATCTGAACGGTCTCTTCCGCCGTCGGTTCGGTGATATCGATCTTCTGGAAACGGCGCGCCAAAGCGCGATCCTTTTCGAAGATGTTGCTGAACTCCTGGTAGGTGGTCGAGCCGATCACCCGGATCTTGCCGCTCGACAGCAGCGGTTTGATCAGGTTGGCGGCATCCACTTGCCCACCGGAAGCCGCACCGGCGCCGATGATGGTGTGAATTTCATCGATGAACAGGATGCTGTTCTGATCCTGCTCCAGCTGCTTGAGCAGCGCCTTGAAGCGTTTCTCGAAGTCGCCGCGGTATTTGGTGCCGGCCAGCAGTGAACCGATATCCAGCGAATACAGCGTGCAGTCCGCCATCACTTCCGGCACGTCGCCCTGCACGATACGCCAGGCCAGGCCTTCGGCGATGGCGGTCTTGCCCACGCCGGATTCGCCGACCAACAGCGGGTTGTTTTTACGACGACGGCACAGCACCTGAATCGCGCGCTCCAGCTCACGATCGCGGCCGATCAACGGATCGATGCCGCCCACACGGGCCAACTGATTGAGGTTGGTGGTGAAGTTTTCCATACGGTCTTCCCCTCCGGACTGCTCTTCGTTCACCGGGTTTTCCGCATTCGGCGCTTGGCCCGGCTCGTCTTTACGCGTGCCATGTGAAATGAAGTTCACCACGTCGAGACGGCTGACGTCGTGCTTGCGCAGCAGATAGGCCGCCTGCGACTCCTGCTCGCTGAAGATGGCCACCAACACGTTGGCGCCGGACACTTCGCTGCGGCCGGAAGATTGCACATGGAAGACCGCGCGCTGCAACACGCGCTGGAAGCTGAGCGTCGGCTGAGTGTCGCGCTCTTCTTCGCCGGCGGGCAGCGTCGGTGTGGTTTGTTCGATGAAGGCTTCCAGCTCCTGGCGCAACGCGGCCAGATCCACCGTACATGCCTCAAGCGCTTCTCGCGCGGCAGGGTTGCTCAGCAACGCCAGCAACAGGTGCTCCACGGTCATAAACTCGTGTCTGTGCTCACGCGCCCTGGCGAAAGCCATGTTGAGACTGAGTTCCAGTTCTTGATTGAGCATAAGCACCTCCCCAATAGATTGCCTTATTCAGGCTTTTTCCAGCGTACAAAGCAACGGATGCTCGTTCTCCCTTGCGTACCGGTTCACATGGACGACTTTGGTTTCCGCCACCTCGGCGGTAAAAACACCACAGATCGCCTTGCCTTGATAGTGGACCGTGAGCATCAGTTGCGTTGCGCGTTCAATATCATAAGAAAAGAACTTTTGCAGAACGTCAATCACAAATTCCATCGGTGTGTAATCGTCGTTGTTAAGTATAACTTTATACATAGACGGCGGTTTTACCGCATCGATTTGTTTTTCTTCGGCCAAGTGTTCAAAATTTAGCCAGTCGTTGTTATTGCCCATCGCTGCTCATCTTCTCTGCTCTGCCCTCTGATATGGGGGCAGGTTTCGGTTATTCAAAGTGGGGATAGTTACTATTTTATCATCTTCGGCATCGTCCCGCCGCACTGTAACGTGCGCAAAAAAACGGGCCAATTGTGACTGAATCGTGGCAATAGCGTTACCTGCTTCAAACTTTGGTGAACTGCTCCCCGCCGACAAAAGCCGATCCCTTGACGCCCCGATCATTTGCTCTAGAGTGTAAATTCGTGGCTGGTGGTCTTTTAACCACCCCTTGTCCACCCTGCTACCCGCCTACGGCGGGTGCGAATTCAGTTATTCATCTCACTTAAAATAGCGTTGCGAGGGATGTAAAAGCATGGAGACGGGTACTGTTAAATGGTTTAACAACGCCAAAGGCTTTGGCTTCATCTGCCCAGCCGGCGGTGGCGAAGATATTTTCGCGCATTACTCCACCATCAAGATGGATGGTTACAGAACGTTGAAGGCAGGCCAGCAGGTCAGCTTCGACGTGCATCAAGGGCCAAAAGGGAACCATGCCAGTCTTATTGTGCCGGTGGAAAGCGAGGCGCTGTCCTAAACGCTTCCGGCAGCGTCGCGCTGCATTGACCCTGACTGCGATAAAAATGCCAGCCGCCGTGTGACTGGCATTTTTTATGCCTTTTACTTACTCGCGCGCCAGCGCATCGATCGGATTCAGCCGCGCGGCATTGCGCGCCGGCAGATAGCCGAACACCACGCCGATACCGGTGGAACAGAGGAACGCGCTCAGCAACGCCGCCGGCGGGAAGCTGATCTGCCAGCCCGGCAATACCAACTGCACCGCCAGACCGATGGCGAACGACAGCGTAATCCCCAGCGCGCCCCCCACCAGGCAGACCAACACCGCCTCGATCAAGAACTGCTGCAACACGTCGCCGGAACGGGCGCCCACCGCCATGCGGATGCCAATCTCGCGCGTGCGCTCGGTCACCGACACCAGCATGATGTTCATCACGCCGATGCCGCCGACCACCAGCGAAATCACCGCCACCAGCGTCAGGAACAGCTGCAGCGTGCGGGTGGTTTTCTCTGCGGTTTGCACCAGGCTGTCCATGTTATAGGTGAAGAAGTCCTTTTTGCCGTGGCGCAGCGTCAACAGGCGTGACAACTGCTGTTCCGCTTCCTTGCTGTCGTAGCCGTCGCGAATGCGCACGGTGATCGAGTCGAAATAATTGTTGCCCATCAGCCGGTTGGCCATGGTGCTGTAAGGCACCCACACGTTCAGCGTCTTGCTGCTGCCGAACATCGACTGCTTCTCTTTAGCCACGCCGACCACCGTCGCCGGCATGTTGCCCACCAGGATCACCTCGCCCACCACGTTTTTCTGGTGAGGGAACAGCCGCCGTTGGGTATTGGCGTCGATCACCACCGTCTGCGCCTGTGACTGCACCTGCATCGGATCGATGCCTACGCCCTGGGTAAAGCTCATACCGTACACGCGGAAGAACTGTTCGCTGACGCCGTTGACATTGGCCGCCGCGTCGACGTTACCCAGCCGCAGCCGCATGCTGCTGCTGATGCTCGGCGACAGCGCGCTGATATACGGCTGTTCGCGCAGCGCATCGAGATCGCCGTATTTCAGCGATTGCCGGTAGGTTGGATCGTCGTCGCCGAAGTCCTTGCCGGGGTAAATGTCGACGGTGTTGGTGCCGATCGATTTGATGTCCGCCAGCACCATCTGCTTGGCGGCGTCGCCGATCACCAGGATCGATACCACCGAGGCGATGCCGATAATGATGCCGAGCATGGTCAGCGCGGTGCGCATCTTGTTGGCCGCCATCGCACGCCAGGCCATCACCAGCGCTTCGCGAAAGCGGCCGCCCATCTGCCGCCAGGAAGGCGCCGCGGCGGCCAGCGCCAGCGGCTTGGCCTGGGTATCCTCCGGCGGCGCCGGACGCGAGTCGGCAATGATTTCGCCGTCGCGGATCTCGATGATCCGCTCCGCCTGGCGCGCCACCGCTGGATCGTGGGTCACCAGGATCACCGTGTGGCCCTGGGCGCACAGCTGTTTGAGGATCGCCATCACCTCTTCGCCGGAGTGGCTGTCGAGCGCGCCGGTCGGTTCATCCGCCAGGATCACCTGCCCGCCGTTCATCAACGCGCGGGCGATACTGACGCGCTGCTGCTGGCCACCGGAAAGCTGGCTCGGCCGGTAGTTGACGCGCTCCCCCAGCCCCAGGCGCCGCAACAGCGCCTCCGCCCGTTCGCGCCGCGCCGCTTTGCCCAGCCCCGCGTACACCGCCGGCACCTCGACGTTATGCGCCGCACTCAAGTGCGGCAGCAGATGATAACGCTGGAAAATAAAGCCGAAATGTTCGCGCCGCAGCTGCGCCAGCGCATCGTCGCTCAGCGTCGCCACATCCTGCCCGGCCACCCGATAGACCCCGGCGCTCGGCTTGTCCAGACAGCCCAGAATGTTCATCAGCGTCGATTTGCCGGAGCCGGAGGCCCCCATGATCGCCACCATTTCCCCGGCGTCGATGCTCAGACTGATCCCCTTCAGCACCTCCACCGTCTGCTCGCCGGAACGGTAGCTACGGCGAATGCCGCTCAGCTGCAACAGCGCCGCCATCAGCCGGCCTCCACGCCGCCGCGGCTGACAATCACCTCATCGCCCGCCTCAAGCCCGCTGAGGATTTGCACATCGATATTGTTGCGCAGACCGATAGCCACCTCACGCTTCTCTTCCTTGCCCTGTTTCAGCACCGAGACGTGGTAGCGATTGTCGGCGATCTGGTCACCCAACGCCGCCAGCGGGATCACCAGCGCCTGCTCGACGCCGGCCAGCTGAATATGCACCTGCGCCGTCATTTGCAAGCGCAGCAGCCTTTCCGGGTTGGGCACTTCGAAACGCGCATAATAGAAGATGGCATTATTGACCTTTTCCGGCGTCGGCTGAATGTCTTTCAGCACGCCGTCGAAGCGCCGAGTCGGATCGCCCAGCACCGTGAACCAGGCCTTCTGACCCGGCTTGAGGTTAATGACGTCAGCCTCCGAGACCTGCGCCTTCACCAGCATGGTGCCGAGATCCGCCAACGTCAGAATGTTCGGCGCCTGTTGCGCCGCGATCACCGTCTGGCCCTGCAGCGTGGTGATCTGCACCACGTCGCCGTCCATCGGGGCTTCGATGCGGGTGTAGGCCAGGTTAATCTTGGCGGTATCCAGGCTGGCCTGGTTGCGGGCGATCTGCGCATTGATGGTGCCCACCTGCGCTTTCTTCACCGCCAGCTGCGTCGCTGCCTGATCCAGATCCTGACGCGATACCGCCTGCAGTTTGGCCAGCGCCTGGTTGCGCTGCAGCGTGACCGCCGCCAATTGCTGCTCGGCCTGTGCCTGCAGCAGCTGCGCATGCAACTCGCGCAGCGTCGCCTCGCCTTCGCGAATGCTGTTCTGCGCCTGTTGCGGATCGATAACCCCCAGCAACTGGCCTTTTTTCACCTTGTCGCCGATCTCGACATACAGCTTTTCCAACTGCCCGCTGACCTGCGCGCCGACGTCAACCTTGCGCACCGCGTCCAGCTGGCCGGTCGCCAACACGTTCTGCTGCAGATCGCGCTTGGTGACCTTTACCGTTTTGAAAGCGGTTGGCACCGGATGGCGGAAGTGCCAAACGGCCGCCGCGGCAATCGCCGCAATCACCGCCAGTGCGAGTATCCAGCGGCGTTTGTGTCCTTTAAACCCTGTCAAAATTGACCTGCCTGTGCTTGTGAATATCGACCGCCCATTGTGGCGGCGGAGCTAAATTAGCACGCACCGTAGGGAATAACTAAACCTTAGCTCAACACAATGTGGAGACACGCCTGGTTACAGTTCAGCATTGAACTCTCGTTTAGTGAAGCCTTGATGAAATAGCGCCATTCAACACAGCCAAGGATTTCATCATGTCACAGCTCAGCTACCCACTCACCTCCGCCCGGCCGCTTAACGGCTGGCAACTGATGGCGGCGCTGATCAATGGCGAAAAGGCGCCAAGCAACGCCTGGAAAAAAACCTCGTTTCGCCTGAAGTTTCTCGGCCGCTCGCTGCTCAACTGGCGCACCACCAGCGGCCTGCTCAGCACCCTGGCCAGCAACCCGCTGCTGGAGGAGATCCTGAGCGCGCAGCCGAACCTGCCATGCAAGCTGCATCGCCCCTACCTGGCAGCCAACATGAGCAAGATCGAATGCCTGTTCGCCCTGCGCGATCATTACGATCTCATCGTGCAGCGCATGCCGCTAAAGATGCGTCTCGGCCACCTCGGCCCACAGCCTTTCGTGCTGGCCCGCGCGATGGGCAAAAACGAAGCGCCGATCACGCTGGAATTGGCGGCGATCGACAAACTGAATAAGGAAGGGGAAGCCACGCTGCTGCTGCGCAACGCCAACGGCGTGATGCTGGCGGAGATCACCTTTGCGCTGATGCATTATCAGCAGCAGCCGACGCTGTTCATCGGCGGCCTGCAGGGCGCGAACCATGAGGTGCCGCACGCCGAGATCCAGCACACCACCAAAGAGTGCCACGGTCTGTTCCCCAAACGGCTGGTGCTGGAAGGCATTTGCACGCTGGCGCGGCACCTCGGCATCCGCCAGATCGTAGCCGTCGGCAATGCCACCCATATCTATCAAAACTGGCGTTACCAGAGTAAGAAGAAGGATCAACTGCACGCCGATTACGATCAGTTCTGGCTGTCGATGGGCGCCAAACCGCTCGACAACGGCTATTTTCTGCTGCCCGAGCGCATCGCCCGCAAACCTATCGAAGAGGTTGCCAGCAAGAAGCGCGCCGAGTATCGCCGTCGCTATCAGTTGCTGGACGAGCTGGAACAGGGATTGGCGGCACATTTCTGCGCCCGATAACGCCCGGCGGGCCGTCAGTCCGCCCGGCCGCGCGCCAGCCAGATCACCCGTGAGAACATTTTCTTCAGCAGCGGCGGCACCGAGTCCGTGCCCCATTCGCCGGCCTGCATCGCGACCTCGATCGCCAGATCCGGCTTCGACGAGTGGTGGACCGCTTTCAGGATCACCTTGCGCACCGGCATCTGCGCGTTGATCGGCACCGACGCCATTCGGTGATAGACCGGGGCGAACCCTTCACGGAACATGAAGTGTTCCATGTCCGGCGCCGGCAGCGCGGTCAGCCGATCGCGTTCGTTGTCTTCATGATTGTCCAGCAGGCTGCGTACGGTGTTGGCGTACTTTTTGCCCGCCTCATCGCCGTCCACCAGCGCATGCCACTCGATGCCCATGCGGCGGGCGAAGCGCAGCAGCGGCTTCAGGCCGCACTGAGCGAACTCGATGACCCTCACCCCTTCCGCCTCGAAATGGTAGCCGCACTGGCGCGCCAGCTCGTTAAGCAGCCACACTTCGGTCTCGCCTTCCACCAGCAGCCAGCAGCGGGCGAACAGCGACGACGGCCGGTTGAAACGGATGTGAAACGCGATGCGCCGCCCGTCTTCGGCGCTCAGCCCGCGCGGCCCGAGACGGTAGGTCGCGACCCGGCCCGACTCGCGCACCAGCCGGCAGACGTGCTCCACCGGCACCAGCGACACCAGTTCGCTGGAGTTGGTGGTGGTGATGCGCTGCAATGGCAGCTGATTGAGCAGCCCCCAGGCCACCGACAGCATGATCGGGTGCAGGCGAGTTTCCGGGTCTTCCACCAGCAGCAGCGGCCGGGCGTGCGGATCCAGCTTGACGTCGCCCTTGGCCTGCAACAGGGTGGAAAACATCCCGAGCAGGATCAGGCGCATGCTGCGGCTGTTCGGTTCGGCCACCATGCGGTTGATGCCGTCCAGCGCACGCCAGGCGTCCTGCTCCGGTTCACCGCCGCGGCGGCGTGGCCGCGCCACCTGCGAACTCTGCTCGGCAAAATAGTGCTCCAGCAGCTGCTGCATCGCCGCCAGCCCCTGACGCAGCTCGCCGTTGGTCAGCTTCTGCGGATTGCGCACCAGCTCGCGCGTCAGCTGATCCAGCTGCTGCGCCAACGCCTGCGTATCGGGTTTGCGTTCATCGCCGAGGCTGCTGGGGCGCAGGCGGCGAATAAAGCGCGCGTCGCGCAGGCGCAGTACCGGATGAATGCGGATGATGGCGTGGGCCAGCTGTTCGATATGGTGCAATTGAAAGGCATTGCCGTCGGCGTCGAGAAAACCGCGCCAGGTGCACACCGTGCCGTCGTCGGCCAGCTCGCCCTCGCAGCGGTAATGAATGCGGCTCAGGCCATCCTCGCCCTTGACCCACAGCGGCGTCAGGTGGCGATAACGCGGTAGGTGCGCATGACCGATGTCTTTTTCGCAGAAGGTGAACACCACCTGCAGGTGGCGCTCTTTGGCCGACTCTTCACCGGGGGGGAAATGGAAATCGTGCGCTTCAAACCGATACAGCTTCTGCTCCGGCGCCAGCAACAGCGTCAGCGCATCCAGCAAGCTGGATTTACCCCAGGCGTTTTCACCGAGCAACAGCGTGTTGTCGTCCAGCATCAGGGACAGCCGGTTAATGCCGCGAAAACCTACAATTTCGATACGCTCCAAGAACATCCGCCGCCTCCCGTGCGCGCCGTCGCCTCTTCAATGAGGTGACCTTCACAGAGCATGGTCAAAAAACCCCTTGCAGGTCAAGCGGCCAACGTCAAATCTGCCGCTTTACTCCGGCCGGGCTTTTGGTTAGCGTGTGCTCCTCGCCGCCGTTCGGCGCGTTTCAAAACTCAAGGACACAAGCTGCACCATGTATTCAGGACTGTTGATTATTCTGTTACCGCTGATTGTCGGTTACCTCATTCCCTTACGCCATCGCCCGCTGCTGGTGCTGATCAACCGGCTGCTCAGCTGGATGGTGTACGTGATCCTGTTTTTCATGGGTATCAGCCTGGCGTTTATGGAGGATCTCAGCAGCAACCTGGTGCTGATCTTCCAGTACAGCGCGGTGTTCTTCTTCTGTATTCTCTGCGCCAACCTGCTGTTGCTGGCGCTGCTGGAGCGGCGCATGCCGTGGCGCAGCAGCCATAAACAGGAAAAGTTACCTTCACGCGTGCACATGGCGCTGGAGTCGCTCAAGCTGTGCGGCGTGGTGCTCGGCGGCTTCCTGCTCGGCCTGACGCAGTGGCAATGGCTGCAGTTCGCCCATAAAGGCAGCGAATATACGCTGATCTTCCTGCTGTTGCTGGTCGGCATTCAGCTGCGTAACAGCGGCATGACGCTGCGCCAGATCGTGCTCAACCGCCGCGGCACGCTGGTGGCGCTGGTGGTGACCGTCGCGTCGCTGGCCGGCGGCGCGCTGGCGGCTCAGCTGCTGGGGCTGCCGGTCAAGGCCGGGCTGGCGATGGCCTCCGGCTTCGGCTGGTATTCGCTATCGGGTATTCTGATTACCGACGCCTACGGCCCGGTGATGGGCAGCGCCGCATTCTTCAACGATCTGGCGCGCGAGCTGGTGGCGATCATGCTGATCCCGACGCTGGTGCGCCGCAGCCGTTCCACCGCCCTCGGCCTGTGCGGCGCCACCTCGATGGACTTCACCCTGCCGGTGCTGCAGCGCAGCGGCGGGCTGGACATGGTGCCGCCCGCCATCGTACACGGCTTCCTGCTGAGCCTGCTGGCGCCGGTGCTGATCGCCCTGTTCTCCTGATCCTTTTCCCTGGGGGCCGGCCGGCCCCCAAAGCGTAATAATTCCCATCCGCACGGCAAAATTGCGCTAAATCAAACTTGCCCGCAGTAGTCGCACAAAAGCCTTTTGCAACCCCGATCGCCGATCTATGCTTTTAAACAAGCATTACAAATGCAACTTTAAAAATAAAAGGAAGCGACTATGTTCTGTGTGCAATGTGAACAAACCATCCGTACCCCGGCAGGCAACGGCTGCGCGTATGCTCAGGGCATGTGCGGCAAAACGGCGGAAACCTCCGATCTGCAGGATCTGCTGGTGGCGGCGCTGCAGGGACTCTCCGCCTGGGCGCTGCAGGCGCGTTCGCTGGGCATCGTCGACCACGAGATCGACAGCTTCGCCCCGCGCGCCTTCTTCTCCACCCTGACCAACGTCAACTTCGACTCCCAGCGCATCATCGGCTACGCGCGGGAAACCCTGCTGCTGCGCGACTCGCTGGCCGCCCGTTGCCGGCTGCTGGATGCCGGCGTGCGCGTCGATCACCCGATGGCGGCGCTGCAGCTGGCCGGCAACGATATGCCTGCGCTGCTGCAGCAGGCGGCGCAGTTTGCCCTCAACAGCGACAAGGCCGAGGTCGGCGACGACGTACACGGTTTGCGCATGCTGTGCCTGTACGGCCTGAAAGGTGCAGCGGCCTATATGGAACACGCGCACGTGCTCGGCCAGTTCGACGAGCAACTCTATGCCGACTACCACGCCTTTATGGCCTGGCTCGGCACCCAGCCGCGCGACGTCGACACCCTGCTGAACAACGCCATGGGCATCGGCAAGATGAACTTCAACGTGATGGCGATCCTCGATCGCGGTGAAACCCAGGCCTACGGCGATCCGCAGCCCAGCGCAGTCAACGTGCGCCCGGTGGCCGGGAAAGCCATTCTGATTTCCGGCCACGATCTGAAAGATCTGCGCATGCTGCTCGAGCAAACCGAAGGGCAAAACGTCAACGTCTACACCCACGGTGAAATGCTGCCGGCGCACGGCTATCCGGAACTGAAAAAATTCAAACATCTGGTGGGCAACTACGGCAGCGGCTGGCAGAACCAGCAGACGGAATTCGCCAAATTCCCCGGCCCGATCGTGATGACCTCCAACTGTATCATCGATCCTAACGTCGGCAACTACGGCGATCGCATCTGGACCCGCAGTATCGTCGGCTGGCCGGGCGTCAACCATCTGGAAGGCGACGACTTCGGCGCCGTGATCCGCCAGGCTCAGGGCATGAACGGCTTCCCTTACACCGAGATTGAGCACCTGATCACCGTTGGCTTCGGCCGCCAGACGCTGCTGAACGCCGCCGACACGGTCATCGACCTGGTGTCGCAGAAAAAACTGCGCCACGTCTTCCTGGTGGGCGGCTGCGACGGCAGCCGCGACGAGCGCAGCTACTTCACCGACTTCGCCCGCAGCGTGCCGCAAGACTGCCTGATCATGACGCTGGCCTGCGGCAAGTACCGTTTCAACAAGCTGGACTTCGGCACGCTAGAAGGGTTGCCGCGCCTGCTGGACGTCGGCCAGTGCAACGACGCCTACTCCGCCATCATGCTGGCGGTCAAGCTGGCGGATACGCTCGGCTGCAGCGTCAACGAGCTGCCGCTCAGCCTGGTGCTGTCGTGGTTTGAACAGAAGGCGATCGTCATTCTGCTGACGCTGCTGTCGCTGGGGGTGAAAAACATCGTCACCGGCCCGACCGCGCCGGGCTTCCTGACCGACAACCTGATGGCGATCCTCAACGAGAAATTCGGCCTGCGTCCGATCACCACCGTCGAGCAGGATATTGCAGCTCTGCTCGCCTGATGCCGTTACGTTATGGGGCCGCCTGCGCCGGCCCCTTTGTTTTTTGAGGTGCCCCGATGACTCAACCCACTCCGCTTTGCCCGAACCGCATGCAGGTGCATTCCATCCAGCGTGAAACCGCCGACGTCTGGACGCTGAACCTGATCTGCGACGTTTTCTACCCTTACCAGGCTGGCCAGTTCGCGCTGGTCAGCATTCGCAACAGCGAGGAGACGTTGCGCGCCTATACGCTCTCCTCCTCGCCCGGCCAGAGCCGCTTTCTCAGCATCAGCGTGCGCTGCCTGCCGGACGGCATCGGGTCGCGCTGGCTGACGCAAGAGGTCAAGCCCGGCAACACGCTGTGGCTGTCCGACGCGCAGGGCGAATTCAGCTGCGAGCGCCACCCGGCCGATCGTTATCTGATGCTGGCCGCCGGCTGCGGCGTGACGCCGATCGTCTCGATGTGCCGCTGGCTGACCGCTAACCGTCCGGCCTGCGATATCGCCGTGATCTTTAACGTACGCACCCCCGCCGACACGATTTTCGCCGATCAATGGCGCGCGCTGTGTGCCGCCCATCCGCAGCTGCGCCTGACGCTGATGGCCGAGCAGGATCTGCAACCCGGCTACCTCAGCGGCCGTATCGATGAACAGACGCTGCGGCAGGCGGCGCCGGATATCGCCGAACGCACGGTGATGACCTGCGGCCCTGCGCCCTACATGGATCAGGTGGAGCAGCTTTGTCGCCGGCTCGGCGTGCCGGCCGAGCATTTCCATAAAGAGCAGTTCCACACGCCGACGGCGCAGGCCGACGCCACCGAAGGACTGACGCTGCGCGCCGCGCGCCCGCTGCGCGAATTCCGCGTGCCGGTCGGCAGCACGTTGCTGGCGGCGATGGAGGCCCATGCCCTGCCGGTCAACGCCGCCTGCCGCGCCGGGGTGTGCGGCTCGTGCAAAACCCGCATCCTCGAGGGCGACTACATCACCACCAGCACCATGACGCTGAGCGCGGAAGAGATAGCGCAAGGTTACGTGCTGGCCTGCAGTTGCCAGTTGCAGGGTGACGTCACGCTGGCGTGATCCCCTGGCCCCATCGCCGCGATGGGGCATTTATCGGCAAGTTCCCCGTGGCCAGCCCAGTTACACTGCTTCCCGTCCTACGCTCTTTACCCTTCCTGACCGCATCTCGTCCACAGCCGGTAAGCTATGCTTGCAGTTGTTCTGCTGACACTCACCGGATCGAGTCCACATCGTTTTTCAAACCATGTTTGGGGGAACCATGAAGCAAACCGTAGCCACACTGATCGCCAAAACGCTGGATCAAGCCGGCGTAAAACGCATTTGGGGCGTAACCGGCGATTCGCTCAACGGCCTCAGCGACAGCCTGCACCGCATGGGCACCATCGAATGGCTGGGCACCCGCCATGAAGAGGTGGCCGCCTTCGCCGCCGGTGCCGAAGCCCAGCTCACCGGCCAGTTGGCGGTGTGCGCCGGTTCCTGCGGCCCCGGCAACCTGCATCTGATCAACGGCCTGTTCGACTGTCACCGCAACCATGTGCCGGTGCTGGCGATCGCCGCACACATTCCTTCCAGCGAAATCGGCAGCGGCTACTTCCAGGAAACCCATCCGCAGGAGCTGTTCCGCGAATGCAGCCACTATTGCGAACTGGTCTCCAACCCGGAACAGCTGCCGCGCGTACTGGAGATCGCCATGCGCAAGGCGATCCTCAATCGCGGCGTCTCGGTGGTCGTCTTACCGGGCGACGTGGCGCTGCGCATGGCGCCGGAAGACGCGACGCTGACCTGGCATACCCCGGCGCTGCCGCTGGTGCAGCCGCCGATGAGCGAGTTGAACAAGCTGGCGGAGACGCTGAACAAGGCGAAGAACATCACCCTGATGTGCGGCAGCGGCTGCGCCGGCGCGCACGATGAAGTGGTCAAGCTGGCCGAGCTGCTGCAGGCGCCGGTGGTGCACGCGCTGCGCGGCAAAGAGCATATTGAATGGGACAACCCCTACAGCGTCGGCATGACCGGACTGATCGGTTTCTCTTCCGGCTACCACGCGATGATGAACGCCGACACGCTGGTGCTGCTCGGCACCCAGTTCCCCTATCGCGCGTTCTACCCCACCAACGCCAACATCATTCAGATCGACATCAACCCCGGCAGCATCGGCGCGCACTGCCCGGTCAATATGGCGCTGGTGGGCGATATCCACACCACCCTCACCGCCCTGCTGCCGCAGCTGGAGCCCAAGCGCGACCGGGCGTTCCTCGACAAGGCGCTGGAGCATTATCGCAACGCGCGTAAGGAGCTCGACGGGCTGGCGACCGCCAACGACGACCAGCCGATCCACCCACAATATCTGGCGCAGCAGCTCAGCCAGTACGCCAGCGACGACGCCATCTTCACCTGCGACGTCGGCACGCCGACGGTGTGGGCCGCCCGTTACGTGAAAATGAACGGCAAGCGTCGCCTGCTCGGCTCGTTCAACCACGGTTCGATGGCCAACGCCATGCCGCAGGCGATAGGTGCCCAGGCCACCGCGCCGGATAAACAGGTGATCGCCATGTGCGGCGACGGTGGCTTCACCATGCTGATGGGTGATTTCCTGTCGCTGGCGCAGCTCAAGCTGCCGGTGAAAATCGTGGTGTTCAACAACAGCGTGCTGGGGTTCGTGGCGATGGAGATGAAGGCCGGCGGCTACCTGACCGACGGCACCGATCTGCATAATCCGGACTTCGCGGCGATCGCCAACGCCGCCGGCATCAAGGGCATCCGCGTGGAAAAAGCGTCGGATCTGGACGGCGCGCTGCAGGAGATGTTGGCGCATCCCGGCCCGGCGCTGCTGGACGTGGTCACCGCCAAGCAAGAGCTGGCGATGCCGCCGCAGATCAAGTTCGAACAGGCGAAAGGCTTCAGCCTGTACATGCTGCGCGCCATCATCAACGGCCGCGGCGACGAAGTGGTCGAGCTGGCGAAAACCAACTGGCTGCGCTAAGCCAGCTGCCCCGGTGAAATAAAGGGTATATGATGCCATGTACCCTTTTCCTCTCCCTTATATTCTCCAGGAACCCTATGCTTATCGATCTACGCAGCGACACCGTCACCCGCCCCAGCGCCGCCATGCGCCAGGCGATGGCTCAGGCAGAGGTCGGCGACGACGTCTACGGCGATGACCCGACGGTCAACGCGCTGGAGGCCGAGGCGGTGCGCCTATCGGGCAAAGAGGCGGCGCTGTTTTTGCCCAGCGGCACCCAGGCCAACCTGGTGGCGCTGCTGAGCCACTGCCAGCGCGGCGACGAGTATCTGGTCGGCCAACAGGCGCACAATTATAAATACGAGGCCGGCGGCGCAGCGGTGCTGGGCAGCATCCAGCCGCAGCCGATCGAGGCTGACGCGGACGGCACGCTGCCGCTGGACAAGCTCGCCGCCGCCATCAAACCCGACGATATCCACTTCGCCCGCACTCGGCTGCTGAGCCTGGAAAACACCATCAGCGGCCGAGTTTTGCCGCAGGCCTACCTGCAGCAGGCGTGGCAATTTACCCGCGAGCGGCAGTTGGCGCTGCATATCGACGGCGCGCGCATCTTCAACGCCGCCGTGGCGCTGAACCTGCCGCTAAAAGAGATCGTGCAGTACTGCGACACCTTCACCATTTGCCTGTCGAAAGGACTAGGTGCGCCGGTCGGCTCGCTGCTGTGCGGCAGCGAGGCTTTCATCCAACGCGCGCTGCGCTGGCGCAAGATGACCGGCGGCGGGCTGCGCCAGGCCGGCATTTTGGCGGCGGCCGGCCTCTACGCGCTGGAGCATAACGTCGCGCGGCTGCGCGAAGACCATGACAACGCGGTCTGGCTGGAGCAACAGCTGCGGCAGATCGGCGTAGAGATTGCCGAACCCGGCGCGCAGACCAACGTGCTGTACCTGCGCCAACCGCCGGCGCTGGCGGCCAAACTCGGCCCGTGGATGCGCGAACGCGGCGTGCTGATCAGCAGCGGCCCGCTGACGCGCATTCTGACCCACCTCGACGTCAGCCGTCAGGATCTGCAGCGGGTGGTCGAACTGTGGCGGGAGTTTCTTCAGCACCACGCCTGATTTCCCTCCCCGGTGCGCCGGGGAGCCTCTTATCGCCCGCCGATGGCGTCGACAAAGCGGCGAGTGATCTGTTGCGGGCGGGTAATGGCGCCCCCTACCACCACCGCATGCGCCCCCAACCTCAGGCATCGCGCGGCCATCGCCGGCGTTTCGACATTGCCTTCAGCGATGACCGGCACCGATACCGTCGCCAGCACCGCACGCAGAAAGCTGAAATCGTTATCCGCCAATCGGGCGCCCCGGCTTTCAGCGGTATAGCCGTACAGCGTGGTGCCCACACAGTCGAAGCCCAGCCTGGCGGCCTCTTGCGCCTCCTCCAGAGTGGCGATGTCCGCCATCAGCAACAGCCGGGGATACCTGGCGCGGATCGCGGCGACCAACGCCGCCAGCTGCAACTCCCCCGGCCGCGGGTGGCCGGTGGCGTCCAGCGCGATCATCTGCGGCGCCGCCGCCATCAACTCATCGATTTCACGCAGGGTCGGCGTGATATAGACGTCGCTGCCCGCATAATCGCGCTTTATGATGCCGATGACCGGCAGCGCCACCGTGCGCATGATAGCGTTGACGTCTTCGACGCCGTTGGCGCGGATCGCCGCCGCGCCGCCTTGCTCGGCCGCCAGCGCCATGCGCGACATGATAAAATCGCTGTGCAGCGGCTCGTCGTCCAGCGCCTGGCAAGACACCACCAGGCGCCCCTCAATCTGCTGCAAAATGGAAAGCGTCATAAATCCAACAACTCCTCGACTTCGTTTTTAATGATGGTAACGTGCGGGCCGTAGATCACCTGAACACCGTTGCCGCGAACGATAACCGCCCGTGCGCCGCTGGCCTTCAGCCCGCTTTCGTCCAGCAACCGGCTCTGCTTCACCGTCACGCGCAACCGCGTGGCGCAACAATCCAGTTCGACGATATTCTCTTTGCCGCCCAGCGCCGCCAGCACCTGCTGCGAGCGTTCGGTGCCCGTCATCACCGCTTCCGGCGCAGTTTCCGCCTCGCGCCCCGGCGTTTTAAAGTTGAAGCGCAGGATCAGGAAACGGAACGTGAAGTAGTACAGGAAGAACCAAGGCACACCGACCAGCGGGACGTACATCCAGTGGGTTTTCGCTTCACCCTGCAGCACGCCGAACAGCATGAAATCGATAAAGCCGCCGGAGAACGTCTGGCCGATGGTGATATGCAGGATGTGAGCGATCATGAACGCCAGGCCGTCGAACAGCGCGTGCACCACGTACAGCGCCGGCGCGACAAACAGGAAAGAGAATTCGATAGGTTCGGTGATGCCGGTCAGAAACGAGGTCAGCGCCGCCGACAGCAACAGTCCGCCGACGCGTTTGCGGTTCTCGGGACGCGCACTCTGGTACATCGCCAGGCAGGCACCGACCAGGCCGAACATCATGGTGATAAAACGGCCGGACATGAAACGCGCCGTGCCAATGTAGAACTGCTGAGTATTCGGGTCGGCCAACTGGGCGAAGAAAATGCGTTGTGTGCCTTCCACCAGCTGTCCGTTGATCACTTCGCTGCCGCCAAGCGCGGTGGTCCAAAACGGTAGATAGAAGATGTGATGCAGGCCGAACGGCCCGAGCATGCGCAATACGAAGCCGTAGATAAAGGTCCCGAGATAGCCGCTGGCGTCTACCAGACCGCCCATGCCGAAGATCAACTGTTGGAAATGCGGCCACACCACCGTCATCAGGGCACCGACCGCCATCGCCGCCAGCGAGCTGACGATCGGCACAAAGCGCGAGCCACCAAAAAAACCCAGGAACGGTGGCAGCGCTATCTTGTTATAGCGGCCGTGCAGATACCAGGTCACCAAACCGATGACCACTCCGCCGAACACCCCGGTCTCCAACGTCTGGATCCCGAGAATCGTTCCCTGCCCCACCGCGCCCGCGTTCTGCGTGGCCAGCGTACCGTTGATTTTCAACAGCGCATTGATGGTGGCGTTCATTACCAGATAGGCGATCAGCGAAGCCAGCCCCGCCGTGCCCTTGTCGCTTTTGGCCAGCCCCACCGCCACGCCGACCGCGAACAAGACCGCCAGGTTGGCGAACACGATAGCACCGGCACTGGCCATCACGGTAAATATACTTTGCAACCAGCCGACATCGAGGAAGGGATACGCCTCGACGGTATTGGGATTGGACAGCGCACCGCCGATCCCCAACAGCAGGCCGGCCGCCGGCAGCACGGCGATCGGCAGCATGAACGACTTGCCGAACAGCTGGGCTTTTTCGAACCAACCGCCGGAGCGCGGCAATTCTGGTGTTGACATAAATTTTCCCCCGACATCATTTTTATGATGAAAATTTTTACCACATTAAAATTAATTTAATGAAAATTTTATTCATAACGATGATCGGCTTCACAATCCGTCGATTTCACTGGCGAGCCGCGGCGTCTTTCCGCCACAATAGAAACGGGAATACTCAGAAAGGTAACGTGATGAATACAGGCAACTTGTTATTGCGGCTGCGGCAGGATTTGGCGGGGTACAGCCCCACGCTGCAAAAGCTCGGCAACTATCTTCTTGCGGAGCCTTCCCGCGCCGTTTACCTGACCATCACCGAACTGGCGCGTGAAAGCGCCACCAGCGAAGCCAGCGTCACACGGCTGTGCCGCCATCTCGGCTGCAAAGGCTATACCGAATTTAAAATGGCGCTGGCCCTCAGCTTGCAACAAAGCCAGCCGGAAGCGGCGACGCGCCAAAGCGCGGCGGAAAATTTGGTGGAAGAGAGCGTACAGGCGCTGCGGGATACCGGCGCGCTGTTGGATCCGCAGGCGCTGCAACAGGCGGCGGATAGCCTGCAACGTTGCGCTTCGGTGCAGATTTACGGCGTCGCCGCCAGCGCCATCATCGGCGACTTCCTGCACTACAAGCTGTTGCGCCTCGGCAAACCGGCGCAGCTGTTCAGCGACATGCACCGGGCGGCGATGAATGCAGCCTCGCTGAGTGAGCGGGATCTGCTGATCGTCATCTCCAGCTCCGGCTCAACCAAGGACGTGCTGCATGCGGTGACGTTGGCCAAAGGGCGCGGCGCACGCGTGATCGCCGTCAGCAATACCCAACGCAGCCCGCTGGCCAAGATGGCGGATACGCTGCTGGTGGCGGCTAAACCGGAAGGGCCGCTGACCGCTGGCGCCCTGCCGGCCAAGGTCGGCGCCATGCTGCTGGTGGAGTTGATGATCGCCGAACTGACTCAGCGCGATCCCGCCTACGCTCAGGCGATGCAGGCCACCGCCAGCGCGACTCTGCCGCTGCTGCTGTAGTCAGAAGATCCAGCGGCCGTAAACCCAGTACCACAGCCCCAGCACCGCCGCCAGATTGAGCGCCACGCTGAGGATGAACCAGGTTTTAAACGGCTGCTTCTGGGTTTTGTGGCGAAACAGCTGTTGCGCCAGCAGCGCGCCCAACCAGCCGCCCAGCGCGCCGAACAGCAACAGCGTCGCCTCCGGCACCCGTCGCCACCCTTTGCGCGCCGCCAGCTTATCGCCGCCGTAGATCAGAAACGTCAGCAGGTTGGCCAGCAACAACCACATCCACACCGGATGCGGCGAGAACACACTGGCGATCAGCGCCAGGCCCAGCAGGGCGTAACAAATCACATTGAGCTTCATGGCATCCGGTTTTTCGTGCGATAAGGGGCGCGTAGTGTGAACCTGCGCCAGGATGGATGCAACCGACTTATACCCATACAAAATGTGCATTTAAACCCTGAATTTGGCATCCTGTCGTTCTGCCAATCCTCTACCGCACAAGGCGGCCCGATGACACCCCAACGCGTACTGGTTCTTGGAGCCAGCGGCTATATAGGCCAGAACCTGATCCCGCACCTGATCGAACAGGGGCACCAGATTACCGCCGCCGCGCGGCGCATCGAGTGGCTGCAGGAGCAGAACTGGCCGCAGGTCAACTGCCTGTATGTCGATCTGTACCGCCCGGAAACCCTGAGCGCGGCGCTATGGGAAATCGATACGCTTTACTATCTGGTGCATGCGATGGGCGACGGCGACGACTTTATCGAGAAGGAGCGCCAGGCGGCGGAAAACCTGCGCGACGCGCTGCGCAATGCCAGCGTCAAACAGGTGATCTTCCTCGGCGCGCTGCAGCCGAACGACGACAGCTCACCGCACCTGGCGGCCCGCCGCCTGACCGGCGAGATCTTGCGCCAGAGCGGCGTGCCGGTGACCGAGCTGCGCGCCGGCATCGTCGTCGGCCCCGGCTCTGCGGCGTTCGAAGTGATGCGCGACATGGTCTATAACCTGCCGGTGCTGACGCCGCCGCGCTGGGTGCGCTCGAAGTCGTCGCCGGTGGCGCTGGAGAACCTGCTGGTTTATCTGGCCGATCTGCTGGCGCACCCGGCGCAGGAACACCGCATCTTCGACGTTGCCGGGCCGGAGTACCTCAGCTATCAGGATATGTTCAAACGCTTTATCGCCCTCAGCGGCAAGCGGCGCTGGCTGATCCCGATCCCTTTGCCGACGCGGCTGATTTCGGTGTGGTTCATCAGCCTGATCACCTCGGTGCCGACGCCGATCGCCCGCGCGCTGATCCAGGGGCTGAAGCACGATCTGCCCGCCGACGGCCGGCCGCTGCAGGCCCTGATCCCGCAGCGGCTGCACACCTTTGATCAGGCGGTCGCCACCACGCTGCAGCGCGAACAGGAGGTGGTCGATTCCGCCGACTGGGGCTACG
Source organism: Serratia sp. CY47444 (assembly GCF_052168635.1). NCBI lineage: Bacteria > Pseudomonadati > Pseudomonadota > Gammaproteobacteria > Enterobacterales > Yersiniaceae > Serratia > Serratia sp. CY47444. The sequence continues at coordinate 86,331 of NZ_JBJNMH010000019.1, forward strand.
ATCCGGCGGCGCGGGCCCGCTGGCGCCCCGGCTACGGTTACTATCCAAAACAGGCCGGTTGTTCGCTGGACACCGCCGCCTCCAGCCAGGCCCTGTGGCAAACGGTGCAGCAGCTGGGGGGCGAAGAAGGCTATTTCTACGCCAATATTCTGTGGCGGATCCGCGCTCGCATGGACGACATGATCGGCAACGGCGTGGTCTACGGCCGCCCGGCGCGCGCGACCCTGGCGCTGGGCGACGAGATCGACGGCTGGAAAGTCATCACGCTGAAGCCGCTGCGGCAACTGGCGCTGCTGTTCGGCATGAAGGCACCGGGGCTGGGGCGGCTGAGCTTCAGCATCACCGATCACGGCGATCGCCGCACGCTGGACGTGCGCGCCTGGTGGCATCCGGCCGGCTTCAGCGGGCTGCTGTATTGGTTCGCCATGATGCCCGCACACCTGTTCATTTTTCGCGGCATGGCGAAGCGCATCGCGACGTTGGCCGAGAACCTGGACCGCCAACAGCGCTGAATGCCGTTCATTTGTCGATCAACCGCACAGTTTGCCGCTGTGCTTCGGGGCTTTCCGATTGCATAGCGCACGAAATCACGGAAGAATGGCATCTTATTTGCTGGGAGCGCCGCAAGCGCCCGCCGGTATTCCGATTTTGGGTGAGAATAGAGTCCGTTATGAAGGTATTGGTCACCGGTGCCACCAGTGGGTTAGGCCGTAACGCCGTTGAATATCTGCGCCGCCAGGGCATCAAAGTGCGCGCCACTGGCCGCAACCAGGCGATGGGCGGCCTGCTGGAAAAAATGGGCGCGGAGTTCATTCATGCCGATCTCACCAACCTGATCTCTTCGCAGGCCAAAGCGATGCTGGCGGACGTCGATGTGCTGTGGCACTGCTCCAGCTTTACCTCGCCCTGGGGCACCGAAGAAGCCTTCGAACTGGCCAACGTCCGCGCTACCCGCCGCCTCGGCGAATGGGCGGCGGCCTATGGCGTGGCGCAGTTCATTCACATCTCTTCCCCGGCGATCTATTTCGACTACCACCATCACCGCAACGTAACCGAAGACTTTCGCCCGCAGCGTTACGCCAACGAGTTCGCGCGCAGCAAGGCCGCCGGCGAGCAGGTGATCCAGCAATTGGCGCTGTCCAATCCGCAGACCCATTTCACCATTTTGCGCCCGCAGGGCCTGTTCGGGCCGCACGACAAGGTGATGCTGCCGCGGTTGCTGCAGATGATCAAACGCTACGGCAACCTGCTGCTGCCGCGCGGCGGCGCGGCGATGGTGGACATGACCTATCTGGAGAACGCGGTGCACGCCATGTGGCTGGCGACGCTAAAAGAAGATACGCCGTCCGGCCGCGCCTACAACATCACCAACCAGCAGCCGCGTCCGCTTCGCACCGTGGTGCAGCAGTTGATCGACGATTTGGGCATGAAGTGCCGCATCCGCTCCGTCCCCTACCCGATGCTAGACATGATGGCGCGCGGCATGGAGCGCCTGGGCAGCAAAAGCGAAAAGGAGCCGGTGCTGACCCACTACGGCGTCGCCAAACTCAACTTCGACCTCACGCTCGATACCACCCGCGCGCAGCAAGAGCTGGGCTATCAGCCGATCGTCTCGCTGGAAGAAGGCATCGCGCGCACCGCCCGCTGGCTGAAAGATCACGGCAAACTGCACGGCCTGTAATCAACGCGCCGCGCCGTACTTCACCAGCAGCGCATCGATAATCGCCTCACTCTCTGCATCCGGCTTACCGCGAACATCGTCGGGCCGGAAATGCATCTGAAATGCCGCCAGCACATTGCGCTGCTGCCACGCATCCCACGACGGGTCGATCGCGTAGCCGTAACGCGCCAGCTTTTCGAGCAGCGGCGCCATCGGTACCGGCGCATGGCGATCGCGCCCCGCCAGCAACCGCTGCACGTCCCGTTCATCCGGCCAGGCGCCGATGCCGGCCTGCGCCAGCTGCCGCCAGGGGAACAGCGGGCCGGGATCCTGTTTGCGCTGCGGCGCGATGTCGCTGTGCCCCACCACGTCCTGCGGCTGAATGCCATAGCGTTGGATGATGTCGCGGCTCAGCGGGATCAGCACGGCGATCTGCTCCGCCGTATAAGGCTGCCAATGGGTGAACAGCATGCTGCGGGTGAACCCCTTGTTGACGATTTCGATGCCGATCGAGGTGTCGTTGAGGTTGCTGCGGCCGCGCCAGGCGCTGGCGCCGGCATGCCAGGCGCGCATCGCTTCCGGCACCAGCCGGTACACCGTCGGTTTGCCGTGTTCGCGCTGCGGATGCGCCGGCAACAGGTAGTGTGCGCTGACGTGTTCATCGGTCAGCGTTTTCAGCGATGAATGAAAGTCTTCCGCCGTATAGTGCATCACCAGAAACCGAATGCGCCGATCGGCGCCCTGCGCCTGATGCAAGGTTTCGAGCTGGTAAGCGCCACGATCGACGAGCGTGTCCTGCTGCGGATTTTGGCATCCCGCCAACAGCGCGGCGGCGATGATCCCTGGCCAAATTTTCACTTATCCTCCTGATTGACGTCCGTGAGATGTAACGCGACGCGATTGACCTGTATCCAATCATCACGTTCGTCGAGAAATGATGACAGACAACGCCGATGTGCAAGCGAGTGTTGCTCCCGACTGGCGGCCTTTCCCGCCCATGATAGTCTCAAAGTATCATCTGCGCCGAAAGAGCGGAGTCGAACATGTTGACGCCACGCTATCTGTCCTGGTTGCTCTGTGCCGCCATGCTGCCGCTCAGCGGCTGCGATCGGCAAAAAGTCGCTGACGCGATGGGGGCAAGCGCACCGTCCCCGGCCGCGCCCATCGCGAGTGCCAGTACGCCGGCCTATACGCCGCTGACTGCCGACCAGCTGTACCAGTTGGTCAGCCCGGTGGCGCTGTTCCCCGACAAGCTGCTGGCGCAGGTGTTGGCCGGCGCGGGTTATCCTGACCAAATCAACGCCGCGGATGCCTGGCTGGCGCAAAACCGCGGGTTGCAACCGGCGGCGCTCAGCTCGGCGGCCGACGCTCAGCCCTGGGATCCCAGCGTGCGCGGCCTGGTGCAATTCCCCGACGTGCTCGATCAAATGGCGAAAAACATCCCCTGGACCACCGCCCTGGGCAGCGCCTACCTGAACGATCCCACCGACGTGATGAACGCCATTCAGGTGATGCGTCAACGGGCGGCCAGCCAAGGCACGCTGAAAAACACCCCGCAGCAGCGCATCGTCGTGGCCCCCACCACCCGTTACGTTGAGCAGCAGCCCTATCGCCAGCGCGTGGTAGCGGCGCCGGGCGAAACCATCGTCATCGAACCCAGCCAGCCGGATACGGTTTACGTCCCGCATTACGATCCCTGGGTGGCCTACGGCACGCCGATCCCAGCCTATCCGAGCTATCGGTATCAACCTTCGGGCTACAGCGGCAGCGACATGTTGGCGGCCGGCGTGATCAGCTTCGGTGTCGGCATTGCGGTCGCCTCATTGTTCAATCAGCACAACAGCGGCTGGCACAACTGGGATATGCGCTGGGACGATCGACGCCAACCGGTGGTCTACCGCGATGCGCCCTACGTATCGCATTCCACCACCGTGGTGAATCGCGTCACCAACATCAATCAATATAACAACGTGAACAATGTGAATCGCAGCACCCATACAGTGAATAACTACAACAATACGACCGCCGCACCGACGCCGCATTTCAACCCGCCGACGCCTAACGCGCAGCCGCGCGTCGCGCCTGCGGCCCATGCGCCGATGACCCTGCCAACCTTTGCACACACCCAGCCGGTAGCGGCCGCGCCGCACGTGCAACAGTCGGTCAACGCGCCCCATGTGCAACAACCGAGGAGCATGCCGACGTTCACACATACCGCGCCGGCAGCGCCCCACGCGCAGCAGCCGATGGCCGTGCATGCGGCTCCGGTACAGACGCATCCGATGCAGACCGCCGCGCCAGTGCATCAATCCGCCGTGCGGCCACAGGTTCAGGTCGCGCCGCACGCTGCGCCGCCGATAGTTCGTGAACCGGCAGCGCCACAGCATCCGACGATAGAAAGCCCGTTGGCAGTGCCGCAAGCGCGCATCATGCCGCATCCTGCCCCGGCGCCGCAGATCCATCAGCCGCCCGTTCAGCCGATGCCGCATCGCCAAGCGCCGGCGCCGGTGAAACCGCAGGAACACCGCCCGATCGTCGAGCAGCACAAGGTGGGATGAACCTACAGGATGTCGCCCCGGCGGAACGGCCGGGGCGCAGGGAATGGCGTTAGCGGCTGACTTTCACCGCGGTGCCGCTGACGGTCACCATCAGCATGCTGCCGTCTTTACCTACGGTTTCATAATCGATATCAATGCCGACCACCGCGTTGGCGCCCAGCTCTTTTGCCTGATCTTCCAGCTCTTCGAACGCAATCAAGCGCGCCTTGCGCAGCTCTTTCTCATAAGCGCCCGAGCGGCCACCGACGATATCGCGCACGCCGGCGAAGAAATCACGAAAAATGTTGGCGCCGAGGATCGCTTCGCCGGTGACGACGCCGCAGTATTCGGTGATGGTGAACCCTTCCAGGGTCGGGGTAGTTGAAAGCTGCATCAGAACTCCTTGTTTGATTAATTCAACGTATCTATGACCAGAAGATTGGCGTTATGTTCGCTTAATCAATGGCACGCAGTACGAATGCAAGGCCAAAAAACGCATTTATACTGTAAGCTATCGGTCTTCATGGTAGAGACTTTCACATAAGGTAATAAGATGAAAACAAAAACGATTGCGGCTGTTTTACCCTTAGCGCTGTTGCTGAGTGCCTGTACCACGGTGGAACCGGCATACAAGGATATCGGCACCCGCAGCGGCAGCTGTGTGGAAGGCGGCCCGGATACGGTCGCGCAAAAGTTCTATGACCTGCGCATCCAGCAAGGCTCCAGCCTGCCGGACAGCAACCGCCTGGCGCAGCTGCAGCCTTATCTGAGCAAAGTGCTGTATCAGGATCTGGTCAGCGCCGCTCAAAATCCGGGCAAGCATCAGATAACCGGCGATCTGTTCTCCGGCAATGCGCAAGGGCCAAGCAGCGCCTCCGTCGCCAGCGCCTCGACCATTCCTAACACCGATGCGAAAAATATTCCGCTGCGCGTCGACTTAAGCTATCAAAAAGACGCCAACAGCACCGTGAACTGGCAGGACGAAGTGCTGATGGTGCGCGAAGGTACCTGCTGGGTGGTTGATGATATTCGCTACCTGAATGTTCCAGCACACGCCACCAACGGCAGCGTGCGCCAGGTGCTGGAAAACCAGTAACCCGCGATACCCCGGCCGACGCGGGCTTGCCGCGTCGGTCATCCCCGCCGTCAGTCAACAGCTCAAATTTCGTCCAATAGAAAAAATTTCGCTACCGATATCACAGCCTGCGCCACAAATCCCCTCCCTCGGCCTGAGTCGCGGTATCTTGTGCTAATCTTTTACTTTCCCGCCGCACACTCATAAATTTTAACGCACAAAGATTGCATAAGTATTCTGTGGAAGTTAACATTTGCGGCATCAATGTCTATTCAATTCTGGCGCATGAGTATTCAACTTAACGGTATCAATTGCTATTACGGCGCTCACCAGGCGCTGTTTGACATCACGCTGGATTGTCCAGCTGGGGAAACCCTGGTGCTGCTTGGCCCAAGCGGCGCCGGGAAAAGCTCATTGCTGCGGGTGCTAAACCTGCTGGAAATGCCGCGTTCGGGCCAACTGCAGATCGCCGGCAACCAATTCGACTTCAAACAGGCGCCGGGCGAGAAAGCCATTCGCGAACTGCGTCAAAACGTCGGCATGGTTTTCCAGCAATACAACCTGTGGCCTCACCTCACTGTGGTCCAGAACCTGATCGAGGCGCCTTGCCGCGTACTGGGTCTGACCAAGGCTCAGGCGATGGAGCGCGCCGACAAGCTGCTCAAGCGTCTGCGCCTGACCGACTTCGCCGATCGCTTCCCGCTGCACCTTTCCGGCGGCCAGCAGCAGCGCGTGGCGATCGCCCGCGCCCTGATGATGGAACCGCAGGTGCTGCTGTTCGATGAACCGACTGCGGCGCTGGATCCGGAAATCACCGCTCAGATCGTTAGCATCATTCGCGAACTGGCCGGCACCGGCATCACGCAGGTGATCGTCACCCACGAAGTGGAAGTGGCGCGCAAGACCGCCAGCCGCGTGGTGTACATGGAAAACGGCCACGTTGTGGAGCAAGGCGACAGCAGCCACTTTGCGCAGCCACAGACCACCGAGTTTGCCAACTACTTATCACACTAACAATTAACTTGCTGTAATTTGGGGATTTTGCGATGAAAAAACTAATAATCGCCGCCGTTCTGGCCGGCATCAGCGTTTCCGCCTCCGCAGCCGAAACCATCCGTTTCGCTACCGAAGCCTCCTATCCTCCATTTGAATTTATTGACGCCAGCAACAAGATTCAGGGTTTTGATGTCGATCTGGCCAACGCACTGTGCAAAGAGATGCAGGCCGAGTGCACCTTCACCAACCAGGCGTTCGACAGCCTGATCCCTAGTCTGAAGTTCAAGCGTTTTGATGCGGTCATGGCCGGCATGGACATTACACCGGAACGTGAAAAGCAGGTGCTGTTCACTAAGCCGTACTACGATAACTCGGCGCTGTTCATCGCGCAGAAAGGCAAAATCGCCGACGTGACGGCGCTGAAAGGCAAGAAGGTGGGCGTGCAAAACGGCACCACCCACCAGAAATACCTGACCGACAAGCACCCGGAAATCACCACCGTGCCTTACGACAGCTACCAGAACGCCATTTTGGATCTGAAGAATGGCCGCGTTGATGCGGTGTTCGGCGATACCGCGGTGGTCAACGAGTGGCTGAAGCAGAATGACGCGCTGGCGGCAGTGGGCGCCAAAGTGACGGATAAAGACTACTTCGGCACCGGCCTCGGCATCGCGGTGCGCCAAAAGAATACCGATCTGCAGGGCAAGTTCAATGCCGCTCTGGACAAGATTAAGCAGGATGGGACCTATGAAACCATCTACAAAAAATGGTTCCAGCAGTAATACGCCCCGATGAATGAATTACAACCTTTAGCAAGCGCCGCCGGCATGACCGTCGGCCTTGCCGTTTGCGCCCTGATCCTCGGGCTGATTCTGGCGATGCTGTTCGCCGTATGGGAATCGTCCCGCTGGAAAGCGGTCAGCTGGCTCGGCACCGCCTGGGTGACCGTGCTGCGCGGCCTGCCGGAAATCCTGGTGGTGCTGTTTATCTATTTCGGCTCGTCGCAGCTGCTGCTGATGCTCTCCGACGGCTTTACCCTCAACCTCGGTCTGTTCCAGTTGCCGATCCAGTTGGCGATCGACAATTTCGAAGTCAGTCCGTTCCTGTGCGGGGTGATCGCTCTGGCCCTGCTCTATTCCGCCTACGCTTCGCAGACGCTGCGCGGCGCACTCAAAGCGGTGCCACAGGGGCAGTGGGAATCCGGCCAGGCGCTGGGACTGGGTAAGGCGGCGATCTTCTTTCGCCTGATCATGCCGCAGATGTGGCGCCACGCCCTGCCCGGCCTCGGCAACCAGTGGCTGGTGTTGCTGAAAGACACCGCGCTGGTGTCGCTGATCAGCGTGAACGATCTGATGCTGCAAACCAAGAGCATCGCCACCCGCACCCAGGAGCCTTTTACCTGGTATGTGATCGCGGCGGCCATCTACCTGCTGGTGACGCTGTTCAGCCAATACGTCATCAAACGCATTGAGCTGCGCGCCACGCGCTTTGAGCGGGGGCCGGTCTGATGATTGAGTATTTACCGGAAATCCTCAAAGGGCTGCATACCAGCCTAACCCTGACCGTCGCCGCGCTGATCGTCGCGCTGCTGCTGTCGCTGCTGCTGACGGTGATCCTGACGCTGAAAACGCCGATCCTGACGCCGCTGGTCAAGATCTACGTGACGCTGTTCACCGGCACGCCGCTGCTGGTGCAGATCTTCCTGATCTACTATGGCCCCGGCCAGTTCCCGGCGATCCGCGACTACCCGTGGCTGTGGAACCTGCTGTCGCAGCCCTGGCTGTGCGCGATGATTGCGCTGGCGCTGAACAGCGCGGCCTACACCACGCAGCTGTTCTACGGTGCGGTGCGCGCCATTCCCGCCGGGCAGTGGCAGTCGTGCGAAGCGCTGGGCATGTCGCGCCGGCAGACGCTGCGCATCCTGTTGCCGTTCGCCTTCAAACGTGCGCTATCGTCTTATTCCAACGAAGTGGTGCTGGTGTTCAAAAGCACCTCGCTGGCCTACACCATCACGCTGATGGAAGTGATGGGCTACAGCCAGCTGATGTATGGCCGTACCTACGACGTCATGGTGTTCGGCGCCGCGGGCCTGGTGTACCTGTGCGTCAACGGCCTGCTGACGCTGCTGATGCGGCTGGTAGAGCGTCGCGCGCTGGCGTTTGAGCGCCGCAACTGAGACCGCCTCTCCCCATGAGCCCCGCCATCGTGCGGGGCTTTTTTTATCTCTGCGGCAATATTTAATCATTTATATTGCATTTTAATTCACTCGATGGCAGGGTTATCAGCATGCGCACACGCAAAAAACTCTGGCGTTCACCAGTAAAAACAAACGATAGCGAATAATCACTTTCAGGATCCAGACAGGAGCTCTACGCATGAAAAAACTGCTGCTTGCCGCGACGATGTTGGCCGGGATGACCTTTAACGCCACCGCGGCCGAGACCATCCGCTTCGCCGCCTCCGCCACCTACCCGCCGTTCGAATCGCTGGACGCCAACAACCAGATCGTCGGCTTCGATATCGATCTGGCCAACGCGCTGTGCAAACAGATGCAGGCGCAGTGCACCTTCACCAATCAGGCGTTCGACAGCCTGATCGCCGCGCTGAAATTCAAGAAATACGATGCGGTGATTTCCGGTATGGACATCACGCCGGAACGCAGCAAACAGGTCGCTTTCACCCAGCCTTACTACGCCAACTCGGCGATCGTGATCGCGCAAAAAGGCAAGTTCAGCTCGCTGGCGGATCTGAAAGGCAAAAAGCTCGGCATGGAAAACGGCACCACCCACCAGAAATACATGCAGGACAAGCACCCGGAGATTAACACCGTCTCTTACGACAGCTACCAGAACGCCATTCTGGAGCTGAAAAACGGCCGTATCGACGGCGTGTTCGGCGACACCGCCGTGGTGAACGAGTGGCTGAAAACCAACCCGCAGCTGGCGCCGGTCGGCGAGCACATCACCGATGCACAATACTTCGGCACCGGCCTCGGCATCGCGGTGCGCCCCGACAACCAGGCGCTGCTGGCCAAGCTGAACGCCGCGCTGGACGCCATCAAGGCCGACGGCACCTACAAGGCCATCAACGACAAATGGTTCCCGCAATAAGCAATAAGGCCCGGATAACCGGGCCTTATGTTTTATAAACGCCGCACCAGCAGCGTCAACACTTCGTAGTGCGCGGTATGCGGGAACATGTCGAACAGCTGCACCCGTTCGATGCGGTACCCCGGCAACGTCTCGATATCTTTCGCCATGCTCTCGGCGTTGCAGCTGGAATAGAGAATATAGTCCGGCGCCATCCGGCTCAGGTAGTCGCACAGCGCCTGGCCAATGCCGCGCCGCGGCGGGTTAACCAGCACCAGCTGTGGCACCTGGCCTTCGGCGGTGGCGAAGCGGGTGGAGTCGAGCGCCTGAAAATCTACGTGCAACAACCCTAACCGCTGCGCCGACTGGCGCGCGCAGGCGATCGCTTCCGCGCTGATTTCGATGCCGGTCAGCCGCGTTTGCGGCTGCGCACAGTGCAGGCCGAAACCGCCGACGCCGCAGAACAGATCCCACATGCTGTCGATACCCAGCGCGCGCACCCAGTCGCGGGCGGTGGCATACAGCTCGGCGGCCACCTGCGGGTTGGTTTGGAAGAAGCTTTGCGGGCGGATGAACAACGGCACCTGATTGAACTGTTCCTCGAGCGCCTGCTGTTCGGTCAGCGCGATCTCGCGCTCTCCTTCCATGATCGCCATGTGCACCGGCTGAATATTGGCGGAGATCACCTTGAGCTGCGGCAGCTGCTGCTGCAGCCACGGCAGCGCAGCGCGCAGCTGCGCCAGCTTGGTTTCCGAGCGCAGCACGAAACGCAGCATCACGCCGCCGTCGAGCGTGCTTTCGGTCAGCAGCAGGTATTTCAACTCGCCGCGTTTGCGCGCCACGTTATACGGCGTCAGGCCGGCGCGGGCGATGAAGCTTTTCAGCACCGCAAACATCGGCGCAAAGCCGGCGGGATACAGCGGGCAGTCGCTCAGATCGACCGGCGTGCCGTCGCGGTGCAGCATGCCGAGCAGCGGGCGCTCCACGCTGCCGCTGACCACCATCTTGGCTTTATTGCGAAATGCGCTCAGCTCCCCCGCCATCGGCTGCAGCCACTGCGCGACGTCGCACCCGGCCAGCAGCGAGTGCAGGTGATGCTGTTTGTCAGCCAGTTGCTGCGGATAGGGCTTTTCCAGCCACTGACAGGAACGGCAGGTACCCGCCGTATACAAAGCGCAATGCATGAAGATTACCGTGAAGTTCAGGATGACGAATTAAGGGCGCAGAGTTTACCACTCCGCACGCCTAAAATCTCACTTGCGCACGGTGAAGAAGCGGCGGCTGGCGGCAGGAACGAACAGCAACGCCAGGATCACCGCGTCGGGGATCTTTTGCAGGATCAGAACGTGCAGGATTTGGCCGCTGGTTTCCCCCTCCACGGTGAACACCTCGGGGAAGACGCTGCCAATGGTGGCCAACAGCAGGTAAAGCACCACGATGCACTGGCAGACCACATAGCCCCAGCGTCCCCAGTTGCGGCCGCGCATCACCGCAAAGCCACAGCTGATTTGCAGGCACAGCAGCATCAGGCCGGCCAGAAAGATAAAGGTAGAATCCCACGCCTGCGCGCTGGTGTTAACGAACTCCTGTGCGCCGTCGACGCCCAGTTCGCCCAACAACAACACCACGCTGATACACTTGATCGCCACCATGGCGGTGCCCGCCACCATCACCGGCACCGGCGCATCCGAAGTCGATCTCATTCCCTGCCCGCTTTTCAGCATGTCTGACATATCCGTGTTCCGCTACGACGCGCCACCAATACAGATGGCGCATGTAAAGTCAGGTAGTTAGTTGCAATACTTATTGATTGCAAAAATAGCAGGTTTGTTACGATTCAGCTACGGGCCGCCCGCTGTAATTCACGCGATCGTTGTTTTTCCGAACGCGCCATAAACCACCAGGCGATCAGGCCGAGAATGCCCACCACCAGCAGGATCAGGCTGGCCAGCGCATTGATTTCCGGATTCACCCCCATACGCACGCTGGAGAACACCAGCATCGGCAGCGTAGTGGCGCCCGGGCCGGAGACGAAGCTGGCAATCACCAGATCATCCAGCGACAGGGTAAACGCCAGCATCCAGCCAGAGATCAGCGCCGGCGCAATCATCGGCAAGGTAATAACGAAGAACACCTTCAGCGGCGGCGCCCCCAGATCCATTGCCGCCTCTTCAATCGAGCGATCCACCTCGCGCAGACGCGAGCTGATCACCACCGCCACATAAGCGGTACAGAAGGTGACATGCGCCAGCCAGATGGTGAACATGCCGCGCTCCGACGGCCAGCCGAAAGCGTGCCCCATCGCCACGAACAGCAGCAGCAGCGACAGGCCGGTGATCACGTCCGGCATTACCAGCGGTGCAGTCAGCATAAACGCAAAGCCGGTCGAACCGCGAAAGCGGCCGAACCGCACCATCACCACGGCGGCGATGGCGCCCAGCACCACCGCGGCGGTGGCGGAGGCGGCGGCGATGGTCAGGCTGAGCCCCACCGCGCTGATCATCGCCGAGTCGTGGAACAGTTCGGTATACCAGCGCGTGGACCAGCCGGCCCACACCGTCACCAGCTTGGAGCTGTTGAAGGAGTAGATCACCAACATCAGCATCGGCGCATACAGGAAGGTAAAGCCGACCGTCAGGATGGCGATACGCCACGGTGAACGTACTACCGGCAAGTTGTTCATTCCTGCCCCCCCATTTCCTTGTTCTGGTGTTTGTGGAACCACAAAATTGGCACGATCAGCAACAGCAGCATGATGGTGGCGACCGCCGAAGCCACCGGCCAGTCGCGGTTATTGAAGAACTCCTGCCACAGCACGCGGCCGATCATGATGCTGTCTGGCCCACCGAGCAGCTCCGGGATCACGAACTCCCCTACCGCCGGAATGAATACCAGCATCGAACCGGCGATGATGCCGCCGCGCGTCAGCGGCACGATGACGCTGAAGAAGGTTTTCAGCGGCCGGGCGCCCAGATCCAGCGACGCCTCCACCAGCGAGTAATCCAGCCGGATCAGTGCCGTGTAGATCGGCAGCACCATAAACGGCAGGTAGGAATAAACGATGCCGATATACACCGCCAGGTTGGTGTGCAGGATCACCAACGGTTGGTCGATCACCCCCAGCCACATCAGAAAGTTATTCAGAATGCCGTTGTTTTTCAGGATCCCCATCCAGGCATAGACGCGGATCAGGAACGAGGTCCAGGAAGGCAGGATCACCAGCAGCAGCAGAATGTTGCGAGTCGACGCCTTGCTGTGGGCCACCGCCCAGGCCAGCGGATAGCCGATGATCAGGCAGCACAGCGTCGAGACCGCCGCCACGCGCAGCGACTGCAGATAGGCGTCGATATACAGCGGATCGTCGGTCAGTTGCAGGTAGTTGGCGAAGTTGAGCGCGATGTTCAGCTTGCCGTCCACCCAGCTCATCAACTCGGTGTAAGGCGGCACCGCCAACGCCAGCTCCGCCAGGCTGATCTTGAACACGATCAGGAACGGCAGCATGAACAGCAGCGTCAGCCATAAATACGGCAATGCGATCACCAGCTTGCGGCCGTGAGCCATCAGCAGGCGGTGGAACAGCGCCTTGAGGGTGCCGGGCGTTTTGGCCGGCGGCTCCGGCGTGCGTTCAGAAAGCAGGGTCATATGGGTTACTCCTCAGCGGCTCCGCTACACCGTCAACACGACACAGCTGTCGGTTTCCCAGCACAGACGCACTTCATCGCCCCAGGTGGGCATCCCCTTGCGGAAACGGTGGCCGTTTTGCAGCTGGGCGCTGATAATCTGCCCGCTGTGCAGCTTCACGTGATAAATGGACAGATCGCCCAGGTAGGCAATGTGCGCCACTTCCCCTACCGCGAAGTTGCAGCCGTCTTCCGGCACCTGTTCGCACAGCAGGATCTTTTCCGGCCGCAGCGCGACCTGGATCGGCACGCCGTCCACCACCGAGGCGTCCGGATCTACTTTGATCGCATGGCGCAATCCGGGGCTTTGCAGGATCAGCGCATCGTCGTGGCGCTCCTGCAATACGCAGTCGAAGACGTTGACCGAACCGATAAATTCGGCGCTGAAGCGGCTATTCGGATGCTCGTAGATCTCTTCCGGCTCGCCGATCTGCACGAACTTGCCACGGTTCATGATGGCGATGCGCCCCGCCATGGTCATCGCCTCTTCCTGATCGTGCGTCACCATCACGCAGGTGACGCCGACGCGCTCGAGAATATCGGTCACTTCCAACTGCATGCGATCGCGCAGCTTCTTGTCCAGCGCGCCCATTGGCTCATCCAGCAGCAGCAGCTTGGGCCGCTTGGCCAGGCTGCGCGCCAGCGCCACCCGCTGCCGCTGGCCGCCGGAAAGCTGGTGCGGTTTGCGTTTGGCGTACTCCTGCATGTGCACCAGCGCCAGCATTTCCGCCACCCGCTCGGCGATTTCTGCCCGCGGCATTTTGTCCTGCTTCAGGCCGAAGGCGATGTTCTGCTCTACCGTCATGTGCGGGAACAGCGCGTAAGACTGAAACATCATGTTGATCGGCCGCTGGTACGGCGGCACGTGCGACATATCCTGCCCGTCGAGCACGATCTGCCCTTCCGTCGGCTGTTCAAAGCCGGCCAACATGCGCAGTAAGGTTGACTTGCCGCAGCCAGACGGCCCAAGCAGCGCAAAGATCTCGCCCTTGTAGATGGTGAGGCTGACGTCTTCGACCGCATTCTGCCCGTCGAAGGTTTTGGTGAGGTTACGGATTTCCAGCAGAGGGGTGAAGACCTTCTGCGACTTGGCTTGAGGACGAGGGATGGCGTCGTTCAATCGGGGTGCTCTCCGGCGTAAAGCGGCACAAAACCACGGCGAGTGCCGTGGCCCAAAACAGCAGTGCAGGCGGGGAGCGCCCGCCTGCCGGTTTACCGACGATCGGGGGTATCCCCCCATCATCACTTCCCGCTTTTAACTTTAGTCCATGCGCGGGTAATGACACGATCCAGCTTCGGCGACTGCACGTTGAGCGTGAACAGCTTGGCGCGCAGATCGGCCGGCGGATAGACGTTCGGGTTCTCGCGCACCTCGGCCTTCACCAGCGGCGTGGAATCTTTCACCGCATTGGCGTAATAGACATAGTTGCTGATGCCCGCCATCACGTCAGGTTTCATCAGGAAGTTCAGGAACTGGTACGCGGCGTCTTTGTTCTTGGCGTCCGCCGGCATGGCGAACATGTCGAAGTAGGTCAGCGCCCCTTCTTTCGGGATCGCATAGGCCACGTTCACGCCGTTCTTCGCCTCTTTGGCGCGGTTGGCCGCCTGCATCACGTCGCCGGACCAGCCGATCGCCACGCAGATATCGCCGTTAGCCAAATCGTTGATGTACTGTGAAGAGTGGAAGTAACGAATGCTCGGCCGCAGCTTCAGCAGCAGATCGTTGGCCGCGCCGGTATAGTCCGCCGCATTGGTGCTGTTGGGATCCTTGCCCAGGTAGTGCAGCACGGTGGCGTAAACCTCACTCGGCGCATCGAGGAAAGAGACGCCGCAGCTTTTCAGCTTCTCGAGGTTTTCCGGCTTGAGGATCAGATCCCAGCTGTCGACCGGCGCGTCTTTGCCTAATGCCGCCTTCACCTTGTCGACATTGTAGCCGATGCCGGTGGTCACCATCAGGTATGGGATGCCGTATTTGTTGTCTTTGTCATTATGTGCAACCAGCTTCAGCATCTCGGGATCGAGATTCTTGTAGTTGGGCATTTTGCTCTTGTCGAGCGGCTCGAAGATGCCGGCCTGCGACTGGCGCTCGAGGAAGTTGGATGAAGGAACCACCAGATCATAACCGGTGCTGCCCGCCATCAGTTTGCCTTCCAACACTTCGTTGGAGTCAAAGACGTCGTACACCACTTTGATGCCGGTTTCTTTCTGGAATTTGGCCAGGGTATCCGGCGCGATATAGTCGGACCAGTTATACACGTGCAGCGTTTTCTCTTCGGCTGACGCCGTGACGGACGCGGCCATCAACAGACCGGCAACCACACCCGATAACCACTTTTTACGTTGGGTGACCATCCGTAACTTCCTCCAAAACAGGGTAAATCATAGAATTGAACTTGTATCTGCAGCGATACAAAACCTTTCCTGATTGAGCGCAATCGTTGCAACCACGAAATGAATGGCTATGCATATGATTGCATGCGCCTTTTTGCACTGCCCTGCTCGCGTGGTTACAAGGGAAATCGCAAGCCCTTTGCAGAATCAGCAGCATAGCCGCTGCCACCGCAACCTGCCAGCCCCCAGGGTAAAAAACGCCATTTATCGATTTTTTATGCAGTTTTTCTCTATGTGATACGCCATTAACGGCACAAAAGACGAGAAAGATCGGGCGGCAAAGGCCAAAGTGCAGAATATTTTATTGCGGAGGGGAATAACGGCAGCATGCCGCCGGAGCGACGGCATGCTTAAGGTACGGCGAGGATCAGTGCAGCATCGGCTGACGCACGGCGCCAGCGGGGATCTCTTCTTCGTCACCCATAAACAGCAGATCGTTCGCCCGCGCCTCGAGGATCACCATCGAGACCTGCTCTTCGCCCTGCTGCATGAAATGAGTGAACTGCTCGTAGGTGATGCCCACCGCCACGCTCAACGACTGGCAGACGATCAGCTTCGGCAGGTTGTCGTCCTGAATGTCGACAAAGGCCTTGATGGTCAGCGAACTGGCGTTGATCTGGCTCAGGTCCGCCACCAGCGGGATCAGCGCGGTCGGTTTCACCTCGGCCAGCGCGGAGAACAGGATGACGTTGTCCACCAGATCTATCTTGGCGTCGAACACGCCGTCGAAGTTCTGCATGTGCGGCAGGTGCAGCGCCTGGCAGGAATCGCACTCAAAGAAAGAAATGCCCGACTGATCCAGCCAGCGCCGCAACAGCGCCAAATCGGGGACAATGAGTGAATCCATAATAACCAGCCTCACAATATTCAAAACGCGAAAAGGCGCATAGCTTACGGAATATTCACCCGATACGCCACGATCAATGCGGCTTAATTCACTAATTAAGATATTGCTCGGCGGGAAAAGCGCGCCGACCGCCCCGTCAACCACCGGATTTCAGGCGGAAGCCCGGCCGGCCGCGCTGCTCGATGTATTCGATCATCATGCCGGCAATGTCCAACCCGGTGGTGGTCTCCACCCCTTCCAGCCCCGGCGACGCGTTGACCTCCATCACCAGCGGGCCGCGCTCGGCGCGCAGGATATCCACCCCGGCGACGTCCAGCCCCAGCGTGTTCGCCGCTTTGACCGCAATCGCCCGCTCCCTGGCGGTGATGGTCACTTTGCGGGCGGTGCCGCCACGGTGCAGGTTGGAGCGAAACTCGCCGGGCTTCGCCTGCCGCTCGATGGCGGCCACCACCCGGCCGCCCACCACCAGGCAGCGCACGTCGCGCCCCTGCGCCTCGCGCACGTATTCCTGCACCAGGATATGGGCATTCAACCCGCGAAAGGCGTCGATCACGCTTTCCGCCGCCTGGCGGGTTTCCGCCAGCACCACCCCGATACCCTGCGTGCCTTCCACCAGCTTGACCACCAGCGGCGCGCCGCCGACCAGCTCGATCAGGTCGCCAGTGTCGTCCGGCGAATGGGCAAAGCCGGTGATCGGCAGATCGATGCCCTGCCGCGCCAGCAGTTGCAGCGAACGCAGCTTATCGCGAGCGCGGGTAATGGCCACGGATTCGTTGAGCGGGTAGCTGCCAAGCAGCTCGAACTGGCGCAGCACCGCGGTGCCGTAAAAGGTGATGGCGGAGCCGATGCGCGGGATCACCGCGTCATAGCGTTCCAGCTGGCGGCCGCGATAGTGAATGGTCGGCGCCGCCGGGTTGATGTTCATATAACAGGAAAGCGGATCGATGATATCGATGCTGTGCCCGCGATCTTCCGCCGCTTCACGCAGCCGCTTGCATGAATAGAGCGTTCCGTCGCGAGAAAGAATGGCAATTTTCACTCGTCACCCCAAAAGCCAACGCCTGCCCGGCAGGCGGGTTAGCGGCCGCGGCACTCAGGCGCGCGGATCGCGGTCCTGATTATCTTTCGATGCATCCGCATCTCGCGGTTTGCGGCGATCGTTTTCCGGCGGCAACCCGCCGCGCATCAGCGGGCCAAAGCCCTGCACCACGCGCCACACCAGAAATGCCGCCGCCGGCACCATCAACGCCACGCCGAGGAAAATCATGCCGACCGCCGCCTGCTGCGATGCCAGCCAGCCAGGCAGCTGCAGGTGGCCGTGAATGCTGAGGTAGGCCAGCACCAACATCACGATACCCAGCCCTTCCAACACCAGCACCGGGCGTGGTAAGTCACCGAATGAACGCATATTTTTCTTCTCCAGAAGGTCTGCCCCCAGTGTAGTGAATTCCCGCCGACGGCGACAGCCCCGGCTGACTAATTGGTTACATGAATCAGATTAACAGGTAATTCCTGCTTTTTTTTCATGGCCTCAACGGGCATAGTAGGCGCCATCTGACGCAGGTAATGACTTTTTCGGTGACGGGATGTCGTTGCAATAGCGAACCATTTATTGAAAATCCAATTAAGGAGCGTTGCATGTTTGCAGTAATCTTCGGGCGTCCTGGCTGTCCTTATTGTGTCCGCGCTAAAGAACTGGCGGAAAAACTGACTGAAGAACGCGACGATTTCAACTTCCGTTACGTTGACATCCACGCGGAAGGCATCACCAAGGCCGATCTGGAAAAAACCGTCGGTAAACCGGTTGAAACCGTGCCGCAGATCTTCCTGGATGAGAAGCACATCGGCGGTTGCACCGATTTCGAAGCTTACGCCAAAGAACACCTGAACCTGTTCCAGTAAGTTTTTGAACGACAAAAAAGGCGCTTAACGCGCCTTTTTTTATTGCCGCTGCCGCCGGTGCAGCTGCTGCAGCGTCTGCAACAGGCCGAGGGCGAACAGCATCAGCATCGCGCCGAACACGCACCAGAACACCGCGCTGGTGGCATAAGCCAACTCCTGCCAGAATGAATAGGACGGCGTCAGCCAGAAGTGGCGGATCAGCAGACACAGCGGCAGCGCATACAGCGCGCCAAGCAACGGGCAAAGCAGCCGCTTGCGGCTCGACAGATAGCTGGCGATCGCACCGGGGACAACGAACAGCAGCAGGCCGGTTTCCCCGTGGTGCTCATGATCCGTGCTGCCGAACAGGCCGGTTTGCTGGCCGAGAAACACCAGGCTGAACAACAGAAAACAGCTGAGAATGCCCAGCCAATATCGATAACTCGTCATGCGAATTCTCCCCCGCCCAATTACCGCATCAATAGAAATCGGTCCGGCCCCCCGTGAGGTGACGCTGAACCGAATTTTTTCCTTGGTCAAAAGAGAGTTAAATGCGCACGGCGGCGCAGGAAATCAGCTTTCTGTGCTGGCTGTCATCGGTCATAGCGTCTAGAATGAACGCCGCCGAACGATGGTTCGCTTCGCTTTCTGCTGGTGGTGATTTATGACGTCGTTTTAAGGCTGAATTTATCTCTTATAGTTATCTATATCAAGCACTTACTGGTAAACAATAAGTTATCCTCCGTGAACATAAACGTCGCTAGTTTGTTAAACGGTAACTACATTCTGTTACTGTTCGTGGTACTCGCACTGGGGCTGTGCCTCGGTAAACTCCGTCTGGGCTCCGTCCAACTCGGTAATTCCATTGGCGTTTTGGTGGTTTCCCTGCTGCTCGGCCAGCAACACTTCGCCATTAACACCGAGGCGCTGAATCTCGGCTTCATGCTGTTTATTTTCTGCGTCGGCGTGGAAGCCGGACCCAACTTTTTCTCGATTTTCTTCCGCGACGGCAAAAACTACCTGATGCTGGCGTTGGTGATGGTCGGCTCGGCGATGGTGCTCGCCATCGGTCTCGGCAAGCTGTTCCACTGGGACATCGGCCTGACCGCCGGCATGTTGGCCGGCTCGATGACCTCCACGCCGGTGCTGGTGGGCGCCGGCGACACGCTACGCAACACCATCGTCAACGGCCCGGCGCTGCTGGCGGCGCAGGATCATCTGAGCCTGGGCTACGCCCTCACCTACCTGATCGGTCTGGTCAGCCTGATCTTCGGCGCGCGCTACCTGCCGAAGCTGCAACACCAGGACCTGTCCACCTCTGCCCAGCAGATCGCCCGCGAACGCGGCCTGGACACCGACAGCCAGCGCAAGGTCTACCTACCGGTGATCCGCGCCTACCGCGTCGGCCCCGAGCTGGTGGCCTGGGCCGACGGCAAGAACCTGCGCGAACTGGGCATCTACCGCCAGACCGGCTGTTACATCGAACGCATCCGCCGCAACGGCATTCTGGCCAACCCGGACGGTGACGCGGTGCTGCAGGTGGGTGACGAGATTTCGCTGGTCGGCTACCCGGACGCCCACGCGCGGCTGGACCCGAGCTTCCGCAACGGCAAGGAAGTGTTCGATCGCGATCTGCTCGACATGCGCATCGTCACCGAAGAGATCGTGGTGAAGAACAGCAACGCGGTGAACAAACGCCTGAGCCAGCTAAAGCTGACCGACCACGGCTGCTTCCTCAACCGCGTGATCCGCAGCCAGATCGAAATGCCGATCGACGACAGCATCGTGCTCAACAAAGGCGACGTGTTGCAGGTGAGCGGCGACGCGCGCCGGGTGAAGAGCGTGGCGGAGAAAATTGGCTTTATCTCGATTCACAGCCAGGTGACCGATCTGCTGGCGTTCTGCGCCTTCTTCATCATCGGCCTTTTGATCGGCCAGATCACCATACAGTTCAGCAACTTCTCGTTCGGCATCGGCAACGCCGCCGGCCTGCTGATGTCCGGCATCATGCTCGGCTTCCTGCGCGCCAACCACCCGACCTTCGGCTACATTCCGCAGGGCGCGCTGAACATGGTGAAAGAATTCGGCCTGATGGTGTTTATGGCGGGCGTGGGCCTGAGCGCCGGCGCCGGCATCGGCCACAGCCTGGGTGCGGTCGGCGGCCAGATGCTGATCGCCGGGCTGATCGTCAGCCTGGTGCCGGTGGTTATCTGCTTCCTGTTCGGCGCCTATGTGCTGCGCATGAACCGCGCCCTGCTGTTCGGCGCCATCATGGGCGCCCGCACCTGCGCGCCGGCGATGGAGATCATCAGCGATACCGCGCGCAGCAACATCCCGGCGCTGGGTTACGCCGGCACCTACGCCATCGCTAACGTGCTGTTAACGCTGGCGGGTTCACTCATCGTGGTGCTATGGCCGGGCATACTCGGCTGATCGATTAGCGGGAGAGATGGATCGGCGATAAAAATATTTTGATTTTTTTGTCGCCGGCCAGAACTTTCGTTGGGGGCCGCAGTCTGAATTAGTGCCACTGCTTTTCTTTGATGTCCCCATTTTGTGGAGCCCGATAATCCCGCCTTTTAGGTTCAAGATTATCGGGTTTTTTGTTGCCTGAAAAACGTATTACATCAACGGCCCACGGCCCCAAAATGCACATTTTTGCTGTGGTTCGGTCACACATCCCTCTTCTCATTCGTCATCTATATGTGTTAACCCGATAAATGAGGAGTTCTTATGACTACGTTAGTGAATACCGACCCTGTCAATCATGCGCAAACCATTGCCAACGTTTTTTCCGCGCTGCTGAAAGTGCATGGCGCTATCGATGCGCACAATCTGGAGCGCAAGATCTACCATCTCGTCCTCCTGCGCGCTTCGCAAATCAATGGCTGCGGTTACTGTGTCGAGATGCATACCAAAGAAGCGCGCGAGGACGGTGAAACCAACGCACGTCTGGACAGGCTGGTGGTATGGGAACACGTTGATGATTTCACGCCTCGCGAGCGCGCCGCATTTGCCTGGACAGAAGCGTTAACGCGGCTTGAACGCCATACCGAGTATGGCCCACTGCGTGCGGCATTGCGCGCGTACTATTCCGAGGAGGAAATCAGCGCGCTAACCGCAAATATCACTATGATAAATTTGTGGAATAGAATTCATATTTCCGGCCACTAGTATGAAAAACGACAAGTATGCAGCACTGTTCGAATCGAGAAGATCGTTTCTGATCGGCCTCGCCTATCGTATTTTAGGTTCTCTGGCCGACGCGGAAGATGCCGTGCAAGATACCTATATCAAATGGTTACATGCGGATCGCCACAGCATTCTGAATCCTGCGGCCTGGCTGACCACCGTCTGCACTCGTCGTTGCCTTGACCTGCTGCGCGCCGCGCAGCAGGCTCGCGTCGATTATGTCGGTATTTGGCTGCCAGAACCCATTCAAACCGCCGTAGCCAAAACGCCCGAGCAGACGTTGGAACTCGCATCGTCGCTGTCGACGGCCTTTATGCTGTTGCTCGAAAGACTCACTCCCCGCGAGCGCGCAGCCTATTTGCTGCATGACATCTTTGACTTGCCCTACGCGGATCTCGCCACGACATTAGGTGGGGAAGAAACGGCGTGTCGTAAACTGGTGTCACGCGCGCGCGAAAAAGTTGGCCGCCCAGAGGAGCGTAAAACCCAGCCCACAGAGCGGCAGGAGGCGTTGCTGATCGCTTTCAAAACGGCGGTGGAAACGGCAGATATCGAACCGCTTTCGACCCTGTTGTCCGAAGACGTTAAGCTCAGTGCGGACGGCGGCGGCAAAGTGCCCGCCAACCTGGCTGAACTCGTCGGCAAACGTGAGGTACTCGAGTTTATCGGCGGTAAATTGCCCGTATTTTGGCGAGCCTATCTCTGGCAACACGCGCTCATCAATGGCGTGCCGGGCGCCTTGCTATCCGAACAAGGCCGTATTACGGCGTCTGTCAGTCTCAGCTTGAATGCCGAAGGCCGACTGGCTCAGGTATTTATCGTGCGCAACCCAAGCAAACTTTCGCAACTCGACCGTCTGTGGACAATGCCTCTGCGGTAAGAACACCTTTACAACATGTGCCCAGTTTCCGGTAATACAGCGAGACGGCTTATTTACTGACAGGGAGAGGTGGCCATTTCCCACCACGCTTAATTAGCTCGTCTTTGATGCGCTCAAGAGACGCTTTCGCCTCACTGCCGTCCGGACTCCTATTAATCAGCCGTTGTAGTTGATTACCCATCGTCCAACCCGAGTTGCCTCTTATATCGCTATCGGCGCCTTTTTCTAATAAAAGAATGACGTGGTCATAGGAGTGATAGTCTAAAGCATCGATGAGCAGCGTATCACCCAGTGAATTTTTTATATTTATATCAGCACCATGCTCCAACATGACCTCTAATGTTTCTGTGTTTTTTGCAAAGATACTATTAAATATAATGGGTTGATTATGAACCTTATCCCTGGCATTTGGAGAAAGTCCGCCCTCTAACATAGCCTGTATCCAGATGCCTTTATCCGCTTTCATAACAAATTCAGCGGGGCTGCCTGGTGCGTTAGGCTGAGGTTGTAATGGCTCAGCCCCCGCCTTGACTAAATCTGTAATGATCTTGAGCCGCTCTGGCGTGTTCTTGTCAAAGATGGCGTTGTTTATCGTCCAGAATAGCAACGTCATCTCCGCCTTGGCCGGCCGATTTAACGTTTCTTTGCTTACCGTCGATAAAACTTTATCCAGCTTTTGCCTGTCACCCTCGTAAATGATGGTGGCGATGTCCAGCTGCTTCCCTTCAAAGTAATCTTGTGGTTGTAGATCCCTACCTTGTTCGCATCCCTGCATCGCACATATAGACAGCACCACGGTGATAATGAGAATAATGTGCTTCATGCCATACCCATCCCATCCACGTCAAACGCCAATTATTTCACCCACCTGAGAGCCAACTAATTCATAATGTTTATTTTCTCTTTAATTTTAATTAATTTCTTTATATAAGAATTATTTTTGTCTCCCTTGGCTATTTCCGCAGAAATCAAAGAAAGGAAGCTGTCATTAAAATCATCTTTGGCTAATGGGTTAGCGCCATGAGCCAAAAGAACCTCAATGTGTTCTGGGCAACTATTATACAACGC